>NZ_JAUZUW010000002.1:0-446150 GCF_031844245.1 Exiguobacterium sp. BRG2
CAGAAAAAAAACCTTAACTCAAGAATGGAAGTCTTGAGTTAAGGATTTTCATACAAATGTCAGCTTGTCGCAATCAAGCGAATTTTTTTATGGCGTTTCAATTTATGGAGGAGCCAAGCGTGAACGACCTCACAGGATTGACGTGGTAACGTCAGTTCAACAAGCGATTCCTGCTGTTGCCCTTTAATGACGAAAAGTCCATTTTCTTCATCGACAGGGGCGATGGTCATTGAACTCGCTTCATTCAGCGACAGTTTCACTTCACCGAGTGTCGCATCCTTTAATTTGAGGATGTTCCCGTTCGTCGCAAATTTCGTGAATGAGCCAATTCCGTTCACTTTTAACTGATCCATATTGAATTCCTCCTTCTGCTGATTCCAGTACCATCCCTACAAAAAAACAGGTCTAACTTCTATCTTAAAAAGGTTATCCTCATTATAGCGAAGTCCTCACAAGATGCTAGTCTTATTTTGTGTGAAAATTCGAAAAATTTTTTAACGATATTGTCACATTGTCCAGAATAACCGTAAAGAAGGAATCATCATTTAAAATTCAAATAGAACAAAAGCATCCTTTTCTAAAAGAAAAAGATGCTAAAGGTCAATTTAACTCAAAACTCCATTTCTTTTTTCGGCACACAAGCGTTCCACGTCTAAGAATTGATTCTTTCTCGGCTTCAAAATCTTCATGTAACACGCTCATGTCTTCATAACGGCCAGCCACATAGACAGGAATCGTAATATTTCTTGAAAAAACAGATCGCTTTGCGCTTTCGAAATCAATCAGGACCCCTTCTCCGAGAAAATGACGGATATGAATCATGATTTCAGCTGTTAAAGCAACAGAGGCAACGGATCGTGCGTGCTGTCGGAATTTTCGTTGCACAAGATCAGCAATCAATTGTTCGACGCTTGCCCAGTCTTTTAAGTAAACGGAAGCATGAAGTCCGTCATGCTCGCTAAAATAGACCAATTCATTTTCAATCGAATCAAGGAAGGGAAGTGGCATTCCACGTTTCATATGCATTAGAAATAATAATTCCGCGATTTCGACATCCGTTAATACGTCGAGTGAATGGGAGGAACGAATATCGATAGCGATCAATGGATGACGCTGCACATCCGTGGATTGTGAAAACTGTTCGATTTCATGCGCTTCGATATAATGTAGCATTGTCCGAAACGATTGTTTCGTCTGCTTGAAATCACTTCCTGAAATAAGCAAAGGACGCTTTAAATCGACGGCTGCGGCGAAATCAGAGAAATGCACCCCTGACATCGTCAAGCGTTGATTTTCTTCGTCCTCATATAAGTAAAGTAACGCACTTGACATACCACTTCGCTTCCTTTCCGTGACTAACTCATTCATAATTCAATAGTAGCAAAACTTCGAATTGCCTGAAAGGATATTTACTCCTGAAAACGGGCATACTACATAGAGAAGCATAAAGAGAGGTGATGGAGCATGTGGGGCTTGCGAAAGCCATTCCCGGAATTGCGAACCGAGCGCTTCGTATTACGTGAGCTCGAAAACCGTGACGCACGTGAATTGTTTAAAATCCTATCAGATGATGAAGTCATGTACTATTACGGATCAGATCCGCTTGTGACAGTCTATGAAGCAAAAAATGTCATCAGTTACTTCAAGGAACAGTTTACACAAGGTAAAGCGATTCGCTGGGCAATTGCTGATGCAGAAACGAATCAATTGATCGGTACGATTGGTTTTCATAACTGGCTTTCCCAATACCATCGAGCTGAAATTGGCTTTGAAGTCAGTCAAGAGTATTGGCAACGCGGGGTGGCTTCCGAAGCGGCTCGAGCTGTTCTGACTTACGGATTTGAGGAATTCGCTCTCCATCGTATCAGTGCTCTCGTAGCACCTGAGAATCTTGCTTCCAATGCATTGGTTCAAAAATTAGGGTTTCAAGCAGAAGGATTATTAGAAGATTATGCATATAGTCATGGTCGTTTCATGAACTTGACGATGTACCGTATGCTCGCATCTGAGTGGAAGGGATGAGGTAGTCAATGGAAAAACAAACACTTGTACTCCTACATGGATTTACAGGAGGGACAGATTATTTTAATCGGGTAGAGGCAAATTTACGACATTCTTTTGAAGTTTTACCGTTGAGTTTACCAGGACATGAAGGACTGGATGTCGGACCTGATACGATTGAGGGGTTCGCAGAATGGGTCATGGATGATCTAGAGCGACGTGGTGTTGAAAAGCCAATCATCGTTGGTCACTCTTTTGGCGGGTACATCACGGCTGCAATCGTGGAAAGGTATGCCGACCAAATCAGTGGATATGGTCTCGTTTACTCAACGGCGAAAGCAGATGATGAACAAGCGAAACAAAAACGAAATCAAAATATCACGCGCGTCGAAGAAGTTGGAGTAAGAGAATTTGTCAATGGTCTTGTTCCGTCCTTATTTGCGGAAGGAGCCGATGAATTCGCTGTTGCTGAAGCACTTGAAATTGGGTATATGATGACCGTCGAAGGAGCCATCCGTGCACTCTCTGCGATGCGAGATCGTCGGGATATGACGAAAGCTTTAACGAAAGCAAACGTAAAAGGTGTCATCATTCATGGTACGAAGGATCCATTGATCTCAGAGGAAAGTGCGTTTGCACCAACAAATGATCATCTCATACATCGGTCAACAGACAGTGGACACATGGGGATGTTTGAGACACCGGATGCCTTCGTTGCAATTATCGAAGAAGCATTCAAGTAAGTTTTTGCCCTACGGTCATGTCTGTAGGGCATTTGCTTTGCATTTCAGATTAGATATCTGAAATGATAGAAGTGGAGGGGATACACATGAAAATCGTAGCGATTGAACCAACACCAAGTCCAAATAACATGAAAGTCATCGTTGATGAGGTCTTTTCGGAAAAGGGGCAGACATTCGAGCATGCCTTTGGCGCACCGGAACACATTCAGCGATTACTTGAAATACCTGGCGTTAAGTTTGTTTATCAGGTCAGTGACTTTTTATCGATCGAGCGTTATCCGAAATATGATTGGCGTTCGCTTGTCATCGATATACGACGTGCGTTCGGTGAAACGTTAAATGACGTTGAACAGCACGAGACAGATGCTGAGTATGAGCCAGTCCATTTATTTGTACAGTTCATTTTAGGCGTACCAATGCAAATCAAAGGTGTGAAAGGCTTAGAAGAAAAACGAGAAGGGTTGCCAGAACGATTCCGAGAAGCAGCGCTATTCGTCCAACCGTTCGTTCAGAATGTCATTAGCGATCGACGCTGGGTGGAACAAGCACCTCGATACGGTGACCTTGACGAAAGTTTGCGTGAAGTAGCGAATGAGATTGAGATCGCATATCCAGTCGAACGTATCGAACGTCTCAAGTCGCTCGCAGCAGGGGAAGATATTGCCTTTAGTGGTCAAGCTATTCGTTCGTCTGATTGGAAAGAACGATTCGCGGCGCTTGATGAACTGCCTGTTGAAATGGAATGGGTTCCGGCGTATGCACGATTATTACAGGATGAAAAAATGCAAATTCGTCGTCAAGCAATCGTAAAGCTTGGGATGTTCGAAGAACATCGGGAAGAATTATTAGAGTATCTGACAAGTGCACTCCATGATCCATCAGGTATCGTACGACGAACAGCAGGTGATACGATTTCGGATTGGGCGATGCCAGAGGCTGAACCAATGATGATGGAGGCTTTGACGGATAAAAATAAACTAGTACGTTGGCGGGCTGCTCGATTCCTGTTCGATGTTGGAACAGAACAGTCGATTCCAAGACTGCGTGAAGCGAGCCGAGACCGAGAATATGAAGTCGCTTTACAGGCGGAACTCGCCTTGACTCGAATCGAAAGTGGGGAAGAAGCACTAGGGACGGTTTGGCAACAAATGAATCGAATGATAGATGAAAGTTCATGAGAACTCAAAATAATATTGTGTGAAAGAATCATTCGACAAAATGAGCCATCGATTGTCTAGGTATATTTTCCCTGTTATCTAAAAATGATGGTAAAATAATCAAAATTATGTTGTCATCTTTTTGAAATCGAAATGAAATGTGTTGGAAACGCTCGTAAAAACGCTTGCATGCACCAACTATGTAGATTATTCCAAAATATCCCTATTTGAACTGGAATATTGTTTTGAAATGAAATGTCGAATGACTATTCTCTTCTTTTTTCATCTCTTTGATACAGTAAACCTACAACAACGAATTCGAAGCATGTAGGTCATCTTTTGGCTTGGCATATGAATGAGAAAAGGGGAGAATCGGGGATATGTTACTTTTCGCTGAAACTGATTTAGCAGTAGGATACAAGGAACGGACAACAACAGGGGTATATGTCACGATCGAAACAATGGACAGTCGTACGATTACATTGGTTGCACCAGCAAACGCGGCAGAAGATATCTGTGACGAACTGTTTGCGACAGGTTTAGAGCAATTGTTTTCATTCAAGATGAATCCATCTACTTTACCTGTAGCATAAGAGATGAAATGTACGAGAGAGGAAATCCTCTCTCGCTTTTTTTTGTGATAAAATTGATTAGATAAAAGGAGGGATGAAATGAAACGTCTCGTTTTCATTCTGTTGCTGCTTACTGTTTGTTTAGCAGGTTGCCAAGAAAAGAAACAACAGGCAACAAAAACCATGAACGAACCGATTCAGATTGCAGTCAAAACGACAAAGCAAGACAGTATGATGCAATTAGACATTTCCTTAACGAATCCAAATGATCACAGTGTAAACGTGACATACCCTTCCTCGCAACGATTTCAGGCTCAATTGATTGATGCAAAACAACACGTAACGTATGATTTTGAGAAAGAACAAGTATTCACGCAAGCGATTGAGAAGGATACGTTCACAAAACGCGAAACGAAACAGTACACGGTTGAATTACCGATCTCCTCTTTAGGTGATAGCAAGGAAGTTCGCGTATCGACAATCCGCCAGTTCAAAGGAGCAAATGCAAAACAAACGACGGATCAACAAATGATTGATTCAAAATGACGATCAAAACGATGTGAAGGAGTGAATTTATTCATGCAACAAGAAATCATCCAAGTAACAGGCGTTAAACCTATCATTGATCCAGCCCAAGAAGTAAACGAGCGGGTAGCCTTCTTGAAGGCGTATCTCAAGCATACAGGGGCGAAGGGATTCGTATTAGGCATCTCCGGGGGACAAGATTCAACGCTCGCAGGTCGTCTATGCCAACTGGCAGTTGAAGAGTTGCGAAAAGAAGAGGGACAAGATGTCTCATTTTATGCGGTCCGCTTGCCTTACGGTGAACAACAAGATGAAGCAGACGCACAGGCAGCCTTGACTTTTATTCAACCGGATCATTCGCTTCGTGTGAATATCAAACCAGCGGTCG
This sequence comes from Exiguobacterium sp. BRG2, assembly GCF_031844245.1. Lineage (NCBI taxonomy): Bacteria > Bacillati > Bacillota > Bacilli > Caryophanales > Exiguobacterium > Exiguobacterium sp. BRG2. The sequence goes on from NZ_JAUZUW010000002.1 coordinate 5,387, forward strand.
AAGCATCGATGCGGGCATTCGAAGAGGCGACAGGTGCAGAACTTTCAGACTTTAGCAAAGGAAATACGAAAGCGCGAGAACGAATGAAGAGTCAATATGATTTAGCTGCTCATTATGGCTGTTTAGTCGTTGGAACGGATCATGCAGCCGAATTCGTGACGGGATTCTACACGAAACATGGGGATGGTGCATGTGATTTAACGCCATTAACGGGACTGAATAAACGGCAAGGGAAACAACTCTTACGTTACTTGAACGCCCCAGAAGTCTTGATTGAAAAAGTTCCGACAGCAGACCTTGAAGAAAATCGTCCGGCACTACCAGACGAAGTGGCACTCGGAATGACATACGAAGAAATTGATGATTATTTGGAAGGTAAGTCGATTTCAGAAGCAAGTCAAGAAAAGTTAGAGACGCAGTATAAACGTGTTGGACATAAGCATCATATGCCCGTCTCACCACTTGATGAATGGTGGAAAGCATAATCAAAAATAAGGAGATATGATTTCATGATTGAAATCATGTCTTTTTTCATGTTCTTCGATTCTTCTCCGGTCGTTATGGGAAAAGAAGAGAAACGATGGTTGAGGAGGCGAGAGTATGACGATTGGGATCATAGGTGGAGGGTTATCCGGATTGACAGCAGCGGCATTATTTGCAAAACAAGGAACACCGGTCACGCTCTGGGATGCTGGATTACTCGGAGGACGTGCCACCTCTCAAACCGTAAAGGGCTTTACATTTAATTACGGTGCCCATGCGATTTATGGACGCGATCAATCAATTCTTCGCAAATTAACGAAACAACTCGGTATCGAAGTGACGTGGCTTGATTTTTCAGCGAGTCGTGCGAAATATGAATTTTCAGGTCATTTGACGGCTGTTCCTGCGAATGCCTGGGGACTACTGAAAACAGAAGTCATCGAAGGAACGAACAAAGTACGTTTTACATGGGAGATTATTAAAACGATTTTACGAGTCGAACGAGGGAATCCGCAACAATCCATCGGGCAATGGTTAAAAACAGAACGCGTCGATGAACAAGTGGCACAGTTGATGCTTGATTTGGCATCAACGAATTTTTTTACGGCAGAACCAGAAAAAATTCCATCAGATGTCTATTTCGAGTATTATCAAAAGCTTTTTCGGACGCGAAAGCCTGTCTCATACATCGAAGGGGGTTGGCAAGGGTTAGTACAGGAATTGGAACGGATCATCCTAGAGAACCGCGGAGAGATCTTGAAAAAAACAAAAATAACAGCAGTCGAATTGACTACGACAGGATTCTTGGTACGTGATCGAAAAAAACAAGAATGGAATGTGGAACGGATCATCTTTGCCGTACCACCACGTGAAATCTTAAAAATGGCGACTCCAACGACGATCCAAAAATTCGTGACACCGCATGCGAGTCATGAACCCGTCGAAGTTTTCGTGTATGATCTCGGACTTCAGCCTTATATCCAAACACCGTACTCATACATCTACGACCGTTCGCATCGAGCGTTCATCACGGATTTATCGCATTATGATGCAAGCCTCGCACCAAAGGATGGTCAAGTCCTTCAAGCAATCGCTTATCTTGAACACGATCGACTTGAGGATCCTGATTATATCGGACATGTTCAAACGGGAATCGAACAGATGCTTGACGTTCATTTCACAGACTGGAGAGAACGTATCGTTGCAGAACGAACGATTAAACGAGCAGTCGTACAAGAAATCAAATGGAAAATGGGGCAAGGTCCTCTTGCGACTCAAATTCCGGGACATGCAGGTGTCGCTTTCGTCGGAGACTGGTGTGAAGGGACGGGACAACTCTCAGAGCTTGCGTTCTCAAGCGCCGTAAGTGTTTTCAATCGATGGACGTGATGTAAAACGACAAAAGAAGGAGAAGCCGAATTGACTTCTCCTTCTTTGTATTGACCAAAGATTCATATCTTACGCTTCATTGTTCGAACGTGCTGGATAGAACGCTAGAATCAAGAGTAATGTAAAGGCAATGAGACTCATCATCGGAATCGTCAAGAAACCGAAATAGTTGACCCATTTGATGAGACAGCCACTCGAACATAACGCTTCGCCATCGGGTAAACGCTCAAGGATGACATGGTACAAGGCGACACCAAAGCCGGCAAGCACATATAGGCGTACAAAGAGTGGATCGATCGTTTTCGACCGGAACAAGGATATGAGCAAATAAAAGGCTGTCGTATACATGAATAGTCGTTGCCACCAACAGAGAGGGCAGGGAATGAATCCACGAATTTCACTAAAATAGAGACTGCCAAGCGTTGCAATCGTTGAGATGATGAACATAAAATGATAGCGTGTCATATGTATCGTCCTTTCTAACGTGTTAAACTAATGCCATCTTATATCATGAGGAGTCGAATCTCACATTGCAAGTGTCGGAAATGGAAATGTTGATCACTTTATCGGAAGAATTGAATATGAGGCGAGCTGCTGAACGATTATTCGTTTCACAACCTGCGCTTAGTCAACGTCTTGTTGCGATTGAGAGACGCTGGGGAACCAAACTATTCATTCGTTCATCGCGTGGCTTAAGCATCACACCGCAAGGAGAAAAAGTGATTGGTCTCGCAAAAGAGATGAATCGGAAGGAACTCGAACTAAAAAGTGAATTGACGGCAGAAGAGGGTGCCGTTTACGGAACGCTTCGGATTGCTGTCGCCTCCATCATGGGACAATACTGGCTCCCGCGTGTCTTAAAACGATTCGTCGAGCGTTATCCGCATGTGCGTGTCCAGTTGGTCACCGGATGGTCAAGTGAGATGATGCGTCATATGTTAGAGGAACACTTTCATATCGGGATCATTCGTGGAAACCCGGACTGGAAAGGTGTTAAAGAGCGCCTTTTTTCAGACCCGCTCTATCTAGTTGATAGTGAGTTGACGTCGATTGAACAATTGCGTGTGACGGATCGCCCGTTCATCCAGTTCAAAAGTGATTCGACGTACTATCAAGAAATTTTAGAGTGGTGGCAAGATCGGTTCGCAAGTCCCCCATCTCGGACACTGGTCGTCGACCAAATCGAGACATGCAAACAGATGGCGTTACATGGCATCGGTTTTGCGATCTTACCTGAGTCGACGATTCAGCAATCGAATGAAGTCATGCAGCTTCCGTTGAAGACATCATCCGGAAAAGTACTGAAGCGAGATACTTGGATCTTGTCCACGGAGTCGATGCTTGAATTAAAACAAGTCCAAGCTTTTTGGGACATCGTAAAAGAAGAAGGAGGAAGTCAGTCAGATGGAATACGCCATTAAAATGCGGCGCGCGCTTCATAAAATACCGGAACCCGGGTTCAAGGAATTTAAGACGCAAGCTTTTATATTGGAACAAATTCGTGCATATCCGCCAGATCGTGTCACATATGACACGTTCGAAACAGGTGTTTTCGTCCGGGTGAAAGGATTGACTGGAAACCGGACGATCGGGTATCGCGCAGATATTGATGGATTACCGATTGAAGAAGCAACTGGGCTTCCGTTTTGCTCAGAACACCCGGGGTTCATGCATGCGTGTGGTCATGACATGCATGCTTCGATTGCATTAGGTTTGATGAAACGGATCGTTGAACTACCTGTCATGGATGATGTCGTCTTTTTATTCCAACCGGCAGAAGAAGGACCGGGTGGGGCGGAACCGATGATTAAAAGTCCGTTATTTGAAAAATATCGTCCGAGTGAGATGTATGGTCTTCACGTCGCACCGGAATATCCAGTCGGGACGATTGCCAGTCGTCCAGGTGTTCTGTTCGCAAGTGCTCGAGAAGTTCATATCACGATTTATGGTCAAAGTGGTCATGCGGCATTTCCTCATTTGACGATTGATACAGTTGTTGCGCAAGCAGCCTTGATCATGCAATTGCAAACGATCGTCAGTCGATCCATCAATCCGATGAATTGTAGTGTCATCACGATTGGAAAGGTCGATGCCGGGATTCGAGAAAACGTCATTGCTGGAAGAGCAGTCCTTGACGGAACGATGCGTGCGCTAAACGGCGAAGACATGGAAAAACTCGAACGTCGTGTCCGTGATATCATTCGAGGAATCGAAGCTTCGTTTGGTGTTAAAATCGATCTACAATTCGGTAATCGCTATTATGAAGTCGTCAACGACCGGCAAATCGTGGATAAATTCTCATCATTCGTCAAGATGAATGCCAACTATATCGAATGTGACGCGGCGATGACAGGGGAAGATTTTGGTTTCATGCTGAAAGAGATCCCAGGGATGATGTTCTGGCTCGGCGTCGATAATCCGACATCTGGATTGCATCAACCAACATTAAACCCGGATGAATCAGCCATTTCTTTTGTCATTGATTTACTTGACCATTATTTCCGAGAGTATGTTTAAAAGTTTTTATGAAATAATAAAGGATATAAAGCTTTCCCTTTCGAATTCAGGAATGGGAAAGTTTTTAATATATGTAGGAATAAGAGTTTTCGAACATTTTGTGAAAAAAATCACGTGTATATGTGAACAATTTGTTACATCAAACATTATAAACAGACACAAAGGGTTATGTTCTCTATGATACGGTTATAGACCATATAGAGAAGTATGTTTTAGGAAGAGGGGGCTAAATACATGTTCAATGATCCCGTAGTGCTCAGTCGATTGTTGACAGGGCTCACACTAGCGTTTCATATTATTTTCGCGACGATTGGTGTCGGAGTACCGCTCATGGTACTGGCAGCTGAATTCATCGGTCTGAAACGCAAAGATCCAGATTATATCTTATTAGCAAGACGGTGGACGCGTGGATACGTCGTTACCGTAGCAGTCGGTGTCGTAACAGGGACGGCAATCGGCTTGCAACTATCATTACTTTGGCCGTCACTCATGCAAGTAGCGGGTCAAACAATTGCTCTGCCACTATTTATGGAGACGTTCGCGTTCTTCTTTGAAGCGATTTTCCTTGGTATTTACTTGTATACGTGGGACCGGTTCAAAAATCCGTGGTTGCACTGGTTGATTGGGATTCCAGTCGTCATTGGTGCGACAGCATCAGCGTTCTTCATCACGACAGTCAACTCCTTCATGAACTCACCAGAAGGATTTAAGATCGTCAATGGTACGTTGACGCAAATCGAACCATTAAAAGCAATGTTTAATACAGCGACACCGACGAAGGCGACACACGTCATCGTTTCAGCTTACTTGACTGTTGCCTTTATCTTGGCAGCAATCGCGGCGTTCCATTTGCTTCGCAAAAAGACACTCTCAGCAGCAGAGACGGCATATCATAAGAAAGCTCTTCGTCTCACTGTCATGGCTGGTCTGATTTTCGCGTTCTCGACAGCACTTGTCGGTGACTTCTCAGGGAAATATTTAGCGAAATACCAGCCAGAAAAACTAGCAGCTGCGGAATGGCATTTTGATACGACAAATGAAGCAGAATTGATTTTTGGTGGGATACTTGATCAGCAAGAAGACGGCAGTTATGAAATCAAAGGAGCCGTCAAAATCCCATATGCGCTCTCAATTCTTGCAGGTGGGGCTCCGAATACGGAAGTCATCGGTTTAAACGAATTCGCAAAAGAAGATCAAGCACCACTGATCGTCCACTATTTCTTTGATATCATGGTATCGATTGGGATGTACTTGACTGCTATCTCTGCTTTGTTCATCTTGGCATTCCGATTGAAAAAATTGAATCCATATAATAAGTGGATTTTACGAGGGGTGTTCATCGGTGGTCCGTTAGCGATGATTTCAATCGAAGCGGGATGGATGTACGCTGAGATTGGTCGTCAACCTTGGACGCTTTACGGTATCATGCGAACAGCGGACGCGGCGACGACTTCAACAGCGGTTGGTCCGATGCTCATTTTATTCAGTGCATTGTACTTGTTGCTTGGCACGATTTGTACGGTCGTCTTATTACGGATGTTTAAGAAAAACACGGTTGGAAAAGAACTTCAAGAACTTGCTGAAAACCACCATGCACGCGGTGAAGCAATGTTCGTGGATGATAACAAGTAAGGAGGGAACGATTTGGACGTTCAAACACTAGGGATCACGGTCCTTTGGACTTTCCTGTACGGATATCTCATCGTTGCCTCAATTGACTTCGGTGCTGGATTTTACGCCTTTTATTCAAAATATACGAAGCGGGATCATCTGACGAATCGATTGATTCTTCGTTACCTCTCTCCTGTTTGGGAGGTAACGAATGTCTTCTTCGTATTCTTCTTCGTAGGACTAGTTGGGTTCTTCCCAGACTCCGCTTACTATTTCGGTACGGCACTACTCGTACCAGCGTCAATTGTTCTTGTCTTGATTGCGATTCGTGGTAGTTTTTATGCGTTCGCCAATTATGGATCAAACGACAGCATGTTCTACACATTTTTATATGGAGCGACAGGGTTGCTGATTCCTGCTGCGATGTCGACGACATTGACGATCAGTCAAGGTGGTTTCATCCGCAAAACGAATGATACAGTTGAGTTTTTAGGAACGAAATTATTTTCGAACTTTTACTCGTGGACGGTCGTAGCGCTCGCTATCGTATCTGTCTTATACATCAGCGCGATGTTCCTCTTATTCTACGCGGATAAAGCGAAAGATGAGGGAGCTACGCCGCTTATTCGGAAATGGGCACTCTTCTGGAGTGGACCAACAATCCTCGTCTGTGCGCTCGTCTTCTTTGGACTGAAGAACCAAGCAGCATGGCATTATGAAAATATCCTAAACGGCAACTGGTGGTGGTTCGCTGCTAGTTTCTTATTTTTCCTCATTGCCGTGATACTCGTCTATATGAAGAAAAACTATGGCATCGCGTTCGTCGCGGTCATGCTACAATATGCAGTCGCGTGGTTTGGTTACGGATATACACACTTGCCGTATATCTTGTATCCATATATCGATATCAACAAAGCAGTCGTAAACGAAACGATGGCTTCCGCACTCGTCGTCGTTTTCATCTTCGGACTTTTACTCTTAATTCCGGCGTTGTATTTGATTTTACGGCTCTTCTTGTTCGATAACGATTATGTACGTGGAAAATCATCAAAATAATGAATGGATAAACGCCTCTGCGATTCGCAGAGGCGTTTATAGTATTTTTAAATTGAATCGGGTACACTACTAAGGAAGAGCGATTGTGAAGGAGAGTTGTGAAAATGAATGGAGAGTTTGCAGTAATCGGACTAGGGCGTTTTGGTGGCTCGATTGTCCGCGAATTATCGAAAAACGGCTATGATGTCTTGGCAATTGATTCCGATGAGGAACGTGTCAACGAGTTCATGGGGATTGCGACACATTCTGTCATTGCCGATACGACCGATGAGAACGTTTTAAAAAGTTTGGGGATTCGAAACTTTGATCATGTCATCGTCGCTATTGGGGAGAACATTCAAGCGTCTATCTTGACGACGTTGATCTTAAAAGAGCTTGGTGTGCAATCGATCACCGTCAAAGCAACGAATGATTACCATGAAAAAGTATTGCGAAAAATCGGAGCGGATTTCATCGTTCACCCTGAGCGGGATATGGGGGTTCGGATTGCGAACGGATTAATGAGTTCGAATATCCTTGATTACTTAGACTTATCACAAGAATTTTCAATCGTTGAGATTAAAGTCAGTGATCAGATGGCAAAACAAACCTTAATTGATCTCGACTTACGAAGTAAATATGGAGCAAACGTTGTCGCCATCAAACGGGGGGAAAATGTCATGATCTCCTTGCAGGCAGATGAAGTCATTGAAAAAGGTGATTATCTCGTCGTCATTGGTGAGAATGAAGATCTTGATCGCTTAGAACGTGCGATTCATAAAGTAAAGAATTAAAAAAGCTGAGGCATGCCTCAGCTTTACATCTATCTATTAGATGAGTTGGAATTCTTTAAGTCCATGTGCGATACCGTCTTCAAGAATAGGTTTCGTGACATAATCGGCAGCGGCTTTTGTTTCCGGAAGTCCGTTGCCCATTGCAATACCGGTCCCGACATAGCGTAACATTTCAAGGTCATTGAGAGCATCTCCAAAAGCAAAGGTATCCTCGCGGCGAATGTTTGTCAATTTCAAGAACTGTTTGATGCCTTCTGCTTTCGAGGAACCGACGTTGATGACATCCATCGCATGGGGATGCCAGCGAATGAAATCAAAAGCATCGTAACGTTTGATGTAATCTGCTTCTTCTTCTGCCGTACAGTAGACAAGCGTTTGGAACACATCGTGAGACAAGAAGGCTTCTTCATCGTGAAGCGGTAACGGCATGTCGAGATCACCGAGCGAATCAACGACATGAAAATCATTTGATTTCGTTGTAAAACCTTTTGTTTCGCCAAGATAGACAAGCGTATGTCCGTTTTCCTTTGCTTGTTGCGTCAAATGTGTCAGATCGACTTTAGGTTGTGGACGTTTGTAGATGATTTCGTTTTGATGAACCACAATTTGCCCGTTGTAACCGATGATCGTATCAATGTTGAGCAACTCACGAATTCCAGATAACATTGCGGGACCGCGTCCAGTCGCGAGTGCTACATACACACCGTTTTCTTGAAGTTGACGAATTGCCTGTTTTGTTGATTCCGGAACGAAATGACCATCATGCAATAAGGTTCCGTCGATATCGAAAAAGACGACTTTCTGATTTGCCATGGTTTCACCTTCTCTTTTTAATTGGTCGAAATGACCTGTTCATGTGAAAGTATAGCATAACCAAAAGCGTGTTGCCGGAAGGGAACATGCGGAATAAGGATGAAAAATAGTCCATGTATCGTGTATACTGTACTAAGGACAAAAAACAATGTACTGATAAGGAGTTGCTAGACATGATTTTTAAAGTATTTTACCAACCGCTTCGTTCGGAAGCACCTGTTCGTGAACGGACAGAAACGATGTATGTAGAAGGGGAAAGCATTCGTGACGTGCGATCAACGATTGACCACCTCAAAGAGATCAACATTGAGTTCATCCGCGAAGTTAGTGGAGAATTTTTGACATACGAACAACAACATCCTGACTTCAAGGTTGCGACGTTCGAATGAAGTTCGTCAAAAACCATCAAGCCGCCGTCTTCGCACTCGGTGGACTCGGGGAAATCGGAAAGAACACGTATGTCGTTCAATTCCAAGATGAAATCATCGTCATCGACGCGGGTGTCATGTTCCCTGAGGATGAATTACTCGGAATCGACTATGTCATTCCGGACTACACTTATTTGATCAAGAACAAAGATAAGGTCAAAGGGGTCTTCATCACGCACGGTCACGAAGACCATATTGGCGGTCTTCCTTTCTTGCTTAAACAAGTAAACCTACCGATTTACGCTGGAAAAATTGCAATGGGTCTCATTAAAGTCAAACTAGAAGAACACGGTTTGCTTCGGAATGCAGAACTTCATGAAATCGATGAAGATTCGATCATCAAGTTTCGGAAGACGAGTATCTCGTTCTTCCGTACGACACACTCGATTCCGAACTCGTTCGGTGTCGTCGTCAAGACACCACAAGGCAATATCGTGCATACAGGGGACTTTAAGTTCGATTTCACACCGGTCGGAGAACCTGCTGATTTAGCGAAAATGGCTGAACTTGGTAAGGAAGGCGTCTTGTGCCTCTTATCGGATTCTACGAACGCTGAAGTGGAAGGTTTTACGATGAGCGAACGTGTCGTTGGGGAAACGATTTCAGACATCTTCCGTAAGGCGGAAGGACGAATCATTTTCGCGACATTCGCATCGAACATCTATCGTCTCCAACAAGTCGTCAATGCTTCTGTTGAAGCAGGACGAAAAATCGTCGTTTTCGGACGTAGCATGGATAAGGTCATGATGATTGGTCAAGAACTTGACTTCATCAAGGCGCCGAAGGGTACGATCATCGAGCCGAACGAGATGAAGCGTTATAAATCAAACGAGTTGACGATCCTTTGTACCGGTTCACAAGGAGAACCGATGGCGGCCCTTAGTCGTATCGCAAACGGAACACACCGTCAAATCTCAATCATTCCAGATGATCTCGTCATCTTCTCTTCGTCACCTATCCCGGGGAACGTCGTCTCAGTCGGAAAGACGATCAACCAGTTGTACAAAGCTGGCGCGGATGTCATGTACGGTAAATTAAATGACATCCATACATCAGGTCATGGTAGTCAACAAGAGCAGTTGCTCATGTTGCGTCTATTGAATCCGAAATACTTCATGCCGATTCACGGAGAATACCGGATGCTGAAGAAGCATATGTCGCTAGCAATGGATGCTGGTGTACCGGAAGAAAACTGTTTCGTCATGGATAACGGTGAAGTGCTGGCATTAGATGCAAATGCAGCCGCTATCACTGGGAAGATTCAAGCGAACGCCGTTTATGTTGACGGAAAAGGAATCGGTGATATCGGTAACATCGTCTTACGAGACCGCCGTATTCTCTCAGAAGAGGGACTTGTCGTCGTTGTCGTGACGCTTGACTCTAAAACGAATCGTCTCGTCTCAGGACCGGATATCATCTCGCGCGGTTTCGTCTACATGCGTGAGTCAGGTAATTTGATTAAAGATGCTGAACGTCTACTCAAGCGCTCGCTTGATCAATCGCTTGCGAACCGTAACACGAAATGGACGGACATCAAACAAGTCATCAATGATACGCTCACACCGTATTTAACTGAAAAAACACAACGTCATCCGATGGTCATGCCGATCATCATGGAAGTCTGATTCGAAAAAATCCTCGTTTCCGGAAACGGAAACGAGGATTTTTATATTATGTGGCAGGACCATATTCCTTGAATGGTTCTTTTTTATCGATCCGATCATAGAACATGACGCCATCTAAATGATCATATTCGTGTTGACAGACGATTGCTTTCATACCTTTTAAACGTAATTTTACCGGATTTCCGTTATGATCGATGCCAGTTAGGGTAATACGCATATAGCGCGGTACATGTCCTTCGACTTCACGGTCGACGGACAAACATCCTTCGCCGCCTGTTAAATACGTCTGCTCGACGGAATGACTGATGATTTTTGGATTATAAATACCGAATTCCAATAAATCGTCACCATCCGGTAAGCGGATTGCGAACATACGCTTGTTGACACCGATTTGTGGTGCTGCAAGTCCAATGCCGCTTCGTAGGTCATATTTCTTCGCAATTTCATCATCTTGACTATTAGCGAGGAACTCGCGCATGAGTCGCATCGTTTCCTTATCCTCATCGCTGAGAGGGAAGGTCACTTCTACTGACCGTTCGTGAAGAGCAGGAACGTCTTCGCGTACGATTTCATTCATGGTGATCATGAACAACACTCCTTTCATCTACAAAAAGTATAGCATAGGAAAGTGGGGAATGATGACAACTAACACAGTAGGAAAATATCGAATGATACAGAAGATGGAATATTCTAGTTTTGTGATTGAATTCACAATGTGAATCGCGAAAAAAATAAAACATTTCCTTTGATTTTAAGGTGTTACAGATTTATACTTGTAACGTAATGAACAAGACACTATAACGTGTCGATTCATGATAATACAGTTTACTCAACTGAATAGGTACACAGACACATGTTCAAAGGATAGTCACACGGGACTTCGTTTTTTGGACACTATTGTCATGTGGGCAAATCAGTCAGAGGAATATTTCGCTGAACGCAGTGAAAGGATGAGGTGAAAAGATGAACGTAAACATGTTTAAAAACGTGGAAGAAAACTTTGAAACGTTCCGCATTCTTGACGAGAAAGGTGAAGTCGTCAATAAAGACGCTATGCCAGACCTCTCGGATGAAGAGCTTACGGAATTAATGCGCCGTCTCGTATACACACGTATCTGGGACCAACGTGCAATCTCACTTAACCGTCAAGGACGCCTTGGTTTCTATGCTCCAGTAGCTGGACAAGAAGCGTCAATGATCGGTACGCAATTCGCTTTGGATAAAGATGACTGGATTCTTCCTGGATACCGTGATATTCCACAAATGGTCTTCCATGGCTTCCCACTTTACAAAGCATTCTTGTTCTCACGCGGTCACATCACAGGCGGTCAGATTCCTGAGGGTGTTAACGTCTTAATGCCACAAATCATCATCGGTGCGCAGATCGTTCAAGCGGCTGGTGTTGCTCTCGGTCTTAAGAAAAGCGGTAAAGAACAAGTAGCGATCACTTACACAGGTGATGGTGGTTCTTCACAAGGAGACTTCTATGAAGGAATGAACTTTGCTGGAGCTTTCAAAGCACCTGCAATCTTCGTCGTTCAAAACAACCGTTTCGCAATCTCGACACCTGTCGAAAAACAATCAATGGCGAAAACTATCGCTCAAAAAGCTGTTGCTGCTGGTATCAATGGTATCCAAGTCGACGGTATGGACGTTCTTGCTGTATACGCTGCTACGAAACAAGCACGCGTAGAAGCACTTAACGGTGTTCCGACATTGATCGAAACATTGACTTACCGTTATGGACCACACACACTCGCTGGTGATGATCCAACACGTTACCGTACAAAAGACATGGATGATGAATATCAAGCACAAGATCCACTCGTCCGTTTCCGTGCTTTCATGGAAGCAAAAGGTCTTTGGAACGAAGATAAAGAGAACGAAGTCATCGAGCAAGCTAAAGCTGACGTTAAGGAAGCACTTGCACAAGCTGACAAAGAACCAAAACAAAAAGTTACAGATTTCATCAACGTGATGGCTGAAAAGCTTCCACTAAACCTGCAAGAGCAGCTTGATGAGTATACAGCAAAGGAGTCGAAATAACCCATGGCACAAATGACGATGATCCAAGCGATCACTGACGCAATGCGCGTCGAGATGAAACGCGACGAACAAGTTCTCTTGTTCGGTGAAGACGTCGGTAAAAACGGTGGGGTATTCCGTGCGACAGAAGGTCTTCAAGATGAACTCGGCGAAGACCGTGTCTTCGATACACCACTTGCGGAATCAGGTATTGGTGGTCTTGCTGTCGGATTCAGTCTGACAGGATTCCGTCCAATCATGGAAATCCAATTCTTCGGATTCGTATTCGAAGTATTCGATTCAGTTGCAGCACAACTCGCGCGTCTCCGTTACCGTTCAGGTGGCACATACAATGCGCCTGTAACAATCCGTTCACCATTCGGTGGCGGTGTTAAAACACCGGAACTTCACGCAGATAACCTCGAAGGACTCATGGCTCAGTCACCAGGACTTAAAGTTGTCATTCCTTCAACACCATACGATGCAAAAGGTCTCTTGATCGCGTCAATCCGTGATAACGACCCAGTCGTATTCCTCGAGCACATGAAACTCTACCGTTCATTCCGCGGTGAAGTGCCAGAGGGCGATTACACGATCGAACTCGGAAAAGCTGATGTAAAACGTGAAGGTACAGATGTAACGATCGTCACTTACGGTGCGATGGTGCACGCTTCACTTAAAGCAGCAGAAGAGCTCGAAAAAGAAAACATCAGCGTCGAAATCATCGACTTGATGACGATCAGCCCGATCGATATCGATACGATTCTTGCTTCTGTCAAGAAAACAAACCGTGTCGTCGTCGTTCAAGAAGCACAAAAACAAGCGGGTATCGCTGCAATGGTTGCAACTGAAATCCAAGAACGTGCAATCCTTGACCTCGAAGCGCCAATTCTTCGTGTTGCTGCTCCAGATACGATCTTCCCATTCGCACAAGGTGAAGACGTCTGGATTCCGGATCACAAAGATATCGTCGAAAAAGTCAAGACTGTCTACAATTTCTAAGAGCATTTCGGAAAATATGGAGAGGGGTGCATTCTCTCCTTGCTTCCGTTTTTACAGATAACAATCGACTAGAAGAGTGAACTAAAAGGAGGCATATTCAAATGGGTTTATTTGAATTCAAATTGCCGGATATCGGTGAGGGTATTCATGAAGGTGAAATCGTAAAGTGGTTCGTAAAAGCGGGCGACACTGTCAAAGAAGATGATGTTCTTCTTGAAGTACAAAACGATAAAGCAGTCGTTGAAATTCCATCGCCAGTTGATGGTACTGTTAAAGAAGTAAAAGTTGACGAAGGTGTCGTAGCTGTCGTTGGCGACGTCCTCATCACTTTCGAAGTCGAAGGCGAAGGTTCTGCTCCTTCTGAAGAAGCAGAGCAACCAAAAGCTGAAGAAAATGCGAAAGACGTTCAAGATACGGATCAAAAAGTGGAAGACAAACCAAATGAGGTTCAAATCCATAAATCAGAACGCGTCATCGCGATGCCATCTGTCCGTAAATATGCACGTGAAAAAGGTGTCGACATCCGTGAAGTCCAAGGTTCTGGAGACAACGGTCGTGTCGTCAAAGAAGACATCGATGCATTCGCAAACGGTGGTCAAACTTCTGAAGCACCAGCAACAGAAGAAAAAGCACCAGCTGCAGCTGCTTCTGCACCAAAAACAGAAGTTAAGCCATACGTTGCTGCTCAACCTGAACTTGAAACACGCGAGAAAATCAAAGGAATCCGTAAAGCGATTTCGAAAGCAATGGTTAACTCGAAACATACAGCTCCACACGTAACACTCATGGACGAAGTCGATGTTACGAACCTCGTTGCACTCCGTAAAAACTTCAAAGAAGTTGCGGCTGCTCAAGGTACGAAATTGACTTACCTTCCGTTCGTCGTAAAAGCATTGACTGCTGCTGCTAAAAAATACCCGGCAATCAACGCATCAATCGACGATGTAAACGAAGAAATCGTCTACAAAAACTACTTCAACATCGGCATTGCTGCTGATACAGACAACGGTCTTGTCGTACCAGTCGTTAAAGATGCAGATCGTAAATCGATCTTCGCACTTGCTGACAACATCAATGACCTTGCTGGTAAAGCACGTGACGGAAAACTTTCTGGCGACGAGATGAAAGGCGGATCAATCACGATCACTAACATCGGTTCTGCTGGCGGTCAATGGTTCACACCAGTCATCAACCACCCAGAAGTTGCAATCCTCGGTATCGGTCGTATCGCTGAAAAAGCGGTCGTTAAAAACGGCGAAATCGTTGCTGCACCAGTTCTTGCACTTTCATTCAGCTTCGACCACCGTCTCATCGATGGTGCAACTGCACAAAACGCGCTTAACTTAGTTAAACGCCTATTGAACGACCCACAACTTCTCATCATGGAGGGATAAGCAATGGTAGTAGGTGAATTCGCACAAGAAACAGATTTACTCGTAATCGGGGCTGGCCCTGGTGGTTACGTTGCTGCAATCCGCGGCGCGCAACTTGGTATGAAAGTAACAATCGTTGAACGTGAAAACGTCGGTGGCGTCTGCTTAAACGTAGGATGTATCCCATCAAAAGCCTTGATCACTGCAGGACATAACTTCCAGCACGCTAAAGGTTCAAGCGATATGGGGATCACTTCTGAGAATGCAACTGTCGATTTCTCGAAAGTTCAATCTTGGAAACAATCTGTCGTCAATAAATTGACTGGCGGCGTTAGTGGTCTTCTTAAAGGGAACAAAGTCGAGACTGTCGTTGGGGAAGCTTACTTCCAATCAGAAGATACAGTCCGTATCATCAACGAAGATTCTTCGACTCCTTACAAATTCAAGAAATGTATCATCGCGACAGGTTCGACTCCAATCGAACTTCCAGCTTTCAAATGGTCAAAACGCGTTCTTTCTTCAACAGGCGCATTGAACCTTCCTGAAATCCCGAAAAAACTCATCGTCATCGGTGGCGGATACATCGGGATGGAGCTTGGTACAGCGTATGCGAACTTCGATACAGAAGTCGTCATTCTTGAAGGAACAAAAGACATCCTTTCTGG
Source organism: Exiguobacterium sp. BRG2 (assembly GCF_031844245.1). Classification (NCBI taxonomy): domain Bacteria; kingdom Bacillati; phylum Bacillota; class Bacilli; order Caryophanales; genus Exiguobacterium; species Exiguobacterium sp. BRG2. The sequence goes on from NZ_JAUZUW010000002.1 coordinate 21,147, forward strand.
TTTCGAGCCTGCTATGACGCAAGTCGTTAAGAAAAAGCTCAAACAAAAAGGTAACATCACGATCCACAACGAAGCACTTGCTCAAAGTGTGGAAGAGTCGGAAGATGGCGTTAAAGTAACATTCGAAGTCAACGGTGAAGCACAAACAGTTGAAGCGGACTACGTCCTCGTCACTGTCGGTCGCCGTCCGAACACTGGTGATCTTGGTCTTGAAATGGCAGAAGTCAAAGTCAGCGACCGTGGTCTTGTCGAAATCGACGATCAGTGCCGTACTTCAAACGAAAACATCTACGCAATCGGTGATATCGTTCCAGGACCACCACTTGCACACAAAGCTTCATTCGAAGCTAAAATTGCTGCTGAAGCAGCTGCAGGACACCCTGCATACCTCGACTACAGCGCGATTCCAGCAGTCGTCTTCACAGACCCAGAACTCGCTACTGTCGGTTACACTGAAGCACAAGCGAAAGAAGAAGGACTCGACTACATCGCGTCTAAATTCCCTTACGCTGCGAATGGTCGTGCACTTGCACTCAACGAGCCAGACGGCTTCTTGAAAATGATCACTCGTAAATCAGATGGTCTCTTGATCGGCGCGCAAATCGCTGGTACAGGCGCATCTGATATGATCGCTGAAATGGGACTCGCAATCGAGTCTGGTATGACAGCTGAAGATATCGCACTCACAATCCACGCGCACCCATCACTCGGTGAAATCGCAATGGAAACTGCTGAAGTTGCAATCGGTAGCCCAATTCACATCATTAAATAATTTCGAAACACCTCATACACGGGGAGCCGACCGTGTATGAGGTGTTTTTTTGTTTTGTCTTGATTCAAAAAAGGAAAAGAGTAAAAAATGGAGAGGGTGGACGCATATGGAATCCGTGACTGCCTTAGAGGAGCTGTATTACGTATCAGAGATGGATAAGGTTCGCTTTGTAGGCTGGACGACCGCATTCGCTCGCTATGATTTCGCTGTCATCTGTACAGGACAATTTTTTGGGAAAGTACTCGTCGTTAGTTTAACCGGTGGTCAGTCAGCGTTACTTGATCAACAGGATGTGTTGAATGGAGAAGTTTTAGTTCGTACTTTTGCAATTGAGCAAGAGGATGTTGCATTAATTGGTGAAGCATTAGCGGCATTCATTCCTTGTTCGCCAAACGATGAATATGCAGAATGAAACGATCCAATTAAAAAAGCAGTAATCCTCATCTAGTAAGGATTACTGCTTTGTTTTGTCTTCACCGAATTGCATTCGATTGCTGAATGACTTTGATCGTCTCGAGCGAATGATCCTCAAGACCTTGAACCGGAAGACCAGCTTCAATGTTTTCTTTAATATAGGCAAGGTTGTCTGCCGTGATCATTTCGCCAGGAATAAAGATGGGAATACCAGGAGGGTACACCATCATGAATTCAGCTGAAATCCGTCCGACCGCATCGACTAACGGAATTGTCTCTGTTTCTTCATAGAAAGCATCACGTGGGCTGAGAGCGAGCGCTGGAATGTCTGGAAGGACGATTGAGTGATCAGTCGTTTCAGCGCCATTATTCTGATAGCGTGCAACAAGTAAAGACATCGCATGTAGGAATGCATCGATTGTCTCTTCCGAGTCACCAGAAGTGATGATGACAAGGATATTATTTAAATCAGAAAGTTCAACTTCGATCCGATGTTCTTCACGCAAAAACTCTTCGACAAGGTGACCAGAAATACCAAGTCCCTTAACGGAAACGAGCACTTTCGTTGGATCAAAAGCGAACGTCGCACTTGAATGAAGATCGGATTCGCCGAAAACGGCGAGATAAGGAAGCTTCGCTAATCCGAAACGCATCCGTGTCGCGAGCTCGAGTGCCCGACGATTCATTGCTTCACCGTTGATTGCAAGATGGCGCCGTGCGCAGTCAAGAGAAGCAAGCAGTAGATAGGATGTTGAAGTCGTCGTCAACATCGAGAGTACCGCTTGGACCTTATCTGGAGAGACAAGACCCCGGCGAACGTTTAAAACAGAGCTTCCAGTGAGTGACCCACCGAGTTTATGGACACTCGTTGCTGCGAGATCAGCTCCTGCTTGCATCGCAGATAATGGCATATCTTCGTGGAAGGCGATATGGACGCCGTGTGCTTCGTCGACGAGTACCGGAATACCCTTACTATGGGAAAGTTTGACGATGCTCTCCAAGTCGCCAGCAACGCCGAAATAAGTCGGGTTGATGACGAGCACTGCCTTTGTATCAGGATGAAGTGCAAGGGCACGTTCTACCGCGCTTGGTGTGATACCGTGTGCGATACCAAATGTCTCATCGAATTCAGGATGAATGAAAATCGGGTGCGCACCAGAAAGAACGATAGCTGACATCACCGATTTATGAACATTCCGAGGAACGAGAATTTTATCATCAGGTCCGACGACGCTCATGATCATTGCCATGATTGCGGTTGACGTTCCTTGTACGGAAAAGAACGTTTCGTCGGCATGGAAGGCTTGAGCTGCCAATTGATGAGCTTCCTTAATGATTGCCTTTGGATGATGAAGATCATCAAGGGGAGCGATATTGATTAAATCGATATCGAGCGCATTCTGACCGATGAACGATCGAAAGGCTGGATCCATTCCTTGACCATTTTTATGACCGGGAATATGAAATTGAATTGGTTGACGTTTCGCATGCGCGAGTAGCGCATCGAATAAAGGTGTATCGAGCTGTGTTAAGCTTTTTGTTTGCACCAGATTTCCCCCCTTAAAACCGAATAAAAATACAATCAAACAAGCTAACTATAACAAGTTTTCGAACGGTTGCAACTGTTTTATGCTTCTTTTCCGTGTAAAATAGAAAAGTGCAGAAAGGAAGTGGGAATGATGGCATTGAGTTATCCGCTCAATTCCGATTGGTCGACGGAAGAAATCGTGAAAGTCATCGACTTTTTCAATTTAGTCGAACAAGCGTATGAATCAGGTGTAGAACGACAACGTTTGCTCGAGGCATATCGGGAATTTAAGCAAATCGTCACCTCGAAATCCGAGGAAAAACAGTGGGATCAGTTTTATATGGAAGAGACAGGTTGCTCAAGTTATCGGACGATGCAACAGGCAAAACGCCAAGAAGATCCAATCGTGCGCATGAAAAAATAATGACATCATAAAAGATAAGACTCCTATGCGATCGTATAGGAGTCTTATCTTTTATACGGACTGGAAATGTGCGGAAAATGATCATCATTTGTTTAAAGTGGAAGGGAAGCGGCTATATACTACATACAAGACGTTATCCTTACAAATATGTGAAACTGTATTTTTTAAAATTAGATGCTTTACATCTAATTTGAATCGTACTATTATTGATTCAATCCACTGATAAGTCGCAATTGTCTGACAAATTAAACGTCTGTTTATCCCGCGAAGGAGTGTGGTTACTGTGAAACAAGTGATAGAAGCATACAAGAGAAAAGATGCAGAAAAACGCATTCCTGTATTGCGTCTCGAAATCGACTATGAGCTTGCTACATTACATGATGCGATGGTGGCAAGTGACGCAGAAGCTGTTGGTGCAAGTAAAGAGCGCCTCGAAAAATATCGTCAAGAGATGGTACGTCTTGAAGCTTGATTTCAACGTCCTTTTCTCTACCTTATAATAAAATATCACTACTTCAACCAGCGAATCGTTCGCTGGTTTTCTTTTTTTGTTACTATAGAAGAAGCTGGAAACGATGATGAAGGAGTGAAGGAAGATGCAAATCGAGTTGGATGCGATAGACTTGATCAAGCGAGCAGGGAAATACATTCGCGAAAAGATTGATGTGTCGTATCACATTGAACAGAAAACCGGAAAAAGTGATTTAGTGACGGAGATTGATCAAGCCGTCGAGGATTTATTGATTAAAGGTATTCTAGATCGCTATCCGGATCATCATATTTATGGTGAAGAGGGGCGCATCGCTCGACCCGATACACTCGAAGGTACGATTTGGTTCGTTGATCCGATCGACGGAACAATGAACTTCATCCGTCAAAAGCGAATGTTCGCCATCTCAATTGCGATCATGATGGAAGGGGAATTACGGTACGGATTTGTTTATGATGTCATGGCTGACGAGCTATTTCATGTCATCAAAGGACAAGGGGCTTATCAAAACGGTATTCGGTTACCTCAACTGACAGAACGGAGCGTTAAGGAAGCGATCATCTGTATGAATGCTACCTGGGTGACGCCGAACCGTCGAATTAACACGGATCGTCTTGCTCCACTCGTGCGACACGCAGTAGGTGTACGAGCGATTGGTGCAGCTTCCCTTGAACTCGCATGGACGGCTGCCGGACGCGTTGATGGATATATCACGATGCGTAACATGCCTTGGGATTATGCAGCCGGTCAGTTATTGATTGAAGAGCTTGGTGGACGTGTCGGGACGATTACCGGAGAGCCGATGTCGTTTCTCGAGCAAACGAGTGTATTAGCAGGGAGCCAGACATTCGTTGAAGATGTATTGACGTTCGTACAAACACAAGAGGGTTGAAAAAAGGTCCTTTCGTTTAAAAACGAAAGGAACCTTCCCAGTCATGTTTGTTTGCGCAAACGTGCCTTTAAAACGAATCCGGCACCCATCGCAACTATCATCAAGACGACAGAGGCAATCGTCATCGCTACGTTTTGTTCCGCGATGAAAATGCCGATGGCTGCCATGGATCCTACTGCAAGCATGGCAAGTAACAAAAATAGTAGACGCATGTTTTTTCCCCCTCTACCCGTGAGTACGTTAACAGTGTAGCGTGAATGAAGAATAATGAAAAGGCTTTCGAGATGATGTCGAATCTTAGTCATTGCCAATTAGGACTCTACCTGTGCTATACTCTTAAAGTTGACCGAAAGTATGATAAGATTTATTTAAATGAATAGAAAGAGGTACACACCTATGACAACATTAGTACGAAATGATTTACGCAACGTTGCGATCATCGCTCACGTTGACCATGGTAAAACAACATTAGTCGATGAGCTTTTAAAACAGTCTGGTACGTTCCGTACGAACGAACAAGTCGAAGAACGCGCAATGGACTCAAATGACATCGAGCGGGAACGTGGAATCACGATTCTTGCGAAAAACACTGCAATCGACTACAAAAACACACGCATCAACATCGTTGATACGCCAGGACACGCCGATTTCGGTGGAGAAGTTGAGCGGATCATGCGTATGGTGGACGGCGTCATCCTCGTTGTCGATGCACGTGAAGGCTGTATGCCACAAACACGTTTCGTTTTGAAAAAAGCACTCGAGCAAGGACTTCAACCAATCGTCGTCGTCAACAAAATCGACAAACCGATGGTCCGTCCTCTTGAAGTCGTCGACGAAGTCGTAGATCTCTTGATCGACCTCGGCGCTGACGAAGATCAACTCGAATTCCCAGTCGTTTATGCATCGGCAGTCAACGGCTCAAGTTCATTTGAACCTGAATTAGATAAACAAGAAGATACAATCACGAACGTTCTTGATTTAATTCTTGAGCATACACCAGCACCTGTCGATAACACAATGGAGCCACTTCAGTTCCAAGTTACGATGCTTGACTATGATAACTACCTCGGACGGATCGGTGTCGGTCGTGTCTTCCGTGGCGAAATCAAAGTTGGCGATAGCGTTTCACTTTCAAAACTTGACGGTTCAACGAAGAACTTCCGTGTCACGAAGTTGTTCGGTTACTTCGGTCTAAAACGTGTCGAAATCGAAACTGCAAAAGCAGGAGACTTGATTGCGATCGCTGGTATGGAAGACATCAACGTCGGTGAAACAGTTTGCCCGACTTCACACGTTGATCCACTCCCATTATTACGTATCGATGAGCCAACGCTTCAAATGACATTCATCGTCAACAACTCGCCATTCGCTGGTCGTGAAGGAGATCTCGTTACTTCACGTAAAATCGAAGAGCGTCTTGAAAAAGAACTCGAAACAGACGTTTCACTTCGCATCGAAAACACAGACTCACCGGACCGCTGGATCGTTTCTGGTCGTGGGGAGCTTCACCTCGGGATCTTGATCGAGAACATGCGCCGTGAAGGATACGAAATCCAAGTATCTAAACCGCAAGTTATCATCAAAGAAGAAGAAGGTGTCAAAGTCGAGCCATTCGAACGCGTCGTCATCGATACACCAGAAGAGTACACAGGTTCTGTCATGGAATCGATCGGTCTCCGCAAAGGTGAATTGACGAACATGCAAACAATGGACAACGGTCAAACAAAAATGGAATTCATCGTTCCTTCACGTGGTTTGATCGGTTACCGTAACGAATTCCTTTCTGCTACACGCGGATACGGAATCATGAACCACACATTCGAAGAATACCGTCCGTTCATCCAAGCGGATATCGGTGGACGTCGTAGTGGAGTTATGGTCTCAATCGAAACAGGTAAAGCAACTGCTTACGCGATCTCAGCTCTTGAAGACCGCGGAACGATCTTCATCGAGCCTGGTATTGAAGTATACGAAGGTATGATCATCGGCGAATGTAACCGTGATGTCGATCTCGCTGTCAACGTCGTTAAAGCAAAACAATTAACGAACATGCGTGCATCTGCAAAAGATTCAACAAACGTTCTTAAACGTCCACGTGTCTTCTCACTTGAAGAGTCGTTGACATTCTTGAATGAAGATGAGTACTGTGAAATCACACCACAATCGGTTCGTCTCCGTAAACAAGTCTTGAACAAAAACGAACGTGAAAAGCAAGAAAAACGTCGTCGTCTAGGTAAAGATTGAGTCTTGAACGAATAGGGGGATTGGCAATGAATGCACAAGCTGCCGTTGCTTCTGATTTTCCGAAATACGATATTCCGTTCATCGCGAAACTTCTCGGTGTCGGAAGTGATCCGAATAACATCGAAACGGGATTTTATCCTTTAATGATCACTGTCGTCATCTTGACGCTTGTCGTCTTTAAGTTAGGATTTGCTAAGGAACTAGCATGGTGGAAATCACTGATCGTCTATCTCTTGCTCGCCGTCTTCTCGGCAGCATTGACGCTTGTCTTCTGGACATGGCCGATTCCTGAAGTACTCCTTGCGATGGTCTTCGTACTTGGTATTTATCGCTTCCGGATGTGGATGGTCAAGCGTGAACGTGAACGGACAGCTTCTTGACGGAAGCATGTCATGAATCAAAAGAACGAATCTCTTCGGAGGTTCGTTCTTTTTTTGTGCTAATTCAGATGCATGATTTAAAGCGTAGCGGGAACAGAGATACTAAAAGGGGGGAGAAAACAGTGAAAATAAGGTATGTCATACCCCTGCTGTTAGCGGGTATTCTGATCGGCTGTACACAAACGTCAGAAGAATCGTCAACAAAGGAAACCAATCAGAAGACACAAAAAAACAATCAACAGGATTCAGGTAATCAAGAAGATACGCAATCATCACAAACGCAAGAAGGAGTCGTATTTAAAGAGCTAAACGCCCCATGGAATATCGTTCGCGAAGGAGAGACTTTTTATATTACAGAGCGCGAAGGAACAATCGTCAAAGGAAAACAAGGTGATTATGAGAGGATGCGCTTGCAACTGAAGAAAGATGTAATTGCTGAAGGAGAAAGTGGATTACTCGGTATGGTACTTGACCCTGATTTTAAGAACAATAAGACGGCATACGTCTATCATACGTATGCAAAACAAAATCAAGCGACCAATCGTGTCATTGCAATCAAAGAAGAAGGCCATCAGTGGGTCGAAGAGCGTGTGTTACTCGACGATATTCCGGGAGCGACGATTCATAACGGAGGACGACTTGAGTGGGGTCCAGAAGGTGCACTCTACGTCACAGCAGGAGACGCAGCAAATCCTGAACTGGCGCAAGACATTGATTCATTGGCAGGAAAGATTTTACGCATCACATCTGAAGGAGAACCGTTCAAGGGGAATCAAAAAGGATACGTCTACAGTCTCGGTCACCGGAATCCACAAGGACTTGTTTTCGTCGATGATCAACTGTATGCAAGCGAACATGGGCAAAGTGGGCACGATGAGATCAATCGAATCGAACAAAAGAATTATGGATGGCCGACGATTGAAGGGAAAGAGCAAGCAGACGGACTGGTGACGCCGTGGTATGAAGTAGGAGAACAATCTGTTGCACCAAGTGGAGTTGCAACAGCAGAGAATACACTTTATTTTGCAACACTTGTCGGGCAACGATTACAAACCATCGATCTAGAGACGAAGCAAGTCAAGACGATTGTCGAAAACCAAGGTCGGATTCGCGATGTCTGGATTGACGAGACATCGATTTACTATATTACAAATAATACGGACGGAAGAGGGAATCCATCGGCAGATGATGATCGATTGGTTCGAATCAATCGATGAACAATAAAAGGTCTGTCAGGGAATTTTCCCGCAGACCTTTTGTTTACCAGTGTTTTCGTTTCGTTTCCCAAGTCGGGTATAAATGGAATTGTCCAGAAGCGTGGCGTTCAAGTGTCCGTTCTTCTACGCGTGATCGACACTCATCACAGATATGGACACGAACAGGTTTATTGCGTAATCGCTTCGCCGTGAAGGACCAATCATCAATCGTTTCACGCTTATCGCAAATCGTACATTTCACTCGCATGTCAGGTCCTCCCTTTTTTTCTTAGTATATCATATTAGAAGATTATTCAGATGTAAAAAAGGGAAACGAGAAGTATATCTCGAAATATCATCACTAAGTCGTAGAGGGGGTGATGTCATGGCAAATAAAGTTGAACAACAGCTTAACTCAGGTCAACTAGAAGCACTATCGCAATTACCACTCGTTTTTTTGATTACGCATGATCAATCCAAACATTGGCCCATCACACATGCAATCAGTTGGGTACATGCGACGGATTCGCAAACGGTTCGTTTTGCAATCGAAGCAGATTCTCATCTCGTTAAAACATTACGAGAACATCCGGTCTTCACGTTGATCTTTTTTGCAGATCAGTCGACGTACAGCTTAACGTGTACGGACGTCAAGGCGTTTACGCCGCAAGAAGACCTTCCGTTGCCACTCGCTTTTTATGAGGGACGCGTTGAGGAGGTGCGTGACATCTTGTTTTACGGAGCAACTGTCACACAACGACCGACTATCGAAAAAACATACGATGAACAGGCAGCCGAACGGTTGGATCAACTCGTTCATCGCATCCTAAAAGCGTAACATTCATCACAAACTCGACTCTAAAGGGGCGAACGATGGAATGAAAAAAATATACGTACTTGATACCAATGTCATGCTTCATGATCCACTTTCTCTTTTCCAATTCCAGGAGCACGACGTCGTCATACCAGCGATCGTACTAGAAGAACTAGATGGAAAAAAACGCAACATGGATGAGGTTGGACGTAATGCACGAGAAACAGCTCGCATCTTAGACCAATTACGGGAAACTGGTCAGCTTCATGCGGGAGTGCCACTCGGAAACGGTGGCATTCTTCGCGTCGATATTGGGGACTCCATTCATGAAGGTTCGCCGTTTACGCATGAATCGAACGATAACAAGATTATCGAGCTCGCATGGTCGATTCATCGGGAACAACAAACTGAAGCGACCCCACGAGATGTCATTCTCGTCTCAAAAGATATCTTAGTCCGCGTCAAAGCGGATGCGTATGGATTAGTCGCTGAGGACTATATGACGGATCATATCGCTGACTTGACTGGTCTTTATACAGGATTCATCGAAGTGACCGTCGATCAGGAATATATCGATGCTTTCTATCAGGATAAACGACTTTCAGTTGATGTATTGCCGGAAAAAGTGCAACCGAATGAATTCATCATTCTAAAAAGTAATATGTCAAAAGCCTCTGCCATTGCTGTCGTTGATCAGAATTTGCCGATCATCCGGGCACTTTCGATCGATGTTGATCAAGTCTGGGGTGTTATTCCCCGAAACGTTCAACAACGGATGGCGTTTGAGTTATTACTTCGAGACGATGTACCGCTCGTTACACTCGTTGGGAAGGCAGGTACCGGAAAGACATTACTTGCACTCGCTGCGGGGCTCCTGCAAGTAGAAGACGAGCATAAATATAAAAAACTGGTCGTTGCTCGTCCAGTCGTGCCGATGGGAAATGATATTGGCTACTTGCCAGGTGAGATGGAGGAAAAGCTTCGTCCGTGGATGCAACCGATCTATGATAACCTCGAACATCTCTTTAATACGGGATCAGGAGACGAACTTGGTAACATTCTCGCGGGAATGAAGACGATTCAACTGGAAGCGTTGACATATATTCGAGGACGGAGCATGCCGGGGCAATTCATCATTATCGATGAAGCGCAGAATTTGACGAAACATGAAGTCAAGACGATTTTGACACGTGTCGGTGAAAACTCGAAAATCGTGTTAGTCGGGGATCCGCAACAGATCGATCACCCGTATTTAGATGAATATTCGAACGGTTTATCCTACGCCGTAGAACGCCTTAAAAATGAGAAGATGACGGGACACGTCAAACTCGTCAAAGGGGAACGCTCGAATCTGGCGCGCCTCGCAGCCGACTTATTATAAAAAACGTGGTGCGTCTATTCAGGCGCACCACGTTTTCCTTATATGACGGTAACCGTGTGAATAGATTTGACGATCCGTTGTCCGTGCAACAGGTGAACGGGTCCATCTGATAACACTTTGCCGTCTTGTGAGAACTGCAGGTACACTTCGTCGAGTTTCTCAAGTGGAAGTTCGACCGTTTCTTCACCTTCGAAACGAATAGCGGTCGCTTCCGGTAAGAGTTCAGCATTCCGGATGAACGGTGCGAGCGCCATGGCGAATGACCCTTGAAGCGCGGCTTCTTTTTCAGCGCGTGTCATCGGACGATTATGATCCGTACGACTGCCTTCCATGATGCCTTTATCCCACGCTGCCCCCATTTTCGCGTAGTACGCCTCTTGTTCGCTCGTATCTGCTGGTTGGCCAATCTTCTCAATCGCAACCTTTCGTTCATCAAAGATCCAAACTGTCGGATCAATCGTCAACTGGTGCCGTACTTTACCGTTAATCGGAAAAATCATTGTTATACCCCCTAAATGTGTAAGTCCAACAAATCCATTATACCGAAACGTTGAATTGTTGGCGAAAGTAAGGTAAAGTTTAGCTATAACAGGAACGCGTCATTTGATGAGGAGGGATTGGATTGTCAACTGAAATCGAGACAGTTCATCGCCAGCGCGCTCTTGAGCTACTAGAAGCGGATGCACAAAAAATCCGCCGGTTGATCGAGGTCCAGCTTGCGAATTTAACGATGCCACAATGTCCTCTTTACGAGGAAGTATTGGATACACAAATGTTCGGATTGTCCCGTCAGATTGATTTTGCGGTACGTCTTGAACTGATTGATGCGGGTGAAGGGAAACAGTTGCTCGAATCACTTGAACAGCAATTATCTGATTTACATGATGCGGAGACGTGCTGATTTTCTACTCAAACGTGAAATGCGGCGTTTGGGTATTTTTTTTTAGAAAACGAAAAAAAGGACGTGTACATATGTTAGCGAAGTTTAAAGAAAAACGAGCATTTTTTGACTACGGTCTCTTCTTTACGATGCTCATCCTCATGGCGATCAGTACAGTCATGGTCTATAGTGCCAGCGTGTGGAACGGTGGCGATTATGCGAATACGTCCTTCTTTGAGAAGCAGTTGATGTTCGATGCGATGGCCATCGTGCTGTTCCTTTTAGTTTCGCAAGTGAATCATGAAGTATTTCGTGGACCAATCATTCGTTTACTCTTGTACGCGATTACATGGTTGATGCTGATGGCAACACTATTTTCGGTTCCCCTAAACGGAGCTCGCGCCTGGTTGAACTTCGGTATCTTCTTGATTCAACCAATCGAGCTTTGTAAATTCGTGCTCGTCGTCGGGCTTGCCAGTTATTTTGATCAAAAGCACAAAGGAAAGATGGATGGCGTGATTGGGATTGTCCATCACTTCATCCATCGTCAAATTCCAGCGACGTCCCCCGGAAAACGGATTTTACTTAGTTTCTCGGACTGGATCTTGATTCCGATGGTCGTATTACTTGCACCTTACGCGATCATCATTCGTATGCAACCGGATGACGGCGGATTATTCATTCTGTTACTCATCACGGCGATGATTTTATTTGCAGTAGGATTACCGAGTGGTTACATCATGTTATGTGTCGTTACCGTTCCGATCATCTTCTTGTACGCATGGAACAATTTTTCCGATAATCAGATGCAACGGATTCAAGCGAGTTTGAATCCCTTTCTTGACGCAGAAGGTAAGGGATATCAGCTCATCAACTCCGTCATATCGATTGCCCATGGGGGATTGTTCGGAGTGGGTCTTGGGAATAGTTTTCAAAAGTATGGTTATCTGCCAGAACCTGAAACCGACTACATCATGTCGATCATCTCGGAAGAACTCGGCTTCATCGGGGTCCTTGTCGTACTCGGTCTATTGTTTTACCTGATGATTCAAGGGGCGATCATCGCTAACCGCTGTGTCTCACTTTACTCGAGCATGCTCGCACTTGGGATTTCCGGTATTATTTTCATCCAGACATGTATCAATATTGCAGCCATGTCTGGTCTGTTTCCAGGTACAGGTGTCACCTTGCCATTCATCAGTTACGGTGGGTCATCGTTACTCGTCATGAGTACGATGCTTGGTGTAATGGCAAACATTTCTATGCAAAACAAATATCGGGTGGCTTATCATAAAGAAGTGCAAACTGCACGTTCGATGAGTGCCACGAGCTCATTAACTAAAGGGGGAGCATCAGTTGACTAAAATCCAGAAGATTCTCGTAGCAAACCGCGGGGAGATCGCGATTCGCGTTTTCCGTGCAGCGACGGAACTCGGTATTCGTACCGTTGCTATTTATTCACGAGAGGACATGGGTTCTCTTCATCGTTATAAAGCCGATGAAGCGTACCGGATCGGAGAAGGAAAAAAACCGATCGAAGCCTACCTCGACATTGAAGATATCATCGCAACAGCGAAAAAAGCCGAATGTGATGCGATCCATCCTGGTTATGGATTCCTCTCTGAGAATATTGAGCTAGCCAAACGTTGCCGCGAAGAAGGAATCATCTTCATCGGGCCGCAAGAAGATCACCTGTATAAGTTCGGAGATAAGGTACGGGCACGGACGACTGCAATTGAAGCGGGTCTTCCTGTCATTCCAGGAACAGATGGTCCGATCTCATCAATTGATGAAGCGTATGCGTTCGCAAAAGAAGCAGGCTATCCACTCATGGTCAAAGCATCGCTTGGTGGTGGTGGACGTGGTATGCGTGTCGTCCGGACAGAAGAAGAGCTTTCAGACATGATTGAACGAGCGAAATCTGAAGCTTTAAAAGCATTCGGTTCGGATGAAATTTACGTTGAAAAATTAATCGAACGACCAAAACATATTGAAGTCCAAATCATCGGGGATGCACATGGAAACATCATTCATTTATTTGAACGAGACTGTTCCGTACAACGACGTCACCAAAAAGTCGTCGAAGTGGCGCCATGTGTCACGCTTTCAGAAGAAGGGCGTAAAAAGATCTGTGACGCGGCTGTCACGTTGATGAAACATGTCGGATACGAAAATGCGGGTACGGTCGAATTTCTCGTCACACAAGATGAATCGTTCTATTTCATCGAAGTCAACCCACGTGTACAAGTCGAGCATACGATTACGGAGATGATCACAGGCGTTGACATCGTTCAGACTCAAATCCGTGTTGCTGAAGGCGAATCGTTACATAGCGACCTTGTCGGCATTCCACAACAAGAAGAGATTAAGATGCTTGGTTTTGCGATCCAGAGCCGAATTACTTCAGAGGACCCAGAAAACGGCTTCTTGCCGGATACAGGTAAGATTAAAGCGTATCGTTCACCAGGCGGATTTGGTGTACGTCTTGATGGTGGGAATGCCTATGTCGGAGCAGAAATTTCACCGTATTATGACTCGTTGCTCGTTAAAATCTCGACGCACGGTTTGACGTATGACCAAGCGGTCGCGAAAATGCGTCGAAACTTAAGTGAATTCCGGATTCGTGGTATTAAGACGAACATCCCATTCTTGAGCAATGTCTTGAAACACCACGCGTTCGTCAGCGGCGATTACAATACATCGTTTATCGATGATACACAAGAATTATTTATCTTCCCAAAACGTCAAGACCGGGGAACGAAGCTGTTGACGTACATCGGAGAGGTTTCCGTCAATGGATTCCCGGGAATCGGAAAACTGGACAAGCCACTTGCGCGTGACGTCCGAATTCCAAAAAATCTTCCGGCAGACTACACGCCAGGCGCAAAAGCGATCCTTGATGCAGAAGGTCCGGAAGCTGTCGCGAAATGGTTGAAAGCACAAGACAACGTTTTGTTGACGGATACGACATTCCGTGACGCTCATCAATCGTTACTTGCGACACGAATGCGGACGAAGGATCTCGTTGCGATCGCAGAGGCGGAAGCGAAACTGCTTCCTGAATTGTTCTCAGTCGAGGCATGGGGAGGGGCAACATTTGATGTTGCGTATCGATTCTTATCAGAGGATCCATGGGTTCGTCTGATGAAATTGCGTGAAAAGATGCCGAACGTCCTGATTCAAATGTTACTCCGTGGTGCGAACGGCGTTGGTTACAAGAACTATCCAGACAATGTCATCCATACCTTCGTCAAGGAAGCGGCGCAAGCGGGAGTCGATGTCTTCCGGATTTTCGACAGCTTGAACAACCCGGAATCAATTCAACTCGCCATCGATGCGGTCTTGCCAACAGGTAAAATCGCGGAAGCAGCTGTCTGTTACACAGGGGATCTGTTCGATGCGAATCGTCCGAAATATCATCTGCCGTATTACGTCAATCTGGCGAAACAACTGGAAGAGAGCGGTGCTCACATCATTGCCATCAAGGATATGGCGGGTCTCTTGAAACCGGAAGCAGCCTATGCGCTTGTATCGGCACTTAAAGATGCAGTATCGTTACCAATCCATCTTCACACCCATGATGCGAGTGGAAACGGGATTTATACGTATGCGCGTGCGATCGATGCCGGGGTCGACGTCGTTGACGTCGCGGCATCAAGTATGTCAGGACTGACGAGTCAGCCAGCGGGTGGTAGCTTGATTCATGCCCTAAGTGGTCATCCACGTCAACCACTCGTCTCAGCACAGAAGTTCGAACAGATTTCGGACTATTGGCAGGACGTGCGTCATTTGTATCAAGCATTCGAACTTGATATGATCGCACCAAATCCAACCGTCTACGATCATGAGATGCCGGGTGGACAATATTCGAACTTACAGCAACAAGCAAAAGCGGTCGGGCTTTCGGATCGTTGGTCTGAAGTCAAAGAAATGTATGCGCGTGTCAACATGTTGTTTGGCGATATCGTTAAAGTCACACCGTCGTCGAAAGTCGTTGGAGACATGGCGCTCTTCATGGTCCAACATCATCTGACGGAAGAAGACGTACTGCACCGAGCAAGTGGACTTGACTTCCCGGATTCAGTCGTTGAACTGATGAAGGGTGAACTCGGAACTCCGCCGGACGGTTTCCCGCAAGAAGTACAACGTGCCATCTTGAAGGGAGCTGCTCCGTTGACGGAACGTCCTGGTAAGATGATGCAACCTCTCAACTTTGATGCAATAAAAAATGAGTTGTTTGAGAAACTTGAACGACCAGTCACTGAATTTGATGCTCTCGCTTACGCGCTCTATCCAAAAGTCTTCATGGACTACAGTTCATATGTCGCGCGATATGGCGATATCTCGGTTCTTGATACGAATACATTCTTCCACGGTATGCGCCTAGGCGAAACGATCGAGGTCGAAATTGAACGAGGGAAGACACTATATCTCAAGTTGATTCAAATCGGTCAGCCAGACGATCACGGGATGCGGACAATCTATTATGAGATGAATGGTGTTCCTCGTGAAGTCGAAGTCAAGGACATCAGTATTAAGGAAAGTTCATCAAGCCGTCCAAAAGCAGATCGAAGTAACGCAAAACAGATCGGTGCGTCGATGCCGGGTAGTGTGCTGAAGGTACTCGTTGAGACAGGCACTCGTGTCCGTAAAGGAGAACAACTTCTCGTTACGGAAGCGATGAAGATGGAAACGACGATCCAAGCACCAGAAGACGGTGAGATCAAAGCCGTCCATGTTAAAGAAGGCGAAGCTATTGCGAGTCAAGACTTATTGATTGAATTCGTATAAGGTCACAATGAAAAACAGGCGCACGCTCGGCGGGCTGCCTGTTTTTCATTCAATATGTAATGGGAGAGGATACGGTTGAACATTATTTGTTGGATTCGAAGCGATTTTCGATTACAAGACAACCACATGTTGGCACGTGCGATTGAATTACTGAAGGAAAATCCAAAAGCGACAGTCGAGTTCGTCTTTTGGCTCAATCCAGATTACATTGGAGAATATGAAGCGCGGCAACAATATTTCTTTCAAGCGCTCGAATTGTTTTCAGATGATTGTAAAGAAAAAGAGATGCCGATTCGCTTCATCGAAGGCGATGAACAAGCTTTCTTAGATGCAACCAATGATGCGGACGTTCTGTTATTCAATGCGGAATATGTCGAACCATTCAAGGCGCGGGATGAGAGAATCATCAAAAAACGTAAGGAACGACAAACGGAGCGCTTGTTAGACCGGCATCTGCTCCATCCACATGACATTAAAAAGCAGGATGGAAAGTTCTATAAAGTATTCACGCCGTATAAGAATGCGTTCATGAAAAAAGAAATTCCAACACCCTATGATGTGAAGTGGCAAACGCTACGGGATCATTATCATAAGCGCCAGCACACTAATAGTTTCATTGATGCCTATTTTAAAAAGGCACAGTCTGATGCGGCATTTCATCCGGGTGAGAAGCAAGCGAAACAACGCTTAAAGAAATTCATCGAGCAATCGCTTGAAAACTACGAAGAGAATCGTGATCTTCCAGCGATGGACGGTACGAGTTTACTCTCACGTTATCTACGGACCGGTGAGATCGGGATTCGAACGGTCTATGCAGCTATTCAAGATGCAAAAGAATCGAAAGGGAAGCAGACATTCATCACCGAACTCATCTGGCGTGAGTTCTATTACATGATTTTAATGCACTTCCCGGAATCGAAACGACAAGCGGTCAACACCCAGTACCGAGAAATCAAGTGGGAAGAAAACGAGGACGGATTCAAGGCTTGGTGTGAAGGGAAAACCGGCTATCCGATCGTCGATGCAGCGATGCGTCAATTGAACCAAACCGGTTGGATGCATAATCGTCTGCGGATGATTGTCGCGTCGTTCCTGACAAAAGATCTATTGATCGATTGGCAAAAAGGGGAACGTTATTTCCAACAGAAACTCGTCGATTATGAAGCGGCTTCGAACATCGGTGGTTGGCAATGGGCGGCATCGGTCGGGACGGATGCCGTACCGTACTTCCGAGTCTTCAATCCGACGACACAATCAAAGAAGTTCGATAAGGACGGAGAGTTCATTCGGCAGTATGTCACGGAAATCAAAGATCTGTCGAAGCAATATATTCATGAACCGACGCAGCAACAACGAGAAGACTCTGGATACCCAGAACCAATCGTTGCACATGATGAAGCGCGAAAGCGTGCAATCGCTCGATTCAAGTAATGAAAAAAGGATATTCCTCAGCGGAGGAACATCCTTTTTTTACGACCTTATTGAAGACGGCTATTTGCTTTACGTGTTCGGAATGCATGATACGTCAAGTAGGATAAGACACCGAAATAACACGTAATCAAGAAGGCGTGCAGTAACGGTACATATGTTGCATGTCCACCGAGAACGATCCAAGCACCTGTAGCAACTTGACACGAGATGAAGAACGTCGCGAATGCCATGCCGATTTTCGTCGTCCGGTGTTTTAAGCGAATGGCTGTAATATGAACGAACAACGTGTAGAGGAATAATAGCCCAGCCATGATTCGGTGAATCATTTGGACCCAGGCTTCGAACGTCATCGACGGTTGGGAACAAACGGGCCAACCCACACACGCATATGTAGCGCCAACATGGCGAACGTAAGCACCAGTATAGACGACGATCAGCGTGTAGACGAGCAGACCGTACAAGAGCTTCCGCAAGAATGCTGGGACAGATTCCCTGAATTCCTGACCAGGACGCTCCATGATCAATATCGTTAAAATCAATAAGGCAGCAAAGGAAATCAAGGAGATACCAAAATGTAACGCCATGACGAGATCTGATTGTTGCCAAACGACAGCTCCTGCTCCGACGAGGGATTGAATCAACATGAAGATGAAGGCAAGAAATGCAAAAATCTTCGTATCTAATCGATCCTTAAAGGCAACGAGCGTCCAGAGACATAAGGCGATGATTAGGAGTCCAACGACTCCGGTCACAGCGCGGTGACTATATTCAATCATCGTTTCAACACTTGGGTTCGTCGGAATGAGTTCCCCATGACAGAGTGGCCAATCTGTTCCGCAGCCATCTCCCGAGTCCGTTTTTGTGACTGTCCCACCCATCAGCAAGACGATCATCATCGTAAACGTGACGAAGGCTGAAAACATCGAAAGCTTTCGATTCAAGATTTGGACACCACCTTTCTAAAAAATACGAAATACATGGATTTCCATAGGACTAGTATCGCATAAAAAGTCTCGAAACGCTTGCAATCTTTTAGAACAACGCTATTCTAGTATTAGGTAAATATGGTGAACTGTGATGAAAATCACATAGATTTCACATTTTGTTCATTATGTCGAAAGTATTTTCATACGTCACGGTCCTAAATATGTGGTATCTTTTATAGAGAAAAGGACGTTTCGTGGCATGTCTGTGTTATTTCTGTGAAGAAATTACGTGAAGCCTAGGTGCTACACGGAAGCAGATGGTGAAAAGGAGGGAACAGCATGGCGAAAGTTACTGGAGAGGCACTGGATATGGCAATCGAGCAGGCGGATCAGCCCACATTCAAGGACTATGTCACCCTAGCAAAAATGGGGATCGTCCGTGCCAATCTGATTACGGTCTTCGCAGGGTATGTCGTGGCGGCATCGTACATAACGGATGATGTCCTATTGTATCTATGGCAAACCAAGTGGATGTTACTGTGGACGCTTCTCGGGAGTGGATTAGTCATTGCCGGAAGTTGCTACCTCAATAACTACATTGACCGGGACATCGATTATAAGATGGAACGGACGATGGGAAGACCAAGCGTTACTGGGAAGATGGATGGACAGCGAATACTCGCGCTAGGACTCGGGATTCTTGCGACCGGTACGGTATTGTTGTTGATCGTCAACCATGTGGCGGCAGTGTTCGGATTGATCGGATCATTCGTTTACGTCGTGATTTATACGATGTGGTTAAAGCGAACACACACGATCAATACAGTCGTAGGTGGTATATCAGGAGCTGTGCCACCAATCATTGGATTTGCGGCAGTCACTCCGACGCTTCACATTGATGCGTGGATTTTATTCCTCATCATGTTCGTGTGGCAACCACCACATTTCCTCGCACTCGCGATGCGACGGACAGAGGAGTATCGGGCAGCAGGTATCCCGATGTTACCTGTCGTAAACGGATTCGCGATCACGAAACGACAAATTGTATGGTGGATTGCAGTACTTATTCCATCATCACTCCTCTTAGCACACTATGGCATCATCTACATGATCGTCATGGCATTGCTCGGTGGATATTGGCTCTATATGGGACTGAAAGGTCTGAAGATCCAAGATGAACAAGCCGAAATCAAATGGGCGTCGAAGATGTTCTTCTTCTCACTGTTTTATTTCACGGCTTGGATCGTGACGGTCGTACTCGTTTCTTTCTAAAACGATTTGACATAATTCACGTACACCATTACGAAAGACAAAATTGGGGACAAAGAAAGTGGGGATGGTTGTGAAAAAATCAGTAAAAATGCTCTTCCGGCTTCTTCCAATCGGCTTGATGGCACTCATGTTATCAGGTTGTGGAATTCCGGAATTGTCTGCGCTACAGCCTCGCGGAGAAGGCGCTGAAATGCAACTTGAGATCATCAAGCTTAGCTTGTGGGTCATGTTGTTCGTCCTTGCGATCGTAGCCGTCATTTATATTTACGTACTTATGAAATTCCGTCGTAAATCAGGTGATAACACGGTTCCGAAGCAAGTCGAAGGGAACCACACGCTTGAAATCATCTGGACAGTTATTCCGATCCTTCTCTTGATCGTTCTTGCAATTCCGACGATCAAAACAACGGTTGAACTTGCGGATGCAAAAGAAGCGAAGAAAAACGAACAAATCAACGTTACAGCGAACCTTTACTGGTGGGAATTCGAATATCCAGACAAAGGTGTTTCGACAGGACAAGAACTTGTCATCCCAGTCGGTAAACGTGTTGCGGTTAACTTGACGTCTAAAGACGTCATTCACTCATTCTGGGTACCGGCTCTTTCTGGTAAGACAGATACAAACCCAGGTCTTGATAACGAAATGTGGTTACAAGCAAAAGAAGCAGGCACGTACTACGGTAAGTGTGCCGAGTTGTGTGGTCCTTCTCACGCATTGATGGACTTTAAAGTCGTTGCGATGGAGCAGGATGACTATGACAAATGGTTGAAAGACATGAAATCTGCAAAAGAAGCAGAAACAAAACAGCTTGATAAAAAGAATGAAAAGAACTGGACGACTGGTGAGCAAGTCTACGCCCAGAACTGTCTCAGCTGTCATGGCGGCGGGAAAGTCGCACCTAGCTTGACGAACTTCGGTGATCGTCAGCGTATCGCGGGTTACCTCAAGCATGATAAAGAAAACCTCGAAAAATGGATTCGCGATCCACAAAAAGAGAAACAAGGTACAAAAATGCCTGGATTCTCTGAAGATAAGATCAGCGATGAAGAATTGAGCGAATTGGCAGATTATCTATTGGACAAAAAGCTCCAATAATTTTTTAAGGGGGAATCATAGTGGGGACACATACTATGGGTATGCCGCAGAAAAAAAGCGGCATCATGGACTGGCTAACGACAGTCGACCATAAGAAAATCGGGATTCTCTACATCATCTCTGGATTGTTCTTCCTTCTAGTTGGTGGCGTAGAAGCCCTAATGATTCGTTTTCAATTGATTAAACCGATGAACGATTTCGTCAGCGGTGAACTTTTTAACCAATTGATCACGATGCACGGTACGACGATGATCTTCTTGGCAGCGATGCCGATGTTGATCGGTTACATGAACGCAGCAGTACCGCTTCAAATCGGAGCACGCGATGTTGCGTTCCCATTCTTAAATGCACTTGGTTTTTGGTTGTTCTTCTTTGGTGGAGTCTTACTGAACCTTTCATGGTTCTTCGGCGCTGCGCCAAACGCAGGTTGGACAGCTTACGCACCACTCTCGACAGTACCAGAGTCGCTTGGTGTTGACTTCTACTCACTCGGGTTACAGATTTCTGGTTTCGGTACACTTATGGGGGGGATCAACTTCCTCGTTACGATTTTGAACATGCGTGCACCAGGTATGAAACTGATGCGGATGCCGCTCTTCACATGGACAGCATTCGTTGCTTCTGCCTTGATCGTTTTCGCATTCCCACCACTTACGGTTGGATTGTTCCTCTTGACGTTCGAGCGACTCTTCGGAGCGCATTTCTTTGACCCGGCAGCGGGCGGGAACATCGTCATCTGGGAACACCTCTTCTGGATCTTCGGTCACCCGGAAGTTTACATCTTGATTTTACCGGCATTCGGTATCTTCTCTGAAATCATCCCTACGTTTGCTCGTAAACGTCTCTTCGGATACACGACGATGGTCTTTGCGACGATGTTGATCGGTTTCCTCGGATTCATGGTATGGGTTCACCACATGTTCACAGTCGGTCTCGGTCCGGTTGCGAACGCGATCTTCGCAGTAGCGACGATGGCGATCGCTGTACCGACAGGGGTCAAGATCTTCAACTGGCTCTTTACGCTATGGGGCGGGAAGTTGACGTTCCCAGTCGCGATGCTTTATTCGGTCGCCTTCATTCCATCATTCCTTGTTGGTGGTATGACAGGGGTCATGCTTTCAGTAGCACCTGCCGATTATCAGTACCACGACAGTTATTTCGTCGTTGCCCACTTCCACTACGTTATCGTTGGTGGGGTCGTCTTTGGTCTCTTCGCAGGTCTTTACTACTGGTTCCCACTCATGTTCGGGAAACAACTCAACGAGTTCTGGGGTAAAATTCAATTCTGGTTGTTCTTCATCGGCTTCCATTTGACATTCTTCCCACAACATATTCTTGGTCTTACAGGTATGCCACGTCGTGTCTTCACGTACTTGCCAAACCAAGGCTGGGAAACAATGAACTTACTTTCTTCAATCGGTGCAGCCTTCATGGGTGTGTCGACGATCATTCTCGTCATCTCGATCGTTGCCGCATTGATGTCAAAAGAATATGTAAAACGCGACGTATGGGGCGATGGACGTACGCTTGAGTGGACACTTCCTGTTCCAACTCCAGAATACAACTTCGCACAAATTCCACTCGTCAAAGGTTTAGATACGTACTGGCTCGAAAAAATGGCAGGTAACAAAACAGTCTCTGTTTCGGAAGAAGTCGGTGATATCCACATGCCGAACAACTCGATCTTGCCGTTCGTTATGTCAGTCGGTCTGTTCCTTGCAGGTCTTGGATTCATTCTTCGCCTAGATTACGGTACTGTCGGTCTGGTCATTGCCTTGATCGGTCTTGCGATGACATTCATCGCGATGTTCTTCCGTTCTTGGATCGACGATGAAGGATACTACATCCCGAAATCAGTCGTCGAAGAAGATCTACGCCTTGAAGCAGAAAAGGAGGCGAAGTAAGATGGGTCATCATTCAGTACCAAACAACCCGATCACGGGTA
Source organism: Exiguobacterium sp. BRG2 (assembly GCF_031844245.1). Classification (NCBI taxonomy): domain Bacteria; kingdom Bacillati; phylum Bacillota; class Bacilli; order Caryophanales; genus Exiguobacterium; species Exiguobacterium sp. BRG2. The sequence continues at coordinate 44,023 of NZ_JAUZUW010000002.1, forward strand.
TTCCGGATCATGTTGAAAAAGCAACACTTGAGGGTAAGAATAAATATGTAGCCTTCTGGTTCTTCCTTGGAGGAGAGACGACTTTGTTCGCCTCTCTCTTCGGAACATACATCGGACTTCATAACTCCGGTGCTAAAGAAGGTCTACGCAGTTATGACATCTTCGAAATGGGTCTCGTCTTCATCATGACGATGCTCCTCTTGACAAGTTCGTTGACAAGTGTTCTTGCGATGATGGCGATGAAACGTAATGATGTCAAGAAGATGAAAATGTGGTTGATTATCACACTTGTTCTTGGACTAGCATTCTTAGCGGGTGAGATTTATGAGTTCAATCACTACTACCACATCGGTCATACATTCACGTCGAGTGCATTTGGTTCTGCCTTCTACACTCTCGTCGGTTTCCACGGTGCGCACGTCTTATTCGGTCTTCTTTGGATCTCGACATTGCTCATCCGCAACTGGAACCGTGGCATCACGGTCGTGAATGCGCCGAAGTACTATGTTTCAAGTCTTTACTGGCACTTCATTGACGTCGTCTGGGTCTTTATCTTCTCAGTCGTCTACCTCATGGGGATGGTGAAATAAGATGGAAAAACACGAACCGCAACTTACGCGCAATCAAATCGAGCTTGAGATGAAAGCAGAACGTGGTCGTGAGACACAACTGCAACTCATCAGTTTCGCACTCATGATTTTCTTGACGCTCATCGCTTTCGGTGCTGTCATGGCTGATCTCATGCCGCACTGGGCAGCTGGCGGCTTCCTGATCATCATGGCAATCGTTCAGGTTTACCTTCAGCTTTACATGTTCATGCATATGAACAATAAAGGCAACACATGGATCAAAGTCATGATGGGTCTTGGCATCTTCGTCGCCTTGACGATCGTCGCGACACTCCGTCTGTTGATCTGGTAAGAAATGTGACCATTCTGCTAACGTTTAGCAGGATGGTCTTTTATTTTGGAATCGTTTTATGAGAAACCTTTACAATGAAATAGGGGAACGGTAATCTTAGTTTGTAAGAGAAAGGAACGGGGTGAAGAAATATGTTAGGCAATTTAAGGGGAGCACTTTCGCAATTCGAATGGACTGTCTTATGGAGTCCATATTATGCGTTGATACTCGTTGGATTGTATATCCTATATGCTGTCGTGACAGAAAAGCTGCGTCGTCCGGACGAGCCGGAAACAACGCTTGGGCAAAAGTTTTCGATGCTCGCGGCATTGATCGTTTTTTACATCGGTTTTGGAAGTCCGTTAGACCTGCTAGCACATATCACGTTCTCAGCACACATGCTGCAGATGGTATTCGTCTATATGGTCGCACCGCCGCTCTTGTTGATTGCACTACCAGAGTGGCTTTATAAGCGCTTGTTCAATATACCGTATCTTGGGAGGATTCTTCGTTTCTTCGTCAAGCCGTTGATTGCACTCGTCGTCTTTAATGCCTTGTTTACGTTTTATCATATGCCATTTATTTTTGATTATGTCCTGACGAACTATACCGTTCACCGTCTGTTCCATGGAACACTTATTTTCTTGAGCATGACGATGTGGTATCCGATCATTGCACCCGTCAACGAAAACGATAGTTTGTCTGACCTGAAGAAGATGGTCTATATCGTCGCGAACGGTGTGTTGTTGACACCTGCCTGTGCCTTCATGATCTTCAGTCAAAGTTTTCAGTATCAAGCGTATCAGGATCCGGCAACATTCGCGAAAGTACTCGCTTACTGTATGCCTAACAATGATTTAAGCGGATTGAACCTGGAACGATTGCTCGGAACGACAGATGACTTATTAGAGGACCAACGCTTTGGTGGTGTCCTCATGAAGCTCGGTCAAGAACTCGTGTATGGTCTATTCTTCGGACTGACCTTCTTTACATGGGTGCGCCGTTCAAAAAGTACTGCCGTGGATGAAGGCATGTCCTTCACACCAAAAGCGGATTAAATTGGAGGAAGTTGGAACATGAGTTATTTGCCGTTGATTTGTGTATCGCTGATTGTCATCAGTGCGATTTTCGTAGCGATTGGCTGGTTTTTGATCGCCCAAACGCGTCGTAACATGAAAGCTCACCAAACCGTGATGACGATTGCAGCTGCACTCGCTTTATTATTCTTCATCATGTATGCCTTGCGGACGATTCTGCTCGGCAACACAGCCTTTGGCGGTCCAGAGTCTGTCAAAGCCTACTACACAGGATTCTTGATCTTCCACATCCTTCTTGCGACATCAGGTGGGGTGCTCGGTTTGATGGCACTCTATCACGCGTATAAGAAGAACTTTGCACGTCACCGTAAAATCGGACCAGTTGCTTCGATCATTTGGTTTTTGACGGCCATCACCGGTGTGATCGTGTATTGCTTATTATATGTCGTCTACGATCCGGGTGAGACGACGAACGTATTCCGGGCGATCTGGAGTCATTAAGGGGGAGCCAACTTGAAAAAGAACAGTTACTTGACGGTCGCTGCCGTCGTCCTCATCTTAGTTGCGGCAGCCGGGGGATATTATTATTTCTTCATGAAAGAAAAGTTACCTGTCATCGCTGAACCGACGCCATTTGAATTAACGAATGCCGTAGACGGAAAATCATTCAATTCAGAAGACGGAAAAGTCAAAGTGTTGACGTTCTTCTACTCGAACTGTCCTGATATTTGTCCGCTGACATTGAATGATTACCGAAAGCTTGAGAAGAAGCTTCGGAGTGAAGAGTTATACGGAAATGACGTCGAACTCGTCGCTGTGACGGTTGATCCAAAAGTGGATACACCGAAAGTCCTGAAAAAGTATGCTTCGAACTTTGAAGCGGATGCTAAAGGATGGAAAGTATTGACGGGAGATCCAGTCGTCATCGATCGTCTGACACGTCAGTTGAATTTCTATTACTCAAAAGCTGAGAGTGGCTTAGTGACTCACGGAACACAAATGTTCATTTTGGACCGTGAGAATAAAGTACGGGCGATCTCTTCGATGGCGAAGACGCCGGATGAACCGGTCGACTTAGAAGAGGTCATGTCTTCGGTCACACAATTAGCAAAGGAGTGAAGGTAGATGACTTATGAAGAGTACTTGCAAGGAGATGTTACCGTCTCTATTCAAGCCATCGAGGAATTACTTGCTTGTGCGATCGAGGATTATGGAATCCATCACTCCCGGATCAAACGGATGGACCGGGAAGAGATTGCATTTAGCGTAAAGGTCAATGCACCGGCAACGTCACTTCACGCGCTTTATCTTCATGTACGCGAGCAGCTTGGGATTCAGCTCGGAGACGATGTCGTATCTTATGTACAATTCGTCGCGCGTTAAAAGCGGTTTCGCGCGTATTAAAGAATAACAATCAGGTGGACAGAACAGCTAATGATTTCGTGGATGATGCGAGGTCGTTAGCTTTTTTGTTTGGAATGAAGAACAAAAAATAGAGGCTCCTTAATTTGGAACCTCTACGTGTGGATCTTATTTTTCGAGTGTTTCGAGCAATGCTGCTAAACGACGTTCGCAGTCCTTGACGATTTCCGGAGGGAACGTCTCATCATACTCGACACCGTGTGGATAGTAGTGTTTCCCTAGAAGTGGTGTCATCATACGGACGACAGCATGGCGGTCTTCAATCTCGCCTTGGATCGCATAGACAGGAACACGGAGATAGAATACTTCGCCTGTTGATTGTTTTTCGTATTTCATGTCGTACATCGCACGTTCGTAATCCCATTGTCCTTCGCGAACGAAACGGTGATGATCCATAATTGTTTCAAGAAGACCGAACTTCAGTTCCTTGCCTTCGATGCCATATTGTTCAAACTTCATGTTTGAATCCCCCTATACCCCAGTTTGCTAGTAGATACTAGTCTTTCCAAACTATCATACCATAATGAATGAAACGATGACGTAAAAGTTGTGAAGTCATTTTGAAGAATTCATGAACTTCCGTATTTTCGTTCAACGTACTCAAGGATCGTATCTGGTGCATGAATGCCGAGGTGATTAAGTCCTTCACCACCAAAGAAGACGTTGAACTCGAGAACGTACCATTGTCCGTCGCGGATGATAAGATCAAAACCAGCGTGATCGATATCAAGCTGTTTCGCAAGCGCGAGCACGAAATCAATTGCACCTTGTGGCACATCATCGAAATCAAGGACGCCACCTTGAGCAACGTTATTTAAGAACTGTGCACCACCGACGCGCCAATACGCAGCGAGGACTTGATCACCGACGACGACGACACGTAAATCCTTTTCGTTCGGAATGTACTCTTGGATGTAGAACGTCTCGTGGGTATCCGTGTATTTCTTCCAGTCCGCTTCGTTTTTGATGAGATGGACACCTTGCCCCATCGAGCTACGGACTGTCTTAGCGACGAACGGAAACGAAAATTCACGTAAGACTCGATCGACCGTGAACTCATTTTTCCCGTAGATGCCTGTTCGAGGGATATTATCCGGAATGACGGTCTGAAAAATCCGAGTCATCTCAATCTTGTCATGACCTAGGTGGAACGTAGCAGCAGATGGAAAAATCGGCTTCTTCATTCCATAGATGATCGAGTGGATTTGCCAGTATTCCGGGAACAAGACGACATCCGCCTGTTCAATCTTTTTCAAGGAATCAAAGTGATAATCTGATTTGGCATGTTCCGTCTTGATTCCAATCGTCCGGAACATATTAAAAGAGAGCAGTTGCATAAAGTTCATTCCTTCCTTCTGAACAAATTATACACAATTCAACGGGCTAGGAGGGAGAGAAATGTTATGATAAGATGGTAAAGTTAAGGAGGAGATTCGTTGTGATATATACCGATAAGACGATTGACCTCATCAACGCAGCGGAAGACCTCATTCGATCTCTCGCTCAAAGTGAAACGGGGCAAGCATATAGATGTGCGAAACAAGCACAGCAAGAGTCAGTAGAGGCACAGACTGTCATTCGCGATTTTCATCAAGTCAAGGAAGACTACGAACTCGTACAACGATTCGGACGATATCACCCTGACTATCAGACGATCACGAAAAAGGTCCACGAAGTCAAACGGCGACTTGATTTACAAGAAGAAGTCGCGCAGTTTAAAAAAGCGGAAAAACAACTCGAGACGTTACTCGGGCAAATCAGTCTGAAGCTCGCTGGAGAAGTATCACCGCAAATCAAAGTACCAACGGGGAATCCATTCTTTGATCAAGGATGTGCCGGAGGCTGTTCAACCGGTGGCAGCTGCAGCTGTAGCGGATAACGAAGATGAAGGGGGTAGGCTGGCGTGATCAAGGAACGAGTGGGACTCATCGTCTATGTCAATGCGATGAAAGCATCCCGTCAATTGCGCCGTTACGGGAACGTCTACTTTACGTCTAAACGTGAACGATACGTTCATCTGTATGTCGATTTAGATCAGCATGAACAGGTGATGGAAGTCATTTCGACTCTCCCGTTCGTCGAATCGATCAAACGATCAGAACGACCGTTCATCACGGAGACGTTCGCGAACAAAAAAGGAAAAATGCAAGAAGAAGCATAATCCATGGAGCGATGAGGACATCCTCGTCGCTTCTTTGTTGAAAGGAATGAAGGAAATGCGAGTCATTTCAGGAGAACGGAAGGGAACACGGTTAAAGGCTGTTCCAGGCGATCAGACACGACCGACGACGGATAAAGTAAAAGAATCGTTATTCAACGTCATCGGTCCTTATTTCAACGGAGGGCGAGCGCTTGATTTGTTTGCCGGTAGCGGAGGTCTCGGCATCGAGTCTCTTTCAAGAGGATGCGATGAGGCGGTATTCGTCGACCAACACCATAAAGCTATCCAGACCATTCAAGATAACCTACGGACGACACACTACACGGATCAAGCACGTGTGTTGAAAAAAGATGTTACGATCGCCTTGACGGAACTAGCCTCCGAAAAGCCGTTTAAATTGATTTATTTAGACCCACCCTATGCAAAAGAACGATTGACGGAACACGTCACGTACATAGAGCAACACGACATGCTGACAGACAATGGTGTCATCGTGTGTGAACATGACTCTGCTGTTGTATTACCGGACCGAATCGGACGGCTAGAGGTCGTTCGTCGACTTCGTTATTCCGCTGTCATCTCAATCACGTTATATGAATTCATGGAAGCGGAGGAAGACCACGTATGAAACGAATCGCCATTTGCCCAGGGAGCTTTGATCCAATCACGAACGGACATTTAGACATCATTGAGCGGGCTGTTCCGATTTTTGATGAGATCATCGTTGCCGTATTGAACAATTCTTCGAAGCAACCGCTCTTTTCTGTTGAGGAACGGATGGAGTTGATTGCAGATGTGACGTCGCATCTACCACATATCAAGGTCGATTCCTTCAATGGATTGCTTGTCGATTATGCGGAGGAAGTCGGCGCAACTGCAATCGTCCGCGGACTACGAGCGGTCTCGGACTTTGAGTATGAAATGCAGGTCGCATCCATCAACAAAAAGATGAATGATCAAATCGAGACACTGTTCATGATGACGAACAATCAATATTCCTTCTTAAGTTCTTCGATCGTCAAGGAAGCAGCTAAATACGGGGCTTCCGTCGTTGATCTCGTACCGCCATCCGTTGAAGAGGCGCTACGTCAGAGATATACGAGAGGAGAACTGTGATGAAAGCTTGGAAACCGGCCTTAGCAGCGGTCATTGCTGCCTTGCTCGTGTTTTTCGTGCCACTTCCGTATTTCATCTCCTATCCAGGTGATGCGACATCGACGGAAGATTTGATTGATGTGTCTGGGGGGGACAAGGAGCCAGGCGATTTGATGATGCTGACGATCGCCCAACGTCGGGCAACCCCTTACTTCCTCGTAGAAAGCCTCTTCCTGCCGTTTTCTGAAACATCTAGTGTAAGTGATTATTTGTACGACGGTGAGTCAGACGCACAGTATGAAACACGTCAGAAACTATACATGGAAGAAGCACAACATAATGCGACGATCGAGGCCTATGAATTAGCTGATAAAAAGGTCGATATCGACTTTAAAGGAGTTTACGTGTCCGGTGTCATTCCAGGAGGTCCAGCCGAAGGAAAACTAAAGGCTGGGGACCGAATCACGGGCGTCGACGGAAAACCGATTACGTCGTTTGACGGATTCATGAAGACGATTCAATCGAAAAAAGCAAAAACAGCTGTTCCAATTCAGTTCACGCGTAAATCGGAAATCAAGAAGACGACGATTCGGGTGGATCAGTTGTCGAAAGAAGTCAAACGTGTCGGACTTGGTATTTATGAACCATTACCGATCTCAAACGTAACGACGGACCCCACTATTAAGTTTCAGATTGAGGATGTCGGTGGTCCTTCTGCCGGGATGATGTTCACGCTTGAAATCTATGATCAATTGACGCCGGGTGATTTGGCGAAAGGACATAAGATTGCCGGTACAGGGACGATTGAAGAAGGTGGTAAAGTTGGACCGATCGGTGGAGCGTGGCAAAAGGTCGTCGCTGCTGACGAGGCAGAAGCTGAAATCATGTTCGTACCAGCAGGAGAGAACTACAAAGAAGCAAAACCATCCATTAAAAAACTCGGAACGAACATGAAGCTCGTTCCGATCAAGACAGTTGAAGATGCGATTGATTATTTAGAAGAACTTCCAGCGAAATAAGGAAAACGACGGTGTTCGAGCAACGCGTCGTAGCGAGCCAAGGGCAGTGCGTATGCAGCTGTCACTTGGCTTTCTTTCGTTAGCCAAGGATGGCTCGTGAAGGTACTTAAAACAGGGACACGCGTTTTAATACTCTTAAGTGCCAGTCGTCCTTGTTCTGAAAAAGCGAGGGGGCGAACGAAATCAACATGGTCATAATCAATCCGTGCGATCTCTTCCGTTGTCGTTGAAGTCAACAGATAGACAAGGGCACGCTGCAGGCTCGTACGCGTATAACGACGTGTTTTGACGTGATTTAAAAAGAAATCGAACGTCTCTGCTTGTTTGGCACTTTCAATGAGACGAGGAGCTAGTGAAGCATCAATTCCGGCGATTCGTATCAACTCAGATACGGGAGTCGTCAATAGGCGTTGTCGAATCCATGGATAATAGTGCGAAAAATGAGCGAAAGAGGCGTTTGTCAGGACGTCCTCCGTCTGTTCGGGAAGTGCGAGCAGCTGACCGTGCGTCTGGTAATGGGCGCGTATCGCAGTGGCGCTCATGATAGCTCCGGTTGATAGGTCATGATAGCCACTTCCAATTCGTTTGGTCGTATGAAGCAAAACGGTCTTCGCGGCGCGAGCATAATAATAACCAAGTGTATTGTTCGGTTGTGTCAAATCAAGCGTCTGTGAGACACTCTTGAACGCTTGACTAGCAGCATGAGCAGAAGAAAGACCAGCTGTTAATCCGTCACGTAACGCTTGCTTATATGCAGGAATCTCTTCAATTTGTTCCGCTGCCGCATGCAAAAAGGGATGGATGTCTCCACATTCGCTTCCGAACGAAAGCGACTCACAACCGATCGTTTCAGCGATCGTCACCCCACCGAGCGCAAACCGATCTGCGCGTTGGACGGCAAAATAAAAGGGGAGTTCAAGAACGAGATCAACGGCACCACTTGCGACTGCTGCTTGAGCACGTGTCCATTTGTCTGTAAAAGCGGGCTCCCCACGTTGCATGAACGTCCCGCTCATGATGGCGACGATGACGTCGGCATCTGTTTCCCGTCGTGCTGTCGTCGCTTGATAATAGTGTCCATTATGAAACGGATTGTACTCTGAAATGATAGCTGTCATCCTCATGAAAACTTTCTCCTTTGCAAACCGAATTAAGTGCGGTAATATGGATAAAGACGTCCAAAAGTGTTCGTTCTCTAGCGATTTCAGTGTAAAGAAAAAACATTGACAAAACAAGATGTCCTCTCTATAATTCATATTGTTGCAATTGAGGTGATTCGGATGAAATGGTCCCTGATGCAATTGAATAAATTGCGCAATCTGGGTCAACTTCAGGTTAACGAGACGATCGAGCTCAATGAGCTAGTCGCCCTCCATCCGGATATCCGGGCGGTGCAACCTGTGCACGTTCGTGCAAATGCATCGTTTACATCGAATCAATTAATATTCAATCTCCGGATTACCGGCGAAATGACGCTTCCGGATGCCCGGACGCTAAATGACGTCGCTTATCCATTCGAGATTGAATCCATCGAGCCATTCCTGCTCGAGGTTGATGCTGTTTCGAACGAAGCAGATGACATCAACGTGCCGATCGGGAATACGGTCGATCTTCGACCGCTCGTGCAAGAATTGATTTTACTTCATGTGCCAGTGCAAGTGCATGGGGATGATGAAGAGAATCAGTTGGTTGAGGGGGAAGGCTGGACGATTCTTTCTGAAGAGGATCCAGAGGAAACCGAACCAAAAATCGATCCGCGACTCGCGGGTCTCGCTCAGTTCTTTAAAAAAGATCAGGATTCCTGATTTCTGAAGTAAAGGCGAGTGTATTTTTTCAAGGAGGTGGACAACGATGGCAGTACCATTCCGCAGAACGTCGAAAACACGCAAACGTCTTCGCCGTACTCATTTCAAACTCCGTGTACCAGGTATGGTCGAGTGCCCAAACTGTGGTGAAATGAAACTTTCACACCGTGTTTGTAAAGCATGTGGCTCGTACAAAGGTAAAGAAATCGTCAGCAAGTAAGCTGATTGATCGGTATAAAAGCGACCTTCGAATCGAGAAATCGGTTTTGGGGTCGCTTTTTTCATGAAAGGGGAAATGATGAAGATGAACGTTGGAATCATTGGCGCGGGAGCCATCGGTTTATTGTTTGCCTCTTATTTATCGGAAGAGCATGCAGTCACGCTCTATACTCGACAAGAACAAGAAGAGGAACGTTCGATCATTCGCGATGGACAGGCAAGTCGACTTGTACGAATCCGGAAGATTGATCGACTCGAGTCAGAAGACTTGGTGTTTGTAGCGACAAAGTCGTATGATATAAAAAGTGTGATTCCATTCCTCAAACGGCTGACGTGTCCCGTCATGTTCCTGCAAAATGGAATGGATCATTTGAAATGGAAAGAGCAATTGCCGCAAGTCTTATTCGGTGTCGTCGAACATGGAGCCATGCGCACTGCGCCGTTTGAAGTCAGGCATACTGGACAAGGACGCATCCGCTACGGAAATCAAGAAATTTCGAACTTGTCGTCAATACAGCTCCGTTTTGAATTCGAGTCGGATATGGAAGCGGTCTTATTGACGAAACTGTTCATCAACGTCGTCATCAATCCAGTGACGGCATATTACGGTGTTGAGAATGGCTCCTTGTTAGAAATGCCTTATCGACAAGAAGCACGTCAATTATTTGACGAAATGCAGACGATTTTTCCGAATCATAGCATTACTTATTCCGAAATCGAGCGAATCATGGAGAACACGAGTAAAAATCGTTCTTCGATGTTACGAGATCTTGAGCAAGGACGCCAAACAGAAGTGGAACCGATACTTGGATACGCGTTACGTCAGGCGACGACTGCGACGCCACGTTTATCTTTTTATTATGAACAGATCAAACAGAGGGAGGGTCCGCAGTGACGGTCTTCATCATTTTTCCTTTATTCAGCCTACTTGCGTTGTATCTCATCTTTTTACTTCTGTTTCGAAAACACGGGAAGGCAGTCCGATTCGCACTCGACGTTGGGACATTCATTGTTCTATATGCCATTCATGTCGCATTGATTGCCTTGACCGGAACAAATTACTTAGGATGGATCGTCATCGTCGTGTTGGTAGTGTTTGCGTTGAACGCGCTCTGGCAACGGATTCGGCAACTTGATGTCGATTTAAGACAAATGATTCGGCACAGTTGGCGGATCATCATCTTGCTAGCGTTACCCGTTCATTTCGTGTTGTTCGTGCTCGGTATACGTCAACTGTTCATCAGCTGACGAGTTAGGTAAGAAAGAAGGGATTTTGTTTGAAGGTACAACCATTTGAAGCCTTATATGATGACAACTCGCTGATGCATCGTGCTTCACGAGAAGAATTCTTAACATATGTCGATCACCTCGGAACGAGTGGTTTAGCGTCGAGAAGCCGCTTACTTGAAGAGCGTCACTATCCGCATCTTGCGGCGCTAACGGACGAACTCGAACGCCAAAATCCAAATATGACGGAGCGATTGCGGGAGCGTGTCGCGAAACTTCGTACAGGTGAGGCACAAGCTGTGGTCACAGGGCAACAAACCGGCATCTTTGGCGGACCATTATATGCCATCTATAAACTGTTGACCTGTCTTAAGGTCGCGCAGCAGGCGGAAGCGACACTTGATCGCCCTGTCGTTCCGATTTTTTGGCTCGCGACCGAAGATCACGATTTTGATGAGATCAATCATGTTTATGTTCCGACAGCAGATTTTCAAACGCGAAAAATCGCAGTCTCCCCTGCGGAAACGATTGCCCGCTCGGTCAGTCGCTTGTCTTTTGATCAGCCGGCACTTCTAGAAATCATTGAAGAAACGTTCCGGGCAATGCCGGAGACGATCCACACGAAACGATTAGTTGCGAGGCTGAAACAACTCGTTGAAGAATGTAGATCGTATGGCATGTTTTTCTCACAATTAATCGGCGAATTGATCGATTTCGATATCGTCTTCTTTGATGCTGATACACACCCTGTCCGTGAACTCGAGATTCCGTTTTTTGAACGATTGATTCAAGACAATGCGGAATTCAGACAGGCATTGACGGACGGAATAACACAGACGAAAGAATTACCCGACACATTCTTGAACGAGGAGGCCGCGCATCTTTTCATCGATGATCACGGTCGTCAGTTGCTTTATCCGACAGCAAGCGGATTTGAGACGAAACAAGGGAAGCAGTATACAGAACTTGAATTGATCGCGTTACTGTACGCCAGTCCGGAACGATTCTCAAACAGTGTCGTGACCCGACCATTGATGCAGGATTATCTGTTCCCGACGCTTGCCTACATTGGTGGACCGGGAGAATTAGCTTACTGGATGCGCTTACGCCCACTGTTTCACCATCTGAAGTGGACGATGCCGTTATTGATCCCTCGTATGGGCGGATTACTCGTGCGTCATAGCGATGAAAAACGGCTTATGAAACTCGACGTGTCGCTCGAAGAGATCGTCCGGTCAGGCGTTCCGATTCCCGTCTATTCGGAAGAGCAGATGACAGGGCGCCTGCAGACGGCAGCGATGCTGAAAGATAGCTTCGTCTCCGAGTTTCTTTCGCTCGAACATCAGCTACTGCGAACTTCGAGTAAGAGTGAGAAAATCAAGAAACAACTCGAACAATCGATTGCTAGTTTGTTAGCAGAAGATCGACGTCAATTTGATCGACAGACGCGACAGTATAAAGAAACGGCCTATCATTTGCTACCGGATGGAGCGCCACAAGAAAGGATTCACTCCATCTTACCGTGGTTGAATCATCATGGTCCTGATTTTGTTCGGGACTTAAGGAACGCTTATGAGGCAAATGCGGCTGAACAACTGAAAATTTTCCTTTAAACCTGCTGAAACAAGCAGGTTTTTTTGATTTTTTAGCGAAAATTACACAAAAGTTAAATAAATCAAGGAAACTGTCTCATTTTCGTAACGTTTTCATGAGAGAATGTGATACATTGAAAAAGAGTAACGTCCTTCAAGGACAGTGAAAGGTGAGGCAGGACATGTTTGAGCATGAAACGGTATTGAAATGGGAGTCAATCGAAGGACTCGCGATTAAACCCGACGGTATTTACGTCGATTGTACATTAGGTGGAGCAGGACATAGCGAAGAGATCGTCAAACAACTGACGACAGGTCATCTATACGCATTTGATCAAGATGATGTCGCCCTTGCTCATGCAGCAGAACGTCTCGCGGCGTATGAAGGTCGCTTTACTTTAATAAAGAGTAATTTTGCTTATCTAAAAGAGCAATTAGCAGCACATGGCGTCGAGAAAGTAGACGGCATCTTATTCGATCTTGGTGTCTCTTCACCACAATTAGACGAAGGGGAACGGGGATTTAGTTACAATCACGATGCACGTCTTGACATGCGTATGGATCAATCTTCTCCACTTTCTGCCTACGAAGTCGTCAATGAATGGTCTTACAATGATCTCGTACGTATCTTCTTTACATACGGGGAAGAGAAGTTCTCAAAACAAATTGCACGCAAAATCGAAAAAGCGCGGGAAGAGCAACCGATTGAGACGACGTTCGAACTCGTCGAATTGATCAAGGATGCGATTCCAGCACCAGCACGACGTAAAGGTGGTCACCCTGCGAAACGGACGTTCCAAGCGATCCGAATCGCCGTCAATGACGAATTGAACGTCTTTGACCGTGCGGTACACCAAGCAATTGATGTGTTACGGGTTGGTGGACGTTTATGTGTCATTACGTTCCATTCACTTGAAGATCGTATGTGTAAACAGGCGATCAAAGAAAAATCATCACTACCGGAGCTTCCACCGGGATTGCCGATGATACCGGTCGAGATGGAACCCGAACTCCGACTCGTCACACGCAAGCCGATTACAGCTGGTGTCGAAGAGCTGGATGATAATCGTCGCGCTCGATCGGCAAAATTACGAATCGCTGAAAAAATGAAAGAATCTTGAGAGGAGCATTCCAATGGCAGAACCACTTCGTAAATCGGTCCAAACGGTTCAACCCGTTCGTCAACAACCTGTTCAGGAACCACGGAAGACGGAAGATATCGCACGTCGCGTCGCCGTCCGTCCGAAGTATCGCTTGTATCCCTTTGAAAAATTCTTATACAGTGCGATGATTGGTGGTCTTGTGTTATTTGGGAGTTTGACGATCAGTACGCACAACGAGGCGTACAATGTCAGTCGTGACTTAGCGAAAGAAAACCAAGTCACACAGTCACTCAAAAAAGAAAATGAACGTTTACAACTAGAGGTCACGAACTTAAGCTCTCCGGAACGGATTTATAAGATTGCAAAAGAACAGGGTCTTGATATGCGTAAAGGGAACATCAAGGTGATTCCTAAATGAATCCACTGAAAAAATCCCGTTGGAGAGTAGCCTTTATCATGGTGATATTTGCTACTCTCTTTTTTGTGTTTATTGGCAGATTTTTATACTTAGCGACAACCAAACAATTCCATGGGGAAGATATGATTGCCTATGCTGAGAAAAAGCGATGGGAGTCCCAGGAGACGCTTGGGGCAGAACGCGGTGAAATTTTTGACCGTCTCGGTTCTCCAATCGCCATTAATGTTCCGTCGTATCACCTGATTGGTATTTACCGACTAGGTGGCGTCAAGGATCCGGATGAGACGATCGTCGACTTCAAAAAGACGGCTGAAGGTCTTGCGCCGATACTTGGAATGACGACGAAGGAACTGGAAACCTATTTGATTGAGAACAAAGAACGTTCGCAAATCGAATTCGGGAAAAAGGGAAATGACTTAACACTCGATCAAAAAGAGAAGATCGACAAGTTAAAACTCCCTGGAATTCGGATGATCGAAGAGCCAAAACGATACTATCCGAACGGTATCTTCTTGTCCGATACACTCGGATTCGTCCAAAAGATCACCGAGGAGAATGGTCGTGTCGCGTTACAGGGACAAATGGGGATCGAAAAACAGTATGATAATGCCTTGAGTGAGTCTTACGGTGCACGCGTCTTTGAGAAAGACCGGAGTGGTAATCCGTTGATCCAAGGTTCTTCACGTGTCTCGAATGAACCGAAGGACGGATCAAATCTGTACTTGACAATCGATCATCGCATTCAACAGTCGCTTGAGAAACAGATGCAAAAAATGTACAACACGTATAAGCCGAAAAACGCAACGGGTATCGTCATGGATGCGAAGACTGGTGAAATCCTTGCCATGGCGGATCGACCATCGTTCAACCCGAATTTACGTGATATGAAAGATTTTACGAACTTCGCCGTATCCTCACGATTCGAACCGGGTTCAACGATGAAGATTTTTACGCTTGCAGCAGCGATTGATGCTGGAGTCTTCCGTCCGAACGAGAAGTATAAATCGGGTAGCTATAATTACAAAGGAACGGTCATCAAGGATTACAATGATGTTGGTTGGGGCACAATTCCGATGATCGAGGGCGTCTATCACTCCTCGAACGTCATGTTCTCGAAGTTGACAGCAGAAAAACTTGGGATCGAACGGTATAAAGAATACTTTAAGAAGTTTCATTTTGACCAACGAACGGGTATAGACATCTCGGGAGAAGTAAACAGTCAGTCTGATTTGTCAAAACCGCTGAATGCGCTCATCACTTCATGGGGACAATCAACTGCAGTCACACCAATGCAATTACTCCAAGGGGCAACAGCAATTGCCGGTGACGGTGAAATGGTCAAACCGCATATCATCCAAAAAGCCGATCATACGGATAAAGCACCGTACCGAGCGAAAACAGAAGTCGTCGGTAAGCCAATTTCGGCAGAAGCGGCCAAAGCGACGCGGGATGCACTGGACGGTGTCGTCAACAGTAAAATCGGAACGGGTCAAATGTACAAGTTGAAAGACTACCGTGTCATCGGTAAGACCGGTACAGCTCAAATTTCTGAGAACGGAAAATACATTCAAGGAAAATTCATTCACTCGTTCATCGGCATGGCACCAAAAGATGATCCGGAATTGATCATGTACATCGCGGTCGATCGTCCGTCAAAAAATGAATCATCGGTTTCAGGACCACTCATCATGAGTCCGGTGTTCAAAAGTGTCATGAATACAGCATTACAGTACCGGAGCATTCAACCGGAAACGCAAAAAGATTCGGTGGATGTCAAAGCGAAGATTACGCCGAGCTATATCAAGAAGAGCGCTCGACAAGCAACGGATTTGGCGAAAGAACAAGAAGCTGTTCCAATCATCCTTGGGGATGGAGCGGAGGTCGTTTCGCAGATTCCGTCTCGTGGTCAAGAATTCGTCAGTGGAGAACGTGTCTTGCTGAAGACAGCGAACACATTTAAGATGCCGAATCTGACGGGGTGGTCGCAGCGAGACGTCAAAAAGCTCGTCAGCTTATATGACTTGAAGCTCGATGTCATCGGTAAAGGTTTTGTAACCAAACAATCAGCTCGAACTGGTACACTAGTGAAGGAAAATGGAAAGTTGACGGTCGAACTAGCTGAACCTAAAGAATAACGGTGGGGCAAGTTTCCTGATTTCTACAGGAAGACGAGGACGAACAGGAGTCATTCGTTGACTTTTGCATTCGTCCTCTTTTGTTGTCATCGAATGGAGGTATATATCATGTTAACAATTACGCAAATTGCTGAGTGGCTGCATCTTGATGTCAGAGACGATCGGGTCGTCCGCCACTTCGCAACGGATTCACGCGCACATCTTGAAGATGGTCTCTATGTTCCGATTCAAGGAGCACGCGTCGATGGTCATCGCTTCCTGGAAGGCGCAAAAAATCAAGGAGCGATCGTCACCTTATGGAAGAAAGGGATTGATCGACCGGACATCGATGTCGTTTTCTTAGAAGTCGATGAACCACTGGTTGCCTTGCAAGAGATCGCTAAACAATACTTAATGCGGATTGCGCCAAAAATCGTTGCCATCACTGGATCGAATGGCAAGACATCGACGAAAGACATGGTCGAAAGTGTACTCAAGACAACGTTCAAGACACATAAGACACAAGGGAACTTCAATTCGGATATCGGGATGCCGTTAACGATTCTCATGATGCCGGCTGACACGGAAGTCGCCGTACTGGAAATGGGAATGAACGGTTTTGGCGATATCGAATTCTTATCGAATCTTGCTGAACCAGATATTGCGCTCGTCACGAACATCGGTGAATCCCATGCGGAGCAAGTCGGTGGACGTAGTGGAATCGCCAAAGCAAAGCTTGAGATTCGGTCTGGTCTTAAACCAGGAGGTCATCTGTTCGTTGATGGGGATGAACCACTTCTAGCAGAAGTCGAAGCGGAGAAAATCGGTTATCAGATTGGGAATACGTACCGGATCGAGACGACAGAAGCAACATTTCTCGGAACAGCCTTTGCTTACGATGGTACTGCCTTTCATCTCCCTGTGTTAGGAAAACACCAAGTCCGAAATGCAGCGTACGCGATTGCGACAGCGCGCGCGCTTGGCGTGACGGATGCCCGGATCCAAGAAGGATTCGACGCGGTTGAACTGACACCAATGCGGATGGAACGACTGCTCTTTGAGGAGACAGCGGTCATCAACGATGCGTATAACGCAAGTCCGACATCGATGAATGCAGCGATTGAGACAATCACTGCATTAGAAGGGTATACGACGCGCGTTCTCGTGCTCGGCGATATGTATGAACTAGGAGACCAGGAACGCTTGTTACATGCCTCGGTCGGAAAGCGGATTACGTTACCGGTCTCGCATGCTATTCTAGTAGGGGAGAAAGGCGCGTGGATTGCTGAAGGAATCAGCGACCCATCCGTCCAAATCCAATTTGCGGCAACTGTTGAAGATGCTGCTGAACAATTGCGTCCGCTGCTTGGAGAACGAACAATCGTTTTATTGAAAGCGTCACGTGGGATGGCGCTCGAACGGATATTGACCTATCTGAACGAAAACTAATTTTTGAAAAAGGGTGTCTGCTATGATCACATTATTCATCAGTCTTATTCTTGCATTTCTTGTTGTACTACTTGTTATGCCAAAGGCAATTCCGTTTCTACACCGATTGAAGTTCGGTCAGGAAATTCGGGAAGAAGGACCTCAATGGCATCAAGTCAAATCGGGAACGCCAACGATGGGCGGGATCGTCATTCTCGTCGCGATGATCGTCAGTGTTCTTGGTTCGATCGTCATGGGTGATTTATCAACGACACAGTTATCGTTACTCTTTTTAACACTTGCATATGGTGCGATTGGTTTCATCGATGACTACATCAAAGTCGTCAAGAAGCGTAATCTCGGTTTGAATTCGAAGCAAAAACTGATTGGGCAAATCGTCGTCGGATTGTTATTCGTTTGGTTGAGTGGTGGATTTACGAGTGACGCGACGTATCTGTCGATTCCATTCACAGACTTCAAACTTGATTTTGGTATCATCTATCCGTTCGTTGCTCTGTTCTGGTTAGTCGGATTCTCGAATGCTGTCAACTTGACAGACGGATTAGACGGTCTCGTATCATTTACGGCGATTCCGACATTCCTCTTCTTCGGTTTGTACAGTTGGTTCATCGCGGATGAAGTGGGTGCTGCTTGTTTTGCCTTCTCAGCAGTTGGTGCCCTAATTGGATTCCTCTTATTCAATGCTCATCCAGCAAAAATCTTCATGGGTGATACAGGGTCCCTTGCACTCGGT
The DNA here is from genome assembly GCF_031844245.1 of Exiguobacterium sp. BRG2. Taxonomy (NCBI): domain Bacteria; kingdom Bacillati; phylum Bacillota; class Bacilli; order Caryophanales; genus Exiguobacterium; species Exiguobacterium sp. BRG2. Next base: position 62,317 of record NZ_JAUZUW010000002.1, read on the forward strand.
GCCGCACTAGCAGGTCTATCGATTGTCCTAAAACTAGAACTTCTCCTTGTCTTGATCGGCATTGTCTTCGTTGTAGAGACACTATCTGTCATTCTACAAGTCATCTCATTTAAGACGACAGGGAAACGTATCTTTAAAATGAGTCCGATTCATCACCATTTTGAAATGGTTGGTTGGAGCGAATGGCGGATTGTCGGTACATTCGCAGGAATCAGCTGTTTGATGGCATTCATCGCCTACGTATTTATGTGATAAAAACGAAGAGAGAAAGTGAGCGATTCAACAATGGAACAACGACAATGGAATGATCAAAAGGTGCTCGTTCTCGGAACGGCGAAAAGTGGAATCGCAGCCGCTCGTTATTTAGCGAGCGTAGGTGCAGAAGTGACAGTGAATGACGGGAAAACACCGTCCGAGAGTGATCAAGCAGTGCTTGCATCACTCGATGTCCAAACGGTTTATGGTGGGCATCCGCTTACACTACTCGATGACATCGATTTGATCGTCAAGAATCCAGGGATTCCGTATCAGATCGAATTGTTACAAGAAGCATTACGACGCAACATTCCCGTTTGGACAGAGGTGGAACTGGCGTATCACGCAACAGATGCGACGTGGATTGCTATCACAGGATCAAACGGGAAAACGACGACGACGACACTCGTTCATGAATTGTTGAAAACAGGGTCTCGACGTGTGCATTTGGCAGGAAACATTGGATTCCCGGCAATTGAAATCGCACGTCAGGCGAAACGAGATGACATCATCGTCATTGAATTATCGAGTTTTCAATTGATGGGGATCGATCAGTTCCGACCTTACACAGCAGCCTTTTTAAATCTATCACCGGCACATCTCGATTATCATGGTGATTTTGAATCATACGGAGAAGCAAAAGCTCGGATTTTCAAAAACATGACATCTTCGGATCGGCTTATCTTGAACGCTGATGATGCATCGGTCAACGAGCTCGGTAAGACAGCAAATGTGACGCCGCTCCTATTCTCACGTCGTCAATCTGCTTATGCAGAAATAGTGAATGATGTGTTGACGATCAATGGATCGAGTATTCTACCCGTCAAAGAACTTGCTCTCGGTGGTGGTCACAATGTTGAGAACGTCCTCGCGGCCTTAGCGCTCGTCGAACCATTCGACTTACCATTAGCGAATGTCCAGCATGTGCTACGGACATTCGGAGGAGTAGAGCACCGGACACAGTTCGTCGGTGAAATTGCTGGTCGAAAAGTTTATAACGATTCGAAAGCGACGAATAACGTCGCGACGGAAGCAGCCCTATCTGGATTCACGACAAACATCATCTGGTTATGTGGTGGGCTCGAGCGTGGAGCGGATTTGACACCGCTACTCGATGCGATGAAGCACGTCAAACATGTCATCGGACTGGGAGAAACCGGACATCGCTTCGGAACGCTTGCATCTGAAAACGGCTATTCATCAACGGTCGTCAAGACGATGGATGAAGCCGTGAAAGTAGCGTTTGAAGTATCACAACCTGGAGACATCATTCTTTTATCACCAGCATCCGCAAGTTGGGATCAGTATAAGACATATGAAGAGCGCGGCGATCATTTCGTTCGTGCCGTACATGAAGTAGGGGGAACAACAGTATGAAAATCGTCGTCTCTGGTGGCGGTACAGGTGGTCACATCTATCCGGCACTTGCCATGATCCGAGAGCTCGAAGAACGCATGCCGTGTGAGGTCCTCTATATCGGAACAGAAAACGGTCTCGAAGCGGATATCGTCCGTCGGGCAGGAATTCCATTTGAATCGATTGAGATCTCTGGCATCCGTCGTTCGCTGTCGTTCGAGAACGTCAAGACGGGTATCCGGTTCGTCAAGAGTGTCCGACGGGTTCGCCGACTACTGCGCCAGTTCCAACCGGATATTGTCGTCGGTACAGGTGGGTTCGTCTGTGGACCTGTTCTGTACACGGCAGCAAAAATGGGTTTTAAGACACTCGTTCATGAACAAAACAGTCTTCCCGGTATCACCAATAAATTTTTAGCGCGTTATGTGGACCGTGTCGCATTATCCTTCAAAGGATCCGGTCATCACTTCGGTAAAAACGAAACAAAGACGGTTCTGATCGGAAACCCACGCGCTTCTGAAGTAGCGGAGTTACAAATCAACCCAACGGAAGAGCGTCAACGTTTCGGTTTCGAGGAAGGGCGTCCACTCGTCGTCATCTATGGTGGTAGTCGTGGTGCGCCTGCCATCAATGAAGCAGTCGTCGACATGATGCCGAAAGTTGAACAAGCCGGATGGTCGCTCCTCTTCGTTACGGGTCAGATTCATTACGATACGATTGTTTCACGCGTTGGCTCAGTACCTGAACGCATTCAACTGCGTCCATTCGTATATGATTTACCGAACATCCTAAAAGCAAGTCAACTTGTCATTTCGCGTTCGGGAGCAAGTACATTAGCAGAACTGACGACGCTTGGGTTACCGAGTGTCCTCATTCCAAGTCCTTACGTGACAGAAAACCATCAAGAAGTCAATGCATCATCGCTCGTCGAGACAGGTGCGAGTCTATTGATTCGTGAACAAGAACTGACAGGTGAACGGTTATTTGATGCATGTGAAAAAGCATTGGCGCAACAACAAAAAATGTCTGAAGCAGCACTTGCGCTCGGTATGCCGAATGCATCACGAGACTTAGTTGATGAATTGTTACGACTAACAGGACAAAAAAACTAAACTATTGCAGGAAAAGACCGATAGGGAAATGAACTGTTACGTATAGAGGAGGAATGAGACGTGAGGGAACGGAGAGCGGTCGGACGACCGCAAGAGGACAAGAACGTCCGCAGTCTCGAGGATAAGATACCTTATATCCGTGAACAACGTCGCAAAAAAGCTAACCGAAGACTCATTTATGTCCTGATTTTGATTGGTCTATTGGTCGGTGTCGTCTTTTATCTGCAGTCAAGCTATTCCCGGGTCGCTCGATTTGATGTTGATGGTAACGTCAATGTGAAATCAGAGGATATTTTGCAAGCATCCGGGATCAAGGTGAAAGAGACACATGCCTTTAATGTGTCAGAGGAAGACGTTCTTGAACGGATTGAGAAGGTCCCAGGTATTCAAGAAGCAACGATGCAAAAGCAATTTTTGCACCAATATCGCGTGACGGTGACGGAAGAGAAAGAGATTGCCTATGCGAAAGATAAACCGGGAGACCGGATCGTCCTTGCGGATGGAACGATCATTCCCGGTAAGTCGAAGGAAGAATTGTTTGACGCTCCGATCCTGACTGGCTTCACCGATCAATCTCTAAATCGATTGACGAAGGAGCTTGTTAAAATCGAGCCGAAAGTACGAAGCCGGATATCCGAGATCGTCGCTAATGATAAGACTGACAAAGGTGGTCTGAAATTATTCATGACGGATGGGAATACGGTTTTGCTCAGTACTTCTGCCTTTTCCAATTCATTGAATGAATATGTAAAGGTCATTTCTGCCTTACCAAAAGGAAAGACAGGAACAATTACAATTGATGGTGGTATCTATTTCAAACCATATAAAGGGAAAAAATAGAAGATTCGTAAAGAGCTGACGAACAAAAAACAAACATGTGTTTTCATTCGTCGACCTTTGTTTGAATCGTCATCAAATCGTAATCTATTAGGACGCTAAGACGGGCAATAACTTCTTTTCGTAAGTATTTATATAGTGTAGACTTAAACGAGAAGAAGCCTGATCTATTCCTAGAATATAATTAGGAATAAAAGGGATTAGTATTATGAAAGTGGAGGTGTCACTCCCATGGAAACGAAAGGTACGATTGCCGCACTCGACATTGGGACATCGGAGGTGAAGCTCATCGTCGGTGAACTACTTGGTGGAACGCTGAACGTTCTTGCTGAAGGTTCTGCACCATCCGCGGGTGTTAAACGAGGTGTCATCGTTGACATCGATCAAACGGTACATGCCATTAAACAAGCGGTCACAGAAGTGGAACGTACACTTGGTGAACCAATTGGTGAAGTATATGTCGCTATTTCGGGCGAGCACATTCAAGTCAAGGATTGCCAGGGGATGACGTCAATCAAAGGTGAGGACAATGAAATCACGGATGATGATGTGAAAGATGTCTTGCATTCTGCGATGGTCATGCGAATTCCAAATGAACTCAGTGTAGTTGATGTCTTGCCGAAGACGTTTACGGTTGATCAGCAAACAGAAATCACTGATCCAAGAGGAATGATTGGTTATCGTCTCGAAGTAACAGGGAAGCTCATCATCGGAGCGAAGACGATCCTACATAGCATTAAACGTTCCATTGAACGGGCTGGTTTAGAGCTTGCTGGATATGTGCTGGAGAGTTTAGCGGTATCTAGAATCGCAGCATCGATTGATGAACTAGAACTCGGTGTTGGGATCATCGATATCGGACATGAGACGACGACGCTTTCCATCTATGAAAAGAACGATCTCGTCTACTCGACGACGTTGCCTTACGGTGGAGATCATCTGACACGTGATTTGACGTACAAGATGAACTGCAAATACCAAGATGCGAAACTCGCTAAAGAAGAATACGGCGTTGCACTCGAAGCACTCGGTGATCCGGAGGAGAAAGTCTCATACGTCACGATCAACGGGGAACATCGTTTCGAACCACAATCAGAGATCGGATTCGTTTTAGAAGCGCGACTTGAGGAAATCTTCGAGATGATTCAAAAACGAATGACGCAAGCGGGATACGCTCACATGAATAGCGGCTTGATCTTATGTGGTGGAAGTTCTTCACTACCTGGCATCGATCAGCTCGGAAAACGGATTTTCAAGCAGAGCGTCAATGTCTATCAGCCTGCTAGTCTTGGTATTCGTCATCCGAAGTATGCCGTTGCAGCTGGTATGTTACGTTATGTACTCTCAAGAAGCGCCGTATCGAAATCAGGTTTCGACCGGGCAGAAGAGAAAGAAGTCGTAGCATCCGGACGTGAGCAGGATGCACTGCTCATGAACGAACAGGCATCACCTGCTCGTGAAGAACGACCAACGCGTGAACAGCCTCCAAAAGAGAAAAAGTCATTCAGTAGTTTCTTTGAGAAATTCTTTGGTTAATGCCTACAAAAAATCCAATGAGTAAAAAATATTAGGGGGCCCTTTTTATGTTGCATTTTGATGAAATGATGGACCAAGTAGCAAAAATCAAGGTCATCGGTGTAGGCGGTGGCGGTTCGAACGCCGTCAACCGAATGATTGAACACGGTGTCCAAGGCGTAGAGTTCATCGCTGTAAACACAGACGCTCAGGCATTGAACATGTCACAAGCTGAAGTGAAATTACAACTCGGCGCAAAATTGACACGTGGTCTCGGTGCGGGTGCAAATCCGGAAATCGGTAAAAAAGCGGCTGAAGAGAGCCGTGAACAATTAACAGAAATCCTTTCAGGAGCTGACATGGTCTTCGTCACAGCCGGTATGGGTGGCGGAACTGGAACAGGAGCTGCTCCAGTCATCGCTGAGATTTCAAAAGAAATCGGCGCATTGACAGTCGGTGTCGTGACAAAGCCATTCATGTTCGAAGGACGTAAACGGATGCAACATGCTGTTTCTGGTGTCCAGAACTTCAAAGAAAAAGTCGATACGTTGATTGTCATCCCGAATGATAAGTTGCTTGAAATCGTCGATCGGAACACACCGATGCTTGAAGCGTTCAAAGAAGCGGATAACGTCTTACGTCAAGGTGTACAGGGTATCACGGACTTGATTGCCGTTCCTGGTCTAATCAACCTCGACTTCGCCGATGTGAAGACGATCATGACTGAAAAAGGTTCTGCTTTGATGGGTGTAGGTGTCGCAACAGGTGAACATCGCGCGACGGAAGCCGCTAAAAAAGCGATTTCAAGTCCATTGCTTGAAACATCAATCGAAGGCGCGAAAGGTGTTCTAATGAACATCACGGGTAGTGCGAACCTCAGCTTGTATGAAGTAACGGAAGCCGCACAGATCGTTCAAAGTGCAGCAGATGAGGAAGTTAACTTGATCTTCGGTTCGGTCATCAATGATAACCTAGAAGATGAAATCATCGTTACAGTCATCGCGACGGAATTCGAAAACGAACCACTCGACTTCGAAATTCCATCCGCACAAGAGATGATGAAAAACCTATTGAAGAAAAAACAAGCGACTCCACCACCAACAGAGGAGTCTAAACCACAAGTCGAAGAGACGCCTGTCAGCTCAAATCCTGAACCAGCTAAAGCGCCAGATGTCGAAGAAACGATGGACATCCCATCTTTCCTTCGCCGGAATAATCGTTGAACGATGTTCCAGTGACACGACTGCTAAACCAAGAGGTGTCGCGAAAGCGGCGCCTCTTTTTTTAAAATTGAAGGAGGCATCAACATGTTTGGACAATGGATCAAATGGGATACACCAACAGGTACCGTACGTGCCGCCTTTACGACGAAGTTTGCAGCACCACATGGAAACGGTAACTTAGGATTACATGTCAACGATGATCGTGACGGCGTCATTCAGAACCGACAAGTCATTGCTCGACAGCTTGATCTATCTCTTGAGAACTCAATTTGGGCGCAGCAAATCCATGGGAATCACGTTGAACAGGTGACGACACTTGACTCCGGACGCGGCTCTCTGGATTACGAAACAGCGATTCCGGGTACAGATGGATTGGTGACGACTGATTCGAATGTCTTATTGATGATGCTCTTCGCTGATTGTGTTCCGCTTGTCTTCTGTGATCCGACGACAGGAATCATCGCGAATACGCACGCTGGATGGCGGGGGACTGTTGGCAATATCGTTGAAGAGACAGTCAAACAAATGGAGCGTGCAGGTGCGAGTCGCTCATCGATTCAGATGGTCATTGGTCCATCGATTCGTGATTGTTGTTACGAAGTCGATCAACCCGTCATCGATGCGATCGACGCACTTGAACTCGATGAGTCTCCTTACATACGCAAGGAAGATGGAAAAGCGATGTTATCGCTACAAAAAACGAACGCTGCGCTTGCTGAGCGTTGTGGAGTGGGTGATGTCCTTGACTCAGGTCTATGTACACATTGTCAGGCGGAAGATTACTTCTCTTATCGCCACAGCGACCACGGCGGTCGGTTCGCGAGTTTGATCGTAAAGGAGTCATTGGATGTCAATTCTTGAAAATGTACAAGAGGTTACAAAACGAATGGAACAAGCAAGTGAAAAGAGTTCATCCAAAAAGCAGGTACAGTTGATTGGCGTGACGAAATCAGTCTCAAGTCAAGTTGCTTCTGAATTATTAGCAGCAGGTGTGACCCATCTCGGTGAAAATCGCCCGGACGGATTGCTCGAAAAACAGGCAGAGCTCGGACGAACCGCCTGTACATGGCACTTCATCGGTACGCTACAAACGCGTAAAGTTCGCCAAATCATCGATTCCATTGATGTACTGCATTCGCTCGATCGTCTTCATTTGGCAGAAGAGATCAATAAACGAACGGACCGAATCATTGATTGTTTCATTCAAGTCAATATCTCGGGAGAAGAATCGAAGCAAGGTATTGCACCGGAGGATGTACCGTCGTTCTTACACGAAATCGGTCAGTATCCCGCGATTCGTGTCATCGGACTGATGACGATGGCACCGTTGACGGAAGACACGACGCGTGTACGTGAGGTATTCCGGTCATTAAAAACATTGCAAGAAGAGGTCAAGGCAAAAAAATTGTCGTATGCTCCATGTACAGAGTTATCCATGGGGATGTCATCGGATTTTGAGATTGCCATCGAAGAAGGGGCGACGTTCGTCCGAGTCGGGACGACGCTCGTTCACACCTAAACGAGAAGAAGGGAGAATGGATATGGGTTTCAAATCAAAAATGCAAAATCTATTTCTCGGCAACAGCGATGATTTAGATGAACTCGAATATGAAAATGATGCTACAATAAATAAAGGTAGAGGTGCTTCACAACAAGAGTACGAAGAGTATTACGAGGAATCTACCCCAAGTGTTACTCAAAAGGAGGACAGCGTGAGACAATCGAATATCGTGCCGCTACATGCGACGAAAAAAACGAAATCGCAGGTCATCTTGAGTGAACCACGTGTCTTTAACGAAGCCCAAGAGATTGGGGAACATCTTCGTCAGAACCGTGCTGTCATCGTCAATATGCAACGTATGTCAAAAGATCAATCACGACAGATGATCAACTTCTTATCTGGTGTCGTTTTCGCTCTCGATGGAACGATCACGACGATCAGTCAGAATACCCTCCTCTGTGTTCCAAACAATGTCGAGTTGGCTGGTAGCATCTCGAATCTTCTAGGAGAAGATGATATTAATCATAAGGGGTGGTAAGTATGGATTCACAAGTGATGTACGCGATTGGTCGTACATTAAGTACGTTATTACAATATTATAGTTATGTCATGATTGTGTACATTCTGCTATCTTGGTTCCCGAATGCCCGTGATTCGAAATTCGGACAAGTGCTCGCGATGTTGGTCGAGCCATTCCTAGCACCCTTCCGTCGTATTATCCCGCCTATCGGAGGCATGCTAGATATCTCGCCGATTGTTGCCTTTCTCGTCTTGAACTTGGCACAATCCGGTATCCGAGCTATCTTCTTCGTATGAGTGTATATGATCATTATCGTGGAAGCGAGCGGGAATTCGTCGATTCGGTCTTGAACTGGATTGATCACGTGGAAGCGACGTATACGTTTAAATTAACGGATTTTCTAGACCCTCGTGAACAGCAAATCACACAAGAACTCGTCGGTTCGAAATGCGCCCTCTTTTTTGAGGGCGGTTTCGAAGGCGCCGAACGTAAACGAGCAATCCTCGCACCAGACTATTATGAATACAACGCGGATGACTTTGACATTTCCATTTATCGCATTCATTATCCTACTAAATTCGTTGAACTATCTCATCGTCAAGTCACCGGTACATTATTGAACGTCGGATTGAAACGTGCCAAGTTCGGCGACGTCATCATCCAGGATCAAGTGCAATTTGCTGTCGCGGACGAAGTTGCGACATATATCGAAGCAAACGTCGAACGCGCAGGTAAGACGAAGATTCGTCTTTCGCGCGTAGACGCAGAAGATCGCTTGAAAGTGAAGGAACAAGAGTGGGAAGAGACGCTCGGGTTCGTCAGCTCACTTCGGTTCGATACTGTCGTCAGTGAAATTCTCGGCTTCTCCCGTCAAAAGGCACAGACGCTCATTAAACAGGGTGAAAGTAAAGTGAATTATAAGGTAGTCGATGACGTGAGTTTCATGCTTGAAGAAGGGGATCTGCTTTCCTTACGTGGAACGGGACGCGTCAAACTGATTGCGATTCTCGGATCAACGAAACGGGATCGAATCAAACTACAATACGGTATTTTAAAAGGATAAAAAATGCGGAGGAGGAATTCATCATGCCATTAACGCCACTCGATATTCATAATAAGGAGTTCACACGAAAGTTTCGCGGCTACGACGAGGATGAAGTGAACGAATTCCTAGATCAGGTCATCAAGGATTTTGAGTTGTTGTTACGTGAGAACCGTCAACAACAGGAAGTCATCCAAAACATGCAAGCGCGTGTCGATTACTTTAGTTCGATGGAAGAAACATTGAATAAATCGATTATTGTCGCACAGGAAGCGGCAGAAGAAGTGAAAGCGAATGCTTCAAAAGAAGCAAGCTTGATCTTGAAACAGGCAGAACGCGAAGCAGAGCAATTGCAAGATGCGGCACAACGCCGGGCACAACGGACGGACTTCGAAGTGGAACAGATGCGTAAGAAAATCGAACTCTATCGCAATCGCTTCAAAGTGTTGATCGATGCTCAAATGGAATTATTGACGAGCCACGACTGGGATGCATTTGATTTCTCTTCACGTGGAGCGCTTGACGATGTTCCAGCAGTTGCGTATAATGACGACGATGTCGTATAAATCAAATCAATGATAAGGACACGTCGCATCTTGGACAGTTGACAGCGAATCGGGAAATGGTGGAAGCCCGAGCAACGAAAGAGATGGGATATCCCCTTAGAGTGTATGACTGAACGTTCGCCGAACAGTAAGTCATGCCGGTTCACTCCCGTTAACGAGTTCTTAAGCGGTCCTGCGTCGTCGAACATACGAGCAGCAGGATTAGTAGGGTGGTACCGCGAGTTCAGCCAAGCTCGTCCCTATCTCAGGGATGAGCTTGGTTTTTTTGTACTTTTAAAGCGAAAGGTGAGAGATGGTCAGATGGATTACAAAGAAACCTTATTGATGATGAAAACGGAGTTTTTAATGCGAGGCAACTTGCCAAAACGTGAGCCGGATATGCAAGCACGATGGGAAGAGATGAATCTCTATGCTGCGGTCCAAGAAAAGAATGCTGGAAAGCCGACGTTCATCCTTCACGATGGTCCTCCTTATGCGAACGGTGACATCCACATGGGGCACGGATTAAACAAAGTTTTAAAAGACATCATCGTCCGTTACAAATCGATGAATGGCTTCCAGTCCCCTTACGTACCAGGTTGGGACACACATGGCTTGCCTATCGAGACAGCACTTCAAAAAGCAGGTGTTGACCGCAAATCGATGACGGTTGCGGAATTCCGTGAGTTATGTGCGAAATATGCGCTCGAACAAGTCGATCACCAACGTGATCAATTCAAACGTCTCGGTGTTCTCGGTGACTATGACAATCCATATATCACGCTTCAACCAGAATTTGAAGCAGCTCAAATTCGTTTGTTCGGGGACATGGCGAACAAAGGCTATATCTATAAAGGGAAAAAGCCGGTCTATTGGTCACCGTCTTCTGAATCAGCACTAGCTGAAGCAGAAATCGAATATCAAGACAAACGGTCAGCTGCGATCTATGTCGCATTCCAAGTCATGGATGGAAAAAACATCCTTGAGCCGACGGATCATTTCGTCATCTGGACGACCACTCCATGGACGATACCAGCGAACCTTGGAATCTCTGTCAGTGCAGAATTGACGTATGCGCGGATCGAGTATCAAGGAAAAGGATATATCGTAGCGGAAACACTTGTTCCAGAAGTCATCGAAGCGCTCGGATGGGAAGGCGCGACAATTGGACGTGTCTTCAACGGTGCGGACTTCGAGTACGTGAAAGCGAAACATCCGCTTTATGACCGTGAATCACTCGTCATGCTTGGCGACCACGTTACAGCTGAAGCGACGGGTGTCGTTCATACAGCTCCAGGACACGGGGAAGATGACTTCCGTATTGGTCAAGCATACGGGCTTGACGTTCTCTGCCCAGTTGACGATAAAGGTGTCATGACGGCAGAAGCTCCTGGATTCGAAGGCATGTTCTATGAAGATGCGAACAAAGAAATCGGTCTCGCACTCGAAGAAGCAGGCGCTCTCTTAAAACTGTCATTCATCAAACACTCGTATCCACACGACTGGCGGACAAAAAAACCGGTCATCTTCCGGGCAACGCCACAGTGGTTCGCTTCAATCAAAGACTTCCGTGCAGAAATCCTTGATGAGATCAAAGGCGTCCAGTGGGTACCAGAGTGGGGTGAAACACGTCTCCACAACATGTTCAAAGACCGCGGCGACTGGGTCATCTCCCGTCAACGTGCTTGGGGCGTTCCACTTCCAATCTTCTACGCTGAAGATGGAACGGAAATCGTCACGCCAGAAACGATTGATCATATCGCGAATCTATTTGCAACTCACGGATCAAATGTCTGGTATGAGCGCGAAGCAGTCGACTTGCTTCCTGAAGGATTCACACATCCAGCAAGTCCGAACGGTATCTTCAAAAAAGAAACGGACATCATGGATGTCTGGTTCGATTCTGGTTCATCACATGCCGGTGTCCTTGCGACACGTCCTGAATTGACACGTCCAGCGGATCTCTATCTTGAAGGTTCTGACCAATACCGCGGTTGGTTTAACTCGTCGCTATCGACAGCCGTCGCAACGACTGGGAAAGCACCATACAAAGCGGTCGTCAGTCACGGATTCGTTCTGGATGGTCAAGGTCGCAAGATGTCGAAATCGATTGGGAACACGATTGCACCAATCCAAGTCATGCAACAATTCGGAGCAGAGATTCTTCGTTTGTGGGTGGCATCTGTCGATTATCAAGCTGATGTTCGGGCATCGATGGATAACTTCAAACAAGTCTCAGAATCATATCGTAAAATCCGGAACACGGTTCGTTTCCTTCTCGGAAACTTGGATCAATTCGATCCTGCGACGCACCGAGTCGCATTTGAAGACTTACCAGAGTCAGACCGTTTCATGCGTACGAAACTGGACCAACTTGTTGGAAAAGTAAAAGCGGCTTATGATGCGTACGACTTCATGTCGGTCTATCAATTGCTCCACAACTTCTGTGTCCTTGATTTGTCGTCGTTCTACCTCGATTACACGAAAGATATCCTGTATATCGAAAAAGCAGACGCGACATCGCGTCGTGCGGTTCAGACGGTCATGTATGATACAGTCGTCGCCTTGTTGCAATTGATGGCACCTGTTTTGCCACACACGGCAGACGAAGCATGGGAATTCGTACCAGCTGTTGAGACGAAGAGCATCTTCTTGACGGACCTTCCAGAAACGGTCGAAGTCTCAGAAGAAGGACTTGCTCTCATCGAGAAATGGAACGCGTTCCTGACGTTCCGTGATGATGTCTTAAAAGCACTCGAGGAAGCACGCGTCGAGAAACTCGTCGGTAAGACACTCGAAGCAAAACTCTTGCTTGCACCGAAGGAAGAAACGAAAGCATTGCTTAAAACGATTGATCATCTTGAGCAGTTGCTCCAAGTCTCACAACTCGAATTCGTGGATACAACGGATAAGATGTATGAGACGACCGGTATTACAGTTCAAAAAGCTGACGGTGAAAAATGTGAACGTTGTTGGACATATTCGACAGAACTCGGACAAGATCCGGCTCATCCGACGCTTTGCCCACGTTGTACTGAAGTCGCCAATTCTTTATAATGATACAAAGGGAGGGGCGACTGCGACTTCGCAGGACGTCCCTCATTATTTTTGGATGCGGAGGACAATAGGATGTGGCTTTACTTAGGGATTGCTGCTTTACTCGTTGGAATCGACCAGTTGACGAAATGGATCGTCGTTCAAAATATGACGATCGGTCAAGCGATCACAGTCATTCCGGATTTCTTTTATCTCAACTCGTATCGGAACCGTGGCGCCGCATGGGGAATGCTCGAAGGTAAATTCGGTTTCTTCTTCTTCGTCACGATTATCGTCGTCATTGGATTGATTTACTTCCTCTACAAGGAAGGCACGAAAAATAAGGTGTTTGCTTGGAGTATCTCGCTACTACTTAGTGGTGCGATCGGAAATTTCATTGATCGAATGGTTCGAGGAGAAGTCGTTGATTTCTTCCACTTCTTCCCGTTCGGCTATAATTTCCCGATCTTTAATGTCGCAGACGTCTGTTTGACGTTTGGTGTCATCACGATGCTGATTAGCGTCATGTTCGAAGAACGGTTGACTAAGAAAGGAACGATGGATAAATGAATGAAGTAGAAACATGGTCCGTACAAGCGGATGGAGCGACAGGGCGCATTGATAAGTGGCTCGCAGAACAAAATGAATGGTCGCGTTCGCAAGTACAGGAATGGTTAAAAGCGGGACGCGTCGAAGTCGATGGTCGTGTCGTTAAACCAAACTATAAATTATCGGGAACAGAATCGATTACCGTTCATATCCCGGAAACGGTAGAACTCGAGATTTTACCAGAAGATATCCCGCTTGAGGTCGTCTACGAGGACTCAGATGTCATTGTCGTCAACAAACCAAAAGGTATGGTCGTCCACCCAGCGGCAGGTCATGTCTCAGGGACCCTCGTCAATGCCTTATTACATCATTGTCAAGATCTCTCGGGCATTAATGGTGTCAAACGTCCAGGAATCGTTCACCGAATCGATAAGGACACGTCTGGTCTGTTGATGGTTGCTAAGAACGACTTAGCGCATGAATCACTCGCGCATCAGTTGAAAGAGAAAACGACGGAACGTCTCTACATTGCGCTCGTACACGGTGAGATTCCGCACGAGCTCGGAACGATTGAAGCACCGATCGGACGCGATAAGAACGATCGTCAACGGATGACGGTAACGGATAAGAATTCAAAATCTGCCGTAACCCATTTCCGTGTTCTCGATCGGTACGAAGGTTTTACAGTCGTTGAATGTAAACTCGAAACAGGGCGGACACACCAAATCCGTGTCCACATGCGTTATATCGGTTTTCCGCTTGCCGGTGACCCGAAATATGGTCCACGTAAGACGATGAAAATGAATGGTCAAGCCTTGCATGCTGCGGTTCTCGGCTTCGAACATCCACGGACAGGCGAATGGATGCGTTTTGAAGCACCACTCCCAGAAGAGATGACATTTGAAATCGGTCAGCTGAAAAAACTTGAATTAGAGTCTTGACGTTTTTCTAATAAAACGGTAGAGTATCACCTAGAGAGCGATGCGAGACATCCTCTACTGACACTTCGGTCGTCCGAGCGACGATCCTACCAAACTAGTATCACCTTTAATCGAGTCCGGAGAGGCTGCGAAAGGGAGAACCTACCACAACGTGCGTAGGCATGCATACAAGACGTATGCCATGATTCTGTCTTCGATGACCTTCTGCGGATTTCCGCAGAAGGTCTTTTGTATGAAAGGAGAAACCATGAAACCAGCCGTCATCTTAGATGAAGCCGCGATTGGACGCGCACTGACACGGATCGCCCATGAAATCATCGAACGTAACAAAGGTATTGCTGATTTAATGATCGTCGGAATCAAGACGCGTGGTGAGACACTCGCGCGCCGCCTTGCGAAGCGGATCGAACAGATTGAAGGAAAGTCGGTCTTACTCGGTGTCGTCGACATCTCAATGTACCGAGATGACTTGTCAAAGCGAAGTTTAGAGCCAGAAATAAAAGGATCTGATCTACCGGAAGACATCACCGGAAAAATCGTCGTCCTCGTTGACGATGTCCTCTACACAGGACGCACCGTCCGTGCCGCGATGGACGCACTCGTCGACCACGGAAGACCGAGTATGATTCAACTCGCTGTCCTCGTCGATCGTGGGCATCGAGAGTTACCGATCCGTCCAGATTTCATTGGCAAGAACGTTCCGACGTCACGTGACGAGCAAGTCGTCGTCGCGCTCGCTGAAGTCGACGAAGCCGATCAAGTATTCATTAAACGCTAAAAATCAAAACCTTTAAGGTGGTCCAGAGAGACCAGAAAGGGAGTCATCCATATGGCAAAACATGCCGCAGTACTTGATGTACAAGAAGTACCTACTCACCCTCTAAATTGGCTGATGCTCAGCCTACAACACGTCTTCGCGATGTTTGGTGCGACCGTGCTCGTCCCGCTCTTAACGGGACTCAACACATCGGTCGCGCTCGTCGCAAGCGGAGTCGGCACACTGATTTTCCTCGCCGTCACTCGCTTCAAAGTACCCACATATCTTGGTTCTAGTTTTGCCTACATCGCCCCGATCATCGCCGTCAGTGAACGGTGGGGTGTCGAGGACGCCTTAATCGGCGGAATGGTCGCTGGACTCGTCTACGGACTTGTCTCACTTCTCATCCGTTACACGGGGGCTGCTTGGTTGCTTCGCTTACTCCCGCCTGTTGTCATCGGTCCGGTCATCATGGTTATCGGGTTATCGCTTGCCCCGACCGCTGTCAACATGGCGATGAACGGAGCGGACGGTAAGTACAACGGACTTTACTTCCTCGTCGCGATGGTCACGCTCGGTGTCACACTTCTCGCAATGACGTATTTAAAAGGAATGTGGAGCACGATTCCGATCCTGTTCGGAATCACGGTCGGTTATCTCGTTGCGGCATCGGTCGGAATCATTGACTTCAAACCACTTCAACAGGCAACGTTCTTCCACGTGCCGGACTTCACGATTCCGTTCTTGAATTACACACCATCATGGAATACAGCTGCCTTGCTTCTGATCGTTCCCGTGACGCTCGTCACACTGACGGAGCACATCGGCGAACAAAAAGTGACATCACGGATCATCGGGCGCGAGACGCTCCTTGATCCAGGGATGCACCGGACAGTACTTGGCGACGGAATCGCGAAGACAGTCGCTTCGATGCTTGGTGGACCACCGGTTACGACGTACGGTGAGAACAACGGCGTCATGTCGATCACACGGGTCTACAGTGTCTTCGTTCTAGGTGGGGCAGCGGTTCTTGCGATCAGCTTCGGATTCCTCGGATACGTCGAAGGATTCATCAAGACGATTCCGACACCAGTGATGGGTGGCATCAGTATTCTCTTATTCGGAGTCATCGCGTCAAACGGTCTCCGGACACTGACGGAAAGTAAGATCGACCTTGCTGATAAACGGAACTTGACGATCACAGCCGTCATTCTTGTCACGGGAATCGGAGGGGCCGCCTTGAAAATCGGGAACTTCTCCCTCGAAGGTATGGCACTAGCGACGATTCTTGGGATCATCCTGAATCTGATCCTTCCGAAAACGACGGAACAGGTCGAAGAAACAATTGAAACAACGGAAAACTCTACAACTCAATCTGTAGCGAACAACTTTTAAGACGTTCCGAGAGAACGATAAAGTGAAGGCCATGAAAAGATGCAGGGACTCCTCTGTCTTCTTTCGGCGCACCTTCACTTAGAAGGTGCGCCTTTTTCATGACCTGAAGGAGTGAAATACATGAAAACGATCTTGCAAACCCGACATTTCGTCAATTTAGAAAGCTTATCCATAACGGAGATCAATTCGTTGATTGAACGTAGTCTCGCTTTTAAACAAGGCGAACCGGCACCAGACTTTTCCGACAAGACACTCGTCAATCTGTTTTTTGAAAACTCGACGCGGACACGCTCTTCCTTTGAAATGGCAGAGCATCGCTTGAACATGCATCTACTGCCGTTTGAAACAGCGACGTCATCCGTGCAAAAAGGTGAGACGTTACACGATACGTGCAAAACACTCGAAGCGATTGGCGCCGATGGATTGGTCATTCGTCACGGTGACACCGGTTATTATGAAGAATTGATGCAGACACTCGATATTCCGATCATCAATGCAGGAGACGGGAGCGGACAGCATCCATCGCAGTCCTTGCTTGATTTGATGACGATGGTCGAGACGTTTGGAACGATTGTAGGAAAAGTAGTCGTCATCTGTGGGGATTTACAACATAGTCGTGTCGCTCGGTCGAATGCCGATATCTTAAAACGATTTGGCGCCATCGTCTATGGATCAGGACCACGCGAATGGTATGACGAAGCGATGGGAATACCATATCTTTCAATGGACGAAGCAGTTGAACAGTGTGACATCTTGATGTTGCTTCGAGTCCAGCACGAACGGCATGACGGAACGACACGGTTTGATCCAGATGTCTATCACGTCACACATGGATTGACGCATGAGCGGATGAATCGACTGAAACCTTCAGCGATCGTCCTACATCCGGCACCGGTCAATCGCGGAGTCGAGATTGCCGACGAACTCGTCGAACACCCGCAATCGCGGATTTTTGAACAGATGAAAAATGGTGTCTTTGCGCGAATGGCGATTCTGGAATGGTGCTTTTCGATGAAAACAATCAAAGGAGACGATGCAGATGACAACACGAATTGAAAATGCGAGATGGTACGAGGCTGGACAAGTTCGAACAGGGGATATTCGAATCGAAGCTGGAAAAATCACGGACTTAGCAGCAATACCGCAAGTTGGGGAAACGGTCATTGATGCTTCCGGATTATTCGTTGCACCAGGATTCGTCGACATCCATGTCCACCTGCGGGAACCGGGCGGCGAACATAAGGAGACAATTGCGACAGGTACGGCAGCTGCGGCAGCTGGTGGATTTACGACGATTTGTCCGATGCCGAATACGCGTCCCGTACCGGACGATCGTCAAACACTTGATGCATTGTTCCAAAAGATTGAAGAGACGGCATCTGTCCGGGTTTTGCCTTACGCGGCGATTTCAAAAAATCAACTCGGACAAGAACTCGTCGCGTTCGATCAATTAACGGATGCCGTGGCATTCACGGATGATGGTGTCGGGGTCCAGACGGCAGCTGTCATGCGAACGGCAATGCAACAAGCAGCACGGCTCGGGAAGACGATTGTTGCCCACTGCGAAGATGATTCGTTAAAAGCAGGATGTGTGCACGAAGGAAACTACAGTCGACGGGAAGGTTTGCAAGGTATTCCATCGCTTGCTGAGAGTATCCACATCGCACGTGATGTCCTGATTGCAGAAGAAACCGGCTGTCATTATCACGTCTGTCATGTCTCGACGAAAGAATCCGTTCGCGTCATTCGTGACGCCAAACGAGCAGGGATCCGAGTGACAGCAGAAGTCACACCGCACCATCTTGTATTGATCGATGAAGACATATCGAATCAGGATCCGAACTTTAAAATGAATCCACCACTGCGGAGTGAGGCAGATCGCCAAGCATTGCTCGAAGGATTAGCAGACGGAACGATTGATTGCATCGCAACGGATCACGCTCCTCATGCAGCAGAAGAGAAGGCACTCGGTATCGAACGCGCCCCGTTTGGCATCACAGGATTCGAGACAGCATTCCCGCTCCTCTATACGAAGCTTGTCGCTGAAGGCAAGATGACACTTGAGACACTGATTCGGAATTTGACGGACAAGGCAGCAGCGATTTTTGAACTACCTTACGGCAAACTCGAAGTGGGGGCGGAAGCAGACTTAGTCCTGCTTGATCTAGAGACGGAGCGGACGGTTTCACCGGAACGGTTCCGTTCAAAAGGTAAGAACACACCGTTCGCAGGAGAACGGTTAAAAGGATTCCCGGTCATGACGCTCGTCAAGGGAGAAATCGTATTCAAGGAGGACATAGCACATGCGTAAACGGACACTGGTGTTAGAGGATGGTATGACGTTTGAAGGAACGGCGTTTGGATCGGACACGACAACAACAGGAGAGGTCGTCTTCCAAACCGGAATGACTGGTTATCAAGAGATGCTATCGGATCCATCTTACTGTGATCAGATGATCGTGCTGACGAATCCGTTGATCGGCAATTACGGAGTCAATCGAGAAGACTATGAAACGACGCGTCCACTCGCTAAAGCATTGATTGTCCGCGAACATTGCCAAACACCGTCGAACTTCCGCAGTGAGATGTCGCTCGATGCAGCTCTTCGAGATCTTGATATTCCAGGATTAAGTGGAATCGATACGCGACAGTTAACACGACATATCCGCTCGAAAGGCGTCATGCGCGGCCGACTCGTTGATGGAGAGTTCGACCTAGAAGAGGAATTAAGCCACCTGCAAGATGCACCAATCGAGACGGATCAAGTCAAACGTGCTTCAACGGAACGGGCGTATATCATCCCAGGAGCTGGACCACGAATCGTTCTCGTCGACTTCGGAGCGAAGCTCGGAATCGTCCGCGAACTTGTCAAACGCGGCTGTGAAGTTGTCGTCGTACCATACGACGTGAGCGCAACGGAAGTCTTACGCTATCGTCCAGACGGTGTAATGCTGTCGAACGGACCAGGGAACCCAAAGGATGTCCCGACAGCGATTCCGCTGATTCAAGAATTGACAGGGAAAGTCGTCATCTTCGGAATTTGTCTTGGGCACCAGTTGATTGCACTAGCACATGGCGCGGATACGTTCAAACTGCCATTCGGTCACCGGGGGGCGAATCATCCCGTCCAAGATATCCGGACAGGTCGCGTCGACATCACGTCGCAAAACCATGGATATGCCGTCGATGAACAATCATTGCAACATACAGTGCTTGAAGTAACGCATCTCGCAATCAACGATGGAACGGTCGAAGGCATCCGTCATACGTCAGCATCTGTCTTCTCCGTCCAGTATCATCCGGAAGCATCACCCGGTCCAATGGATGCGAACGGTCTATTCCAACAGTTTTTAGAAGAAATCACGAAACAACAGGAGGTCTCTCATGCCTAAACGTCAAGATATCCAGAAGATTCTCGTTATCGGGTCCGGTCCAATCGTAATCGGACAAGCCGCTGAATTCGACTACGCAGGAACACAAGCGTGTCAAGCCTTAAAGGAAGAAGGATATGAAGTCATCCTCGTCAACTCGAATCCAGCGACAATCATGACAGATCCAACAGTTGCTGATCGCGTCTACATCGAGCCTCTTCAAGCAGAGTTCGTTTCGCGGATCATTCGGAAGGAACGACCAGACGCCTTACTTGCGACACTTGGCGGTCAGACGGGTCTGAACTTGGCTGTTGAACTAGATCGTCTTGGTGTCCTAGCTGAATACAATGTCGAGTTGCTCGGAACGAAATTATCAGCAATCGAAGAGGCAGAAGATCGTGATTTGTTCCGTCAACTGATGTTTAGACGCGGACATGGCGTACCGGATAGTGAAATCGTGCATTCGCTCGAAGAAGCACAACAATTCCGACAACAGATTGGTCTACCAATCATCATCCGTCCAGCATATACACTCGGAGGAACGGGTGGTGGAATCGCCCATACACCGGAAGAGTTCACGCGAATCGTCGAAGGGGGACTCAAGGCAAGTCCGGCAACACAAGTACTCCTTGAAAAATCAATTGCTGGGATGAAAGAGGTCGAATTTGAAGTCATGCGTGATGCAACGAACCAAGCCATCATCGTCTGTGCGATGGAAAACTTCGACCCGGTTGGTGTTCATACCGGAGACTCGATCGTCTTTGCTCCGACGCAAACGTTATCGGATCGCGATTATCAACTGCTACGTAACGTCTCACTCGATATCATTCGCGCACTCGGTATCGAAGGTGGATGTAACATCCAGTTCGCGCTGGATCCGACGAGCTTTGACTACTATGTCATCGAAGTCAATCCACGTGTTTCCCGCTCGTCCGCACTTGCTTCAAAAGCGACCGGTTATCCGATCGCAAAACTTGCTGCAAAGATTGCCGTCGGGTATGCCTTATCTGAATTAAAGAACCCGATCACCGAGACGAGCTTTGCTTCGTTCGAACCGGCACTCGATTATGTTGTCGCCAAAATTCCGCGCTGGCCGTTCGATAAATTCGAAACGGCAGATCGGACGCTCGGGACACAGATGAAGGCGACCGGTGAGGTTATGGCAATGGGGCGGACGATGGAAGAGGCATTACTGAAAGCCGTTCGTTCGCTTGAAATCGGTACAGCGGATTTGTACATGCCACGCTTCATCGAAATGGCAGATGATGCTTTGCAACAAGCGATTCGCCAGGCGACAGATGATCGACTTTTCGCCTTATACGCTGGTTTTGTCCGCGGCTATAGCGTCGAACAGATTCATGCTTGGACGGCAATTGATCGCTTATTCCTCGAAAAGCTACAGCACATTTGGCAACTTGAGCAATCGGTCGCTACCGGTTTGACACCTGAACTGCTACTTCATGTGAAGCGGTATGGATTCAGTGACCCAATGCTCGCCCGGATCACAGGACAAACGGAAACAGAGATTCGCCGGATGCGTGAAGCGCAAGCGATTCATCCAGTGTATAAAATGGTCGATACGTGTGCGGCAGAGTTCGCTTCTGATACACCGTACTACTATGGAACATACGAACGCGAAAATGAGGCAATCGCGACGAATCGTTCTTCGATCCTCGTCTTAGGATCGGGTCCGATCCGGATTGGTCAAGGAGTCGAGTTCGACTATGCGACAGTCCATTCGATTCAAGCGATTCGTCAAGCTGGCTATGAAGCAATTATCGTCAACAACAATCCGGAAACCGTGTCGACCGACTTCTCGATTTCCGATCGACTCTACTTTGAACCATTAACGACGGAGGATGTCCTCGAAGTCATCCGAAATGAACGTCCGCTCGGTGTCATCGTCCAGTTCGGTGGACAGACAGCAATCAACTTAGCTGAGTCATTAGCAGCAGAAGGTGTAAAAATCCTCGGGACATCGCTTGAGGATTTAGACCGGGCAGAGGACCGAAAACAGTTCGAAGCAGCGTTGACGGCGCTCGACATTCCACAGCCACCAGGTAAAACGGCCGTCACGGTCGAAGAAGCGGTCACGGCAGCAGCGTCACTCGGTTACCCGGTCCTCGTTCGTCCATCGTATGTTCTCGGCGGTCGGGCAATGGAAATCGTCTATGCACAAGAAGAACTGGAACATTACATGAAACACGCGGTCATCGCCTCACCGGAACGACCGGTCCTCGTCGACCGTTACCTGACAGGAATCGAACTCGAAGTCGACGCGATCTGTGATGGAACAGATGTCGTCATTCCAGGCATCATGGAGCATATCGAACGTGCCGGTGTTCACTCAGGTGACTCGATTGGAGTTTATCCGCCACAACGTGTCTCCCAAGACATCAAGGACCGGATCGTCGACTACACGACACGAATCGCCAAAGCATTCGGCATCAAAGGATTGCTCAACATCCAGTTTGTCTATGCGGACGGCGCACTCTATGTTCTTGAAGTCAATCCGCGTGCCAGCCGGACGGTGCCATTCATCTCGAAAGTGACGGGACTTCCGGTCGCGCGGCTCGCGACGGACATCATTCTCGGTGAAACGCTCGCTTCTTACGGGTTAACAAGTGGTGTCCTACCGGAAGAATCGCTCGTCTCGGTCAAAGTACCGGTCTTCTCGTTTGCGAAGCTTAAAGAAGTCGACCCGACGCTCGGACCGGAAATGAAATCGACCGGAGAAGTCATCGGAACAGACCGAACACTTGAAAAAGCACTCTACAAAGGATTGCTTGCTTCTGGGATGGCGATTCCAGAACACGGTCGTGTTCTCTTGACAGTCGCAGACCCGGACAAAGCAGAAATGACAGATCTCGCACGACGCTTTGCCTCACTTGGATTCACGTTGCTTGCGACGGAAGGAACGGCAGCGTACTTGACGGAGCAAGGGTTACCGGTTCAGACGGTCGGTAAAATCGACTCGTCTTCCGAATCGATGCTCGACGTGATTGAAAAAGGGGAGATCGAGTATGTCATCAATACGATGAGTCGCGACTCACAAGTCACGAAAGACGGCTTCATCATTCGCCGGGCAGCAGCGGAGAATCAAGTCGTTTGTCTAACATCACTCGATACGGCGGAAGCGATTCTACGCGTCATCGAGAGTCGCTCGTTCGAAGCGAGTGCGATTCAAGCCTTCACACACGAAAAGAAAGTGGTGATCCAATGAAGCAACTCTTGACGGTCGTCTCTCGACGAACGGTAGCTCAAGGCGCGACAGAACTCGTCTGTCGCCTCGAGCAACCGCAGGACATTGCGCCGGGGCGATTCATGCATCTACGCGTCGGTCCACTCTTACGCCGACCGATCTCGATTGCTCGGGTCGATCGTGATCTGATTACGTTTCTCTTTAAAGAAATCGGACAAGGGACAGCAGAACTAGCTTCCTTGCGTCCCGACGACAAAATCGATGCCCTCGGACCACTCGGAAACGGTTTTCCGATCGACGCCATCAACCGAGATCAACGGGTCGTTCTCGTTGGTGGAGGGATTGGGGTACCGCCGCTGTATGAGACGATGCGCCAACTTGTCGCGCGTGGTGTGACGTGTGAAGCGATTCTAGGATTTGATACGGCAACGAGTGTCTTTTACGAAGCGGAATTCCAAGCACTTGGTAAGACGACGGTCTCGACGGTTGATGGAACGCATGGAATGAAAGGGTTCGTTACGGTTGCCTTACATCCGGAAAACTATGATGTGTTACTCGCTTGCGGACCAGAGCCGATGTTGCGGTCACTCCAGCAACAACCGATTGAGCATAAGTATCTCTCCATCGAAAATCGAATGGGGTGCGGCATCGGTGCTTGTTTTGCCTGTGTCTGTAAAACACCAACAGGCGGGTACGTCAAGACTTGTTCCGATGGTCCAGTCTTTCGGGCAGAGGAGGTCGTATTATGATAGAACGATTACGTGTCGAGTTGCCGGGACTTTCCTTGAAAAACCCGATCATGCCGGCATCTGGATGTTTTGGATTCGGTGAGGAATACGCAAAGTTATATGATTTATCAGAGCTTGGGGCAATCATGATCAAAGCAGCGACGGGCGAAGAACGTTACGGAAATCCGACGCCGCGTGTCGCGGAGAGTGGAATGGGGATGTTGAATGCAATCGGTCTCCAAAATCCGGGTGTCGATGGTATCTTAATGAAAAAACTACCGTTCCTTGAGACGTTTGATACAGCAATCATTGCGAATGTCGCCGGATCGACACCAGAAGAGTATGAGCTTGTCGCAGAAAAAATGAGCCGTCACCCTGGCATTCATGCATTGGAATTAAATATCTCCTGTCCGAACGTCAAATCAGGTGGAATCCAGTTCGGAACGGATCCGTTGCTTGCCGCTGAATTAACGCGTCGAGTCAAACAGGTCTCGACCAAACCGGTTTACGTTAAGCTTTCACCGAATGTCACTTCAATCGTCGAGATGGCACGTGCCGTCGAAGCAGCAGGTGCAGACGGGCTGACGATGATCAACACACTCGTTGGGATGCGAATCGATGTCCGAACGGGACAGCCAATCCTTGCCAACCGGATTGGTGGATTATCCGGTCCATCCATCAAGCCAGTCGCGATTCGGATGATTCATGATGTCGCACAAGCAGTCTCGATTCCTATTATCGGGATGGGTGGCGTGATGGAAGTCGATGACGTCTTAGAAATGATATACGCTGGGGCTTCCGCTGTTGCCGTCGGTACCGCAAACTTCGTCAATCCATACATCTGTCAAGAATTAATCCAGCAGTTACCGGGTCGCATGGATGAACTCGGCATCGACCATATCTTAGACATCAGGGGGAAAGCATATGAATCAACTTTACATCGCGCTTGATTTTCCGACCGAAACAGAAGTGTTTTCGTTCCTCGAACAGTTCAAAGAGACACGACCAGCCGTAAAAGTTGGGATGGAATTATTTTATGCTGCAGGTGGACCGTTCGTCCAAAAACTCGTCGAGCGTGGGCACGCTGTATTCCTCGATGTCAAAGTCCATGACATTCCAGAAACGGCGCGCCGGACGATGCGCATCATCGGGCAATTAGGTGTTGAATTGACGAACGTCCATGTTGCCGGTGGGAAAGAGATGATGATCGCGGCGCGAGAAGGACTTCGTGAAACGAATGCCGAGACACAACTAATCGGCGTGACGCAGTTGACATCGACGGATGAAGCGATGTTACGCGACTTAAAGATTGAAGGAGCGATGCCGGCAGTCGTTCGTGAGTATGCGCAACTGGCAGAAGCAGCCGGACTAGATGGTATCGTCTGTTCGGCGCTCGATCTTCCTGAACTAATCGAAGTTTGCCGAACGGACTTCCGTTTTGTCACACCAGGCATTCGTCCTTCTAGCAGTGAAGCAGATGATCAAAAGCGAGTCGCGACCGTTCTTGATGCGCGTCGAAATGGAGCGACGGATTTAGTAATTGGTCGCCCGATTACACGTGCCAAACATCCAGAACAGGTCTATCAGGCGTTACTCGAAGAATGGAAGGGGCAATTATCATGGTAAATCCAATTGCAAATGCATTACTCCGTATCAAAGCCGTCACGTTATCTCCAAACGATCCGTATACGTGGGCGAGTGGGCTCCGTTCTCCGATCTATTGCGATAATCGGTTGACACTTTCGTACCCAGAAGTCCGCTCCTTGATTGCCGATGCCCTTGCTGAGAAAGTGAAGGATTTAGGAATCGAAGTCGTTGCCGGAACAGCGACAGCAGGTATTCCTCACGCGGCATTCGTCGCGGAACGATTAGGGTTACCGATGGTCTACGTGCGTAGTGGCAGTAAGAAACATGGGAAAGGTAATCAAATCGAAGGTGTTATTCAACCAGGCCAACGCGTCGTCGTCATCGAAGACTTATTGTCAACGGGGATGTCTGCGATCGAGGCAGCGGAAGCACTCCAAGCAAAGGGAGCGAACGTCATTCGGATTCAAGCGATTTTCTCTTACGGGATGGAACGCTTGAAGAACAATCTCCGAGACGCGAAGATTGACGCGGATGCATTACTGACGTTCGAAGCGTTACTTGAAACGGCACAACAACAAGGGGATATCACGGTAGAAGAACAGGAACAATTGGCAGATTGGTCGAAGGACCCAGTTGCTTGGAGCGAACGTTTTACCGCAAACGTGTAAAAACAGATAGATTCCGTCGGACGACCTACGATTTCTAGTGCATGATTTGGTACACTATAGAAATAAAGGAGGTCGTCGACTATGGTGACGCATTATCGTGATTATGAACAATTCAAAATGGTCGTCCTCCCGTTTCTGCTTGAACGTCCAGATACGCATCAGTTGATTCTAGGTATATTAGAACGTGGGGATGAACCGCTCTTGATGGCAACGGCACAAGAAGGCGATCATCGTCTCGTCATATTGCAAACGATACCGGAGCAAGTCATCGTCGCAGGGGATATGTTCTCGCAAGAAGGGATTCGAAAGCTTGCGCGAATTCTGGATAGTCCAGGATTCGTCGGAGAACAGGTCATCTTAGCGCCGCTTTTACTCCCACATTCCATGTATGAGGTACATATGGAACAAGGGATGTATGCATTGACGAAGGTCGAGATGCCACATGTTCAGGAGAACGTCGTCTTCCGACCGGTTTTGAACGATGAAGGACAACAAGCCTTAGAATTTGCGTCCGGATTTTTATATGAGGTCGAAACGCGTCCATCTGATCGACAGCTTACGCAACTCCATCAGTCAATGACGCGACACATTCAGCAAGGAAGCTTGTTCGGATTGTTTAGTGGAAATACGCTCGTCGCGATGGCGGCAGCGACACGTCCCACGCAAACTGGGATTACGATTTCTTACGTCTATACGCCGAAAAAACTACGTGGGAATGGATATGCTTCTTATCTTGTCGCAAAACTATCTGAACACCTCCTACAGTCTTATCCGGTCGTGACGCTCTATACCGATTGGTCGAACCAGACAGCGAATAAAATCTATCAGCATGTCGGTTTCGAGTTAGTCGGACGATCCTTACATATCAAAAAACAAGAACGCTACCGGTGAACATGGCTGATGCTTTTTCAGTCAACGTTAAGAATTTAAAAAATAGAGTACGACAGCAGCCGACCGTCCTATTATCTAAGGACAGTCGGCTGTTTTGTGCCACGGCAAGTATTAGTTAAATTTAGCGATGATTTTACCACGGACGTGACGTTCAGATAGACGTTGTAATCCTTTGACGATGTCAGTTGCTGGAATCTCCTCTGTGACGAGTGGATCGAGTTCTTTCGCTGCGACGAGTTTTAATAATTCACTTGCCATATGACCGAGGTTTCGGATCGCACGGTCATCTTCGCTGGCATAAGCAGCCGCGAGTGCCACTTCATGGATCGAAGGGGAGAGCGTGAACGGCTTGACGACCGACTGATCGGGACCACCGGCGATGAAGGCGAGTTGCCCCGAGAAGGCAAGACGTCCGAGATCCGCTGTTGCTTCATCTCGACCGACCGTATTGAAAATCAAGTCAGCACCGCGATCGTTCGTCCAATCGCGAATGACATCCGTGACATTTTCTTTTTTGTAGTCGATGGCAAGATCGGCACCGAGTCGCTTGACCCACTCATGGTTTTCTGTCGAAGCAGTCGTCGCGACCTTAAGACCAAGGCGTTTCGCGAGTTGAATGCCGATGCCACCGACACCACCTGCACCAGCATGAATGAGGATCGTTTCTTTCCCTGTCGTGTTCATCTTCTGAACGATCGCTTCATAGGCAGTCATGCCTGCGCAAAGAATCGCAGCGGCTTCAGTGAATGAGATGTCTTCCGGAATCAGGGCGAGGGCACGCGTATCGACGAGTGCATATTCAGCAAAAGCACCATCGCGTTGCAGGTTCGTATGAATCGCTACACGATCACCGATTTTCACTTCTGCGCCTGGGCCGATTTGTTCGACGACACCCGCTAGATCGACGCCTGGAATATGCGGGAACGTCCAAGCTGGATTGTTGGTCGCCTTATAGTCGACGGGATTCAGTGCGACCGTCTTGACGCGAATCAAGGCTTGTCCTTCTCCTGGCGTCGGCGTCTTGACCTCTTCGAATGTCCATTGATCAATCGCTGTACCTGAGTGATTTAACCATGCTTTCATGTTTAATAAGCTCCTTCCGAATAGGTAAGTTCATACGAGTGAGAGTAGATTTCAACGAGGTTACCGAATGGATCCTCACAGTAGACCATTCGATACGGCTTGTCTCCCGGATAGTATTCGCGGATTGGCATCCGTTGTTTGCCGCCGTGGGCGACGATTTTTTCGACGAGTCCTTCGACGTCTGGATCTTGGATCGCATAATGGAAGATGCCTGTTTTCCAGAATTCGAAGTTATTTTCGGGTTGTTCATTGTTCGGGAATTCAAACAACTCGATGTCGATGCGGTCACCTGTCGCCATGTGAGCGATCCGGAACTTGTCCCATCCTGTACCAAAGACGTCTGTGTACATGACACCGATGGTAGAATCATCTTCGTGGACATCAAATGGTTCCATGATAATATACCAGTCCTTCATCTCTTGATAAAAACGAACAGCTTCGTCGAGATTCGGCACGGAAAGACCGATGTGCGAAAAATTATATGGATACGTCATGCTTAACACTCCTTTTGCAAAATGATTTACGCATACTTTAACCTGCGCTACACTCGATTGCATAGTACGCACTTTGAAGTAACGACTTTGGGGGAGAGAACAACATGTCGACTGAACAATTTCCGGTCAATCGGGAGCTCGCCATCATCGGCGGAAAATGGCGTTCACAATTATATTGCACGTTAGAGAAAGATACGAAATATTTTTAAGTTACAACGTGCCATTCCCGGGATTTCTCGGAAAGTCTTGACGGATCAATTAAAAGAACTCGAACGTCTCGGAATGATTGAACGGATTGAGTATGATGAAGCCGTCTTACATGTCGAATACAAATTGACAGAAGCGGCATTTACACTGCAACCAGCCATGAAAGGTTTATGCGCATGGGGGGAAGGGAATCAATTATCCGAATCCTAATCGAGAGGCAGTGAATTAGATGAAGCTAACTTATCATGGACAGTCAACAGTAACGATTGAAACGAATGGTCACCATCTCGTCATCGATCCCTTCTTTAGCGGTAATGAAAAAGCGACGACGAATCCAAATGACGTCAAGGCAGATTTTATTTTGTTAACCCATGCCCATGCCGATCATATGCTTGATGCAGAGCGGATCGCGAAAGCAACGGGGGCGACGATCATCGCTACGCATGAGTTGGCAACGTATTTAAGCTTCAAAGGATTGAATGTCCACCCGATGAACCTTGGCGGACAGTTTGAATTCTCGTTTGGTAAAGTAAAGATGACACAGGCATTCCATTCATCAAGCATCATCGATGAAGAGAAACAAACCATTACGTATATGGGGATGCCGGCTGGATTCTTACTGACGATCGAAGGCAAAGAAATCTATCACGCAGGCGATACGGCACTGTTCGGGGATTTAGCCCTTTATGGCGCCCATCATGAAATCGATTTAGCCTTCTTACCGATCGGTGATAACTTCACGATGGGTCCGGATGATGCGTTGATCGCTGCAGATATGTTGCAAGCGAAAGCAGTCGTACCGATCCACTACGATACATTTGATTTAATCAAACAAGATGCGAACGCATTCTGTGAACAAATTGAAGCGCAAGGTCAAACTGGTCATTTACTCGCGATCGGCGAGTCACTCGAATTATAATCCGTTCTTAAGCAAAGGAGAGGAAACGTCAAGGTTCCTCTCCTTTTTGTCGATTATTCTTCTGGAATATCTGTAGTTCATCCGATGACGCTTCCTTCTTCCGCCCGATGGCGAAACAGTGAACTTCTTCTATGATAAGTAGGGGCTGTTGACAGCCGATTCAGATATTCGGAATAATGGTAGACATGAGATGGAGGGACTGACATGGAAGAGCATAACAGTAGGAGTGTGCGGAAACGAAAACAATCGTCGTTCACACGCTTAAAAAATAAACAAAAACAAAAGATGGATGCACGGTTGAATCGCATTGGAGAAAAAGGACCAGTGAAGCGACCGCTTTATTTGTACGGTGGTGTCGTTCTCGGACTTGTCGTCATCTATTCGATTACATTGCTCGTCTCAACGGAATTGTTATCGCGCGGCGAAACATTCAAGACGACGAATCGCTATAAGTCTCTCGCCATCGAGGCGCCGCACGCAACGGTACAATTCGTTCGAAGCACAGACGGAAACGTCCAAATCAAACTCGTCGATAGTGCATCGAGTGGAAAACGACTGAAAATCAGTACATCGACGAATACGGTAACGGTGACAGGACGAGATGGTTGGCTCTCTCGACTCGGCAATCGTCCGAGCGAAAAAACAGCAGACTATACGATTCAAGTGGGACTACCGAGTTATATGAACCGTGTCGATGTCGATGCTGGAACACTTAAAGGAATGGGCATCTACGCAAAAACAATCGAGATGAACGGAGAAGCGATGAGTCTCGATAAAGTAAAAGGTGATGAAATTACACTGAATGCATCACGTGCGATTTCCATCAAAGAGATGGATGCCGTCCATGCGCAAGTGACAGGTGAAAGTGTTTCTCTTGCGGAATATGTGGCGAAGTTGAGTCTCGACGTCACAACGATTGACGGCGCGACGAAGCTAAAACCAAATAAATCAGCCGGTACGATTACGATTGACACAGGAGGCGATATTAAAGCCTCTGACCGATATACGAAACAAAAGAATAAGGATGAGACAATTTATGAACTGTCGAAACAAGAAAAACCGGAAGTGACAGTCAATAGTGAAGTCGGGCAGGTGATGCTCGAGTGAAATTAAAGTTTCGGATTGGACTACGAACGGTCAAGACCGGTATCGCGGTAGCTCTTGCGCTTAGTATCTCCTGGTATGTGTTCGATATTTATTCGGGAATGGGGGCTGTCGCAGCAATTGTTGCGATGCAACCGACGATTCATCGGTCGTTTAAAATCGTCTTCAACCGGATTTTCGGAACAGTACTTGGATTAATGTGTGGTCTTGCGATTGTTGCGACACTTGGGGCGAATCCGCTGACGATTGGACTCGCCGTAATTGTCTCGCTCGTCCTTAATTCGATGATTGGAAGAACGGATATGTCGACGTTCGCGGCTTTTGCCATCGTGTTGATGTTCGAGAGTCCGACCGCCGACTACGTCCACTATGCCTTATCACGGTCGTTGCTGACTGTCGTCGGTGTATTATCTGCTGTCCTCATCAATTACATCGTCTTCCCGCCACATTATGAGGATCGTTTACTCTTGCTTGTCAAAAAAACGACGCAACAGTTGATGGAAGATTGGCGGAGCCTTGTGCAAGATGATACGAGGTTGCTTGCCGTTCGGAAACAAATTCTCAAACATGAAGAAATGATGTTGATGCTTCAAGAAGATCAAAAATATCCATTGATGGCAAGCGGTCAAAGTGAAGCGTTCATCCGACTGAAGGAGCTTGTCGATCTTGAAGACAAGTTGCTCGTCTTGCTTGAAAGCATTGCCAGTCATCGGGATATCCCGATGACAGAAGAACAGGAAAAGACGCTCGGCCAGGAAATTGATTTCTTACTCAGCCATCATTACGATGTCATCTTCTCCCACGAACGAAAACAAGCGATGTTCTCATTCGATCAAGAATTAAGCGAGGCGAAGGATATCATCCATGGGCATTTGCTCGATTACCGGGAACAGTTAGAAAAAATGAAGTGAAGATGAAAAAGCGCTGTTTCTCCTAAGTGATATTTAGGAAAAACAGCGCTTTTTTGTGTAGCGTCATTGACGTAAGGATTGGACGACATCTGGATCAGGTGTGACGTAAAGTGTCGTTTGATCCGTATAGATGACGAAGCCGGGTTTTGCACCACTCGGTTTCTTGACATATCGTAACTCCGTAAAATCGACCGGGACTTGGCTCGATTCACGTGCTTTCGAGTAGTAGGCGGCAACAATCGCTGCTTCTTTTAACGTTGTCTCATCTGGTGCATCACTTTGAATGATGACGTGCGATCCTGGGATATCCTTCGTGTGTAACCACGTATCGGACCGACGTCCAAACTTGAACGTCGCGTAATCATTTTGTTTATTGTTCTTTCCGACGAAGAATGGAAGGCCGGTCGAAGAACGGTATGCTTCGAGTTGTGGGAGTTGCGGTTTCTTTTTCTTCTTTTGTCGTTCGCGCAGATAACCTTCTTCGACGAGTTCCTCGCGCATTTCCCGGATATCTTCCGGGGATGCGACGTCGAGTTGCGCAAGCAAACCTTCGAAGTACGCAATCTCGGCTTGGTTCTTCTCAAGCTGGCGCGCGACTTCGACTTTGGCGGTCTTTAATTTGTTATACCGTTTGTAATAACGCTGTGCGTTCTCGTTTGGCGAGAAGCGGGGATCAAGCGTGATCGTGATTTCAGCACCGTCTGGATCATAGTAATCGACGACGGTTGCTTCCTTCATCCCGCGTTCGAGCTGATAGAGATAAGTCGTCAGCAGTTCTCCTTTATGCTTCCATTCATCCATTCGTAACGTCGCTTCTAAATCTTTTTCGAGTTTTGAGCGCTTTAAGATATTCTTATCGTACTCACTCTTGATGAACCGTTCGAGATCGGCCGCTTGTTGTTTGACACGATCGCGGTTTGCTTTTTGATGGAAGAATGCGTCGAGGACTTGACCACTCGTCGCGAACGTCTTTTCGTCAATGATTGAACCTTCCGTTAAGCGGACCGGTGCAAAGCGTTCTTTGCCGCCTTCCATCCGTTGCAATACATAAGGACCGTTTAGTTCTTTTAAGACGTCCTGGAAAGCGGTAGCAAGATTCGTCCGGTTCGCAAGACCTGCCCGCGTGACGACTTCCTTAGCGATTTGTGGAGACAAACCGCTGAACAGACCAAGTAACTGGCGATCCAGTTTCCCAGCGTTCCAGTCGATTCGGTGGAGTGCCTTTTCGATATCTCCTGTGAGTGGATCCACTTTATCCTGTGCTGGTGGAAGTTGATAGGTCATCCCTGGCATGATCGTCCGGAATGTATTTTGACTGAGTGGTAAGTGTTTGATCGCATCGAGGATCTTATCTTGTCCATCGGTCAAAATGATGTTCGAGTGTCGTCCCATCAACTCGACATAGATTTTTTTCGCTTCCTCATCGCCAAGTTCGTTCCGGGAACGGACACGTAAGACAATGATTCGGTCGCGTTCGAGTTGTTCAATCGATTCGATGAATCCGCCTTCGACATGCTTGCGAAGCATCATACAGAAGAGTGGGGGTTCACTCGGGTTGCTGACCGCTTCCGACGTAATGTGCATCCGTGCATACATGGCATTCGCAGAGGCGAGCAACAATACGTTTTTTCGCTCGGCGCGGACCTGGAATACTAAATCCAATGTATATGGTTGGTATACCTTATTGATCCGTCCTCCAACGAGCGGTTGGAGTTCTTTGACGACGCGTGTCGTCATCAATCCGTCAAAAGCCATACGATTACCTTCTTTCTTGATTTCGTTCTCACTTTCTAAAGGTAACAGAAATGGCATCGTTATGGTATGATAAAGCAGTCGAGCTAAAAAAGATGACTTGCGAACTTCCCGTCTCTACTGCTAATATGAAACAATGTGAAGTTTGTGAGATGGAGGGGTTTTGAAGTGATTTTCAAAGAGCGTGGCTTATTACTCGTATTATCTGGTCCAAGTGGTGTCGGAAAGGGAACGGTCTGTCGTGCCTTGCGCGAAGATCAGGATAACGATCTGCATTACTCGGTATCCTGTACGACGCGCCAACCGCGTGAAGGAGAAGTAGATGGTGTCCACTATTTCTTTAAATCGCGTGAAGAATTCGAAGAGATGATTGCGAACAATCAACTCTTGGAATATGCTGAATTCGTAGGGAACTACTATGGAACACCTGTCGAATGGGTGAACCAGATCCTAGATGAAGGAAAAGACGTCATTCTCGAAATCGAAGTTCAAGGGGCCATGCAGGTCAAAGAACATTTTCCGGAAGCTGTCTTCTTATTCCTTGCACCTCCAAGCCTCCAAGAATTACGGAACCGCCTCGTAGGGCGTGGAACGGAATCGGAGGAAGTCATTAAGCAACGTCTTCTCGTCGCTAAGGAAGAGATCGAGATGATGGATGCCTATGACTATGTCGTGACGAACGACGAAATTCATAAAGCCTGTGACCGGATCCAAGCGATCGTCACAGCGGAACATTGCAGTCGGGAACGTGTCGCGTCCCTATATAAAAAAGCCATGGAGGTTAAGTGATATGTTATATCCATCAGTTGATAAGCTTCAAAAGAAAGTACCGTCGAAATATACAATCGTTACAGTTGCCGCTAAGCGTGCGCGTCAAATCCAAGACGGGAAACGCGTGAAAGTCACGAACCCAAAATCGCATAAACCGGTCGGGAAAGCTTTAGAAGAGCTTTATTTCGAAGAAGTATCCGTCACGAACCAACCGCAAGACTAATTTTGAAGCAGCCACTTGTCATCGTGGCTGTTTTTTTCAATAAGGAGGACACCTACATGTTAACCAACCGAAACATTCTACTGTGTGTCGGCGGTGGAATCGCTTCCTACAAATCAGCAGCACTCGCTTCAAAGCTTGTTCAAGCAGGCGCACACGTTCAAGTCGCGATGACGCGTAATGCGCAACAATTCGTCGGTAAGACGACGTTTGAAGCGCTGACGCGAAAAGCGGTCTATGATGACGTCTTCATCGAGCATGATCCGTCAAAGATCGCCCATATCGATTTAGCGGACGAAGCGGACCTGATCGTCGTCGCACCAGCGACCGCGAATTTGATTGCAAAACTCGCGCACGGGATCGCGGATGATTTCATCACGACGACGATCCTTGCAGCGACATGTCCCGTCATCGTCGCTCCAGCGATGAATGTCAACATGCTCGAACATCCGGCGACAGTCCGCAACATCGAACAACTGAAGCAGGACGGTGTCCAGGTGATTGCACCGGGAGTCGGAAATCTCGCATGTGGTTGGGTCGGGAAAGGTCGTTTACCTGAACCGGAAGATTTAGTCGCAACACTCTCAACGTTCTTTGAAGAGAAGTATCTAGCCGGACGAAAAGTCTTGATCAGTGCGGGACCGACCGTGGAACGGATTGATCCGGTTCGTTACTTGACGAATGATTCTTCAGGAAAGACAGGAATTGCGCTAGCAGAAGCGGCAAGAGACGCAGGTGCCGATGTCACGCTCGTCCATGGACCACTTCGGATCGGATTACCGACCGGGATAACGACGATTGCTGTTGAATCGGGAGAAGAGATGCTCGAGGCTATGTTACGTGATTATGAGACGCAAGACATCGTCATCATGTCTGCTGCCGTAGCTGACTATCGACCGTCTATCCAATACGATCAGAAGCAAAAGAAAATCCACGGACCACTTCGAATTGAACTCGAAGAGACGACCGATATTCTGAAGACGCTTGGTGAGCAGAAACAACATCAGTTATTAGTCGGATTTGCGGCTGAGACGACGGACGTCGAGACGTTCGCGAAACAAAAGCTCGTCCGAAAGAAAGCCGATTTCATTGTCGCGAATGATGTGTCACGATCTGATATCGGATTCGTCAGTGATGAAAATGAGGTCGTCGTTTTTGGGGAGAATGATTCCGTCACGCGATACGATCAACAATTGAAATCGACGCTCGCCAAATCGCTCATGCGCCAATTCGCGGAGGCATTGGCATGATAGCCGAAGTCATCGTTGACGTCGCAGCAGCAACGGTCGATCGTCCGTTCGATTATGCCGTGCCAGAACTTTGGCAAGAGCTGATCGTTCCCGGTATGCGCGTCGAAGTACCATTTGGTCCACGGGCGTTGCTTGGAATCGTCGTCGGAACGAAAGCTACCTCTGATCTGACGAACGTCAAATCGATCGTGCGTGTCTTAGATGAGACCCCGACCTATACACAGGAATTACTCGAGTTATCAGCGTATCTATCGGAAACGACTTTGTGTTTTCAGGCGACGGCATTGCTTGCGATGCTGCCGGCTGCCTTAAAGGTGAGTTATGATAAACTGGTCATAGTCGAGTCGGGCCCACTTCGGGCATATCATGGTAAGAAAATGAGTCAATTACCAACGGAAGTGCAGCAAATCGTCTTAACAGCGGCGAAACAAGCTGACGTGACGCTTCAACCAGTCATTCGCGAGAAGAAGACGTCTAAGATCGATAAACGGATTCGTCTTCTAGAGGAGCAAGCAACTTTTACGAAACAAGCGAGCCAACAAGCGGCACTTTACTCGTATATTCAAGAATTTCCGGATGCGCTTTGGAGTGAAGTCAAGCAGGCAACGGGCGCAACGAGCGCGACGTTGAACGCTCTCGAGAAAAAGAGCATCATTCAAGTCGAGACGATCGATGTTCGGCGAAATCCTTATGAACATCTCGTCCAAGACATCTTTGTGCCGTCCTCTTTGACGGAAAAGCAACAGGAAGCTGTCTCGGCGATTACGGCTGAAGCTGAGACCGGAACATTTTTGTTACATGGCGTAACAGGAAGCGGTAAGACGGAAGTGTACCTTGAATCGATTCATGCACAACTCGAACGCGGTAGACAAGCGATCTTGCTCGTCCCAGAGATCAGTCTGACGCCGATGATGGTCAAACGGTTTAAACGCCGTTTCGGAGAACGGGTCGCTGTCTTGCATAGCGGTCTATCGCTCGGAGAAAAGTATGATGAGTGGCGCAAAATCGCCCAAGGCGAGGTCGATGTCGTCGTCGGTGCACGGTCTGCTGTGTTTGCGCCGCTGACGAACATCGGAATCATCATTCTCGATGAAGAACATGAAACAACTTATAAGCAGGAAGAGAATCCGCGCTATCATACGCGCGATGTCGCGAAGTGGCGGGCGGCCTATCATCGCTGTCCGGTTGTGCTCGGAAGTGCAACACCGTTACTCGAGACGTATGCACGGGCACAAAAAGGGGTTTATCGTTACTTACCGCTTCGTGAACGATTTGGTGGGGAACTGCCTCCAGTTGACATCGTTGATATGCGTAAGGAACTCGAACGGGGCAATCGTACGCCGTTCAGCCTCGCGCTAGTCGAAGGCATCAAAGAACGCATCGAACGTGGGGAACAGACCGTCTTACTCCTGAACCGTCGCGGATATACGACCTTCGTCTTATGTCGGGATTGCGGGGAGACGCTACAATGTCCGCATTGTGCCGTCAATTTAACCTATCACCAACATGAAGATCGCTTGAAATGCCACTACTGTGGGTTTGAAGCCGCAATGCCGAAAACTTGTCCGTCCTGTGAATCGACGAAAATTCGTCAGTTCGGAACGGGTACGCAAAAGATTGAGGAAGAATTGGCACACTTGATTCCGGAGGCGCGAATCATCCGGATGGATCAGGATACGACGTCGCGTAAAGGTGCGCATGAGAAATTACTCGATGCCTTTGAACGCAAGGAAGGAAACATTCTGCTCGGAACACAGATGATCGCAAAAGGTCTCGACTTTCCGAACGTTACACTCGTCGGAGTGATTGCTGCCGATGCGACGCTTGGTATTCCGGATTTTCGAGCAAGTGAGCGCACGTTTCAGTTGATCACCCAAGTGTCCGGTCGTGCCGGACGGGGTCAACTCGCTGGTCAGTCAATTATCCAGACCTACAACCCGGAGCATTACGTCATTCAAACTGCCAAACAGCATGATTTCGAAACGTTTTATAAGCGAGAGATGCAATTGCGAAAGCTCGGTGGGCATCCACCATTTTGGTTCCTTGGTCTGATTACAGTTTCAGCAGCGCATCCGCTCGAAGCACAAGCAGAAGCGCAGCAAATCGCTTCCGAGCTTCGTGCCTTTGAATCTGAGGATTTAGTCGTCAATGGACCGTTTGATGCACCACTCGCTCGACTCAAAAATATGTACCGGCAACAGGTCTTAATTAAACATAAAGGACAGGAGGATGTCCGGACACATCTCCGTGATATCTTATCCCGTCGTCAAAAATCAAAAACACAAGTCGCGATTGACTTGAATCCATTTGTATTCATGTGAGGTGTCTGTATGTATAAAGTAGTAGAAGTACCAAATGATGTATTACGACAGGTGTGTGAACCTGTCACGAAGTTTGATAAAAAACTCGGTAAAATGATCGACCGGATGTTCGATACGATGTACGAATATGACGGGGTTGGTTTAGCCGCACCGCAAATCAACCAGCCGATTCGTGTAGCCGTCGTTCATACCGATGATGAGACGGGACCAATCGAGCTGATCAATCCGGAAATCATCGAAGCGGATGGTTCGCAAATCGATGATGAAGGCTGCCTTAGCATGCCAGGCATCTTCGGACCGGTTGAACGGTTCGACCGAATCGTCGTCAAGTCTCAAGATCGTCTCGGGCGGACGGTTAAAATCAAAGCAAACGGCTTTTTTGCACGTGCCATCCAGCACGAGATGGATCATTTAGACGGTGTCCTGTTCACGGATAAACTCGTCCAGAAAGAAAAACCGCGCGTCGTCTTCATGGGGACACCTGAGTTTGCGGCAGGGACACTGCGTGAAGTGATCGATGCTGGGTATGACGTCGTCGGTGTCGTCTCACAACCAGATAAACCAGTCGGAAGAAAACGGGAAGTCAAACCGACGCCTGTAAAACTCGTCGCGATGGAACAAGATATTCCTGTGTTGCAACCGAAACGAATTCGAGAGGATTATCAAGATGTTCTCGATTTAAAACCTGATCTCATCATCACCGCAGCTTACGGTCAGATCGTCCCGACCGCTATTCTCGAAGCACCACGTTTTGGGGCGATTAATGTCCACGCGTCACTCTTACCTAAATATCGTGGCGGTGCACCGATTCATCAAGCGATCATCGATGGAGAAAAAGAGACAGGTGTGACGATCATGTATATGGTCGATCGGCTAGACGCAGGTGATATGTTGTCAAAAATCATCGTTCCAATCGAAGAGAAC
Organism: Exiguobacterium sp. BRG2; assembly: GCF_031844245.1. NCBI lineage: Bacteria > Bacillati > Bacillota > Bacilli > Caryophanales > Exiguobacterium > Exiguobacterium sp. BRG2. Next base: position 101,304 of record NZ_JAUZUW010000002.1, read on the forward strand.
GATACAGCCGGTTCGATGTTCGAGAAGTTAGCGGACGCAGGAGCGCGCCTGTTACTTGAAACGTTACCACGTCTGTTCGCAGGTGAATTGACACCGGAAGCACAAGTCGAGGAAGAAGCGACATTTGCGCCGAACATTTCACGTGAGCGGGAACGACTTGATTTTACGCTACCGGGTGAGACACTCTATGATCAAATTCGTGGGATGAATCCATTCCCGAGTACGTATACGATGCTTGGGAACGATCGATTAAAAGTCTTTTTCGCAACGAAAGTCTCAGGAACGGGACGACCGGGTGAAATCATCGCATTAGAAGCGGATGGTCCCGTCATCGCGACAGGTTCCGAAACAGCGTTGAAGCTGATCGACTTACAGCCGTCCGGCAAAAAACGGATGGACGGTGCTACGTTCATGCGTGGGATCGGTCAATCGCTTGAACTCGGACAACAAGTAGGTGAGAACGCATGAATGTACGTGACGCAGCAGTAACGACACTGATGAAAATTGGTCAAGGTGGTGCCTTCTCGACAATCACCGTCCACCAGATGCTTGAAAAGCGTGCTATCTCAGCAACAGATGTCGGCTTGTTCACGGAACTCGTTTACGGGACGCTCAGTCGTGAATTGACGCTTGATTATATTTTAGAACCATATTTAGCGAAACAGAAAAAACTTGATCCATTCATGCGCCCATTGTTACGAATGAGTGTCTATCAGTTGTTTTATCTCGATCGTGTACCGGATCATGCGGTCATTCATGAAGCCGTTGAAATTGCTAAAAAACGTGGGAAAGTCCATGTCTCGAAAGTCGTCAACGGAGTGCTACGGAATGTATTACGGGCGGGAATGCCTCATTTCGCTGAGATTGAGCCTGCTGCAAAACGAATCAGCATTGAAACGAGTCACCCGCAGTGGCTCGTCGAACGTTGGATCGAACTGTTTGGTTCGGAAGAAACGCTTCAGATCTGTCAATTGAATAACACACCGGCACCCGTCACGGTCCGCATCAATCGCACGAAAACGACGCGGGAGGAAGCAATCGAGCTTCTACTCGATCAAGGTGTGACGGCAAAACCATCTACGGTCGCGCCGGACGGTCTCGAAATCGAACGAGGAAGCGTCCAAAAAACGGATCTGATTGACCGTGGGTATCTTTCTCTTCAGGATGAGAGCTCAATGCTCGTCGCCCGTGCGCTTGGTGCAGAAGCATCCGATCATGTACTCGACAGCTGTGCCGCACCTGGTGGGAAAGCGATGCATATTGCTGAAGGTTTGACGACGGGTACACTACAGGCACTTGATCTTCATCCACATAAGATTAAATTGATTGAACAGCAGGCGACACGATTAGGTCTTACGACTGTTCAAGCAGAAGCGTTAGATGCCCGTAAAGCAGGGGAACGCTTCGAAAGCGAATCCTTTGACCGGATTCTTGTCGATGCACCTTGTTCAGGACTTGGTGTCATTCGGAGAAAACCGGATATCAAATGGACGAAACGCCCAGAACAACTCGAGCAACTCCCGAAAATTCAACGAGACATCTTGACATCTGTCTTACCACTCGTTAAAAAAGGTGGAATCTTCGTCTATTCGACTTGTACGATTGATCCGACCGAAAACGAGGAGCAGACAGCGTTCATTCTCGATCAGGGTTTTGACTTTGATGCATCTTTCGCGGAACGCATGCCAGAATCCGTGCGGCATCTAATCGGAGATCGAGCAGAACTCAAGTTGTTACCGACGACAGTCGGAACGGATGGCTTCTACATTGCCGCGTTTAAGAGACGAGAAGATTGATACGAACGGAGGACTGTCATGGAGTTAGCTCACCTTTCGACCACTGGGAAAGTCAGGACTAAAAATGAGGATACGGTATTACTCACCGGGAACGCTGAACGTGGTCTTGCCGTCGTTGCGGATGGTATGGGAGGTCACGCTGCTGGCGATATCGCAAGTGCGATCGTTCGCGAGGTATTTGAAGCATCCTTTTCACTCATGCCAAATCGTCCGATGGAATTGTCCGAATGGATAGAACAACGCGTAGCCGAAGCGAATGCCCGGATTCTTCAGTTTTCAAAAGAAGAACAACTTGCGATCGTCGGAACGACCATTGCCTGTGTGTGCTGGGTCGAGGATTTGCTCGTCATCGGTCATGTTGGAGACAGTAGGGTCTATGCCCTTGAGGGTACGGCGTTAAAACAATTGACGGATGATCATTCTTACGTCAACATGTTACGACAAATGGGAGAGCTTTCGGACGAGGAAGTCGAAAATCATCCACGTAAAAATGTCATCACACGATCGGTCGGCTCGAACGAAACGGTCGAAGTCGACATTCAAGTAAGAGATGCTCCAGACTATGACCTCGTCCTTGTGTGTAGCGACGGGTTGACCGATGAAGTGCCAGATGATGTCATCGAACAGATCATCTTACGGGATGATCCGCTTGATGAGATCGTCGGACGATTGGTGAAAGAAGCGAATGCTCGAGGAGGCGCGGATAATATTACGATTGCCGCCATCCGGTTCAAAGAAAGAAAGAGGGTCTGAATATGCGATACGGAGATCGATTAAATGACCGCTACCGCATAGAACGGCTAGTTGGAAGTGGCGGGATGGCGAATGTCTATCAAGCCTATGATGAGATTTTAAAGCGTCATGTTGCCATTAAGATTTTACGGACTGAATTTTCGCATGACGAACAGTTCATTCGTCGATTCGAACGTGAAGCGCATGCTGCTACCAGCTTGAATCATCCAAACATCGTTGCCGTCTATGATGTAGGCGAAGAAGATGCCATCTATTACATCGTCATGGAGTATATCGATGGTATGACATTAAAGACATTTTGTGAAAATCAAGCATTACCTGTGCCGCAGGCCGTCGATATCATTGCTCAAATTTGTGATGCGATCGATCATGCCCATGCACACCGAATCATCCATCGCGATATCAAACCGCAAAACATGTTGATTCGAGAGGATGGTACCGTCAAAGTAACGGATTTCGGAATCGCTGTGGCGATGTCGAATGCGACGCTGACGCATACTATGTCCGTCCTTGGGTCTGTCCATTACTTCTCGCCAGAACAAGCAAAAGGTAAATTTGCCGATGAGAAGTCGGATATCTATTCGCTTGGTGCTGTCTTATACGAACTTGTGACAGGACAAGTCCCGTTCGAGGGTGATTCACCGGTTGCAATCGCTTTGAAGCATCTGCAAGATACACCGCGTCGTCCATCCGTCTTGAATCCGAAAGTGCCACAAGCGCTTGAGAACTGTATCATGCAGGCGCTCGCAAAAGCACCACATGACCGCCAACAGTCCGTCGCAGCCTTTAAGGCAGATATGGTGACGGCGTTGTCTGACGAACGAGCAAGTGAAGGCATCCGAGGTGCAGAAGAGGATGAGATGGAAAAGACGATGGTCTTATCACCTGTACAAGTGCCAGAAGAATCAAAAGCGGAACCGGACACACCTGTCGTCACGACCGTTCAACCGAAACCGTCAGAAAAGAAAAAGAAAAAACGCTGGTGGGTCATCCTATTATTACTGGTATTACTCGGTGGAGCGGCTACGACGTTTGCGATGTGGCCGGATCCTACCGTTACGGTACCGTCCGTCGTCAAAACGGATGGAGATGAAGCGGAAACGAAGCTTGAGAAACTTGGATTTGTTGTCGAGACGACAGAACGAAACAGTGATACGGTCGATGAGGGAGACGTCATCAGTCAGACACCGCGTGAAAACGCACAGGTCAAGAAGGGCTCGACAGTCAACTTGGTCGTCTCTACCGGAAGTGCTCCGGTCGAAGTACCGGATGTGACAGATGACGCTGAAAAAGAGGCGATTGAGACGTTAAAAGAGGCTGGATTCGCTAAAGTCGAGGTCGAACGTGAAAAGTCGGATGAAATCGAGCGAGGTAATGTGATCCGGCAATCGATCTCGGCTGGTACGGAGGTCATCGCGAAAGAACAAACGATTACGATCACCGTCTCGGAAGGAACATCTTCCTTCGAGTTGAAGGATTTGACGAACTTATCGAGTGACGAAGCAAAAGCCTACCTGGACGAAAAAGGGCTCGATGGAACGTTCGAGCAAGAATTTTCTAGCGACGTGAAACTCGATCAAGTTATCCGTCAATTCCCACAAGCAGGGACTCAAGTCGAACCGAACGACTCCGTGACGGTCTTCATCTCAAAAGGTGAGGAAGAAAAAACGTTGACAGCGACGTTCCCTGAAAAGGTCGTCTATGACGCGGTCAGCGAGAACGAGGACGAGGAACCACCGAAACAAGTCATCCGGATTGAGACGGAAGATGCGAAAGGGAAGCGGACCGTCATCGAGGAATCAATTGACCAAGATGAGACATTCGACGTGCCGGTGACGATTGATCCGGGAGAAGAAGGCAAGATTACGATTTATAAAGACGATACGGTGTATCGTTCAAAAACCATCACGTACAATCAAGCAAAAGACGCACAGTAAATGTGATGAAAAAGGAGTGCATAGGATGACGGAACAACGCATCGAAGAGAATCGAGAAGGAACGATCATACGCCTGCAGGGTGGCTTTTATGATGTCATGACACCAGAAGGAGAGGTCCGTTCACGGGCAAGAGGGAATTTCCGAAAACGCGGCATCAGTCCAGTCGTTGGAGACGAAGTCGTTCTTCATATCGAAAGTGAGACCGGGTATATTCTCGAAGTGAAGGAGCGGGACAACTTTTTAGTACGCCCGCCTGTCGCGAATATCGATCAAGCGTTGCTTGTCGTCTCGGCTGCAGAACCTGATTTTTCAGCGCACTTGCTCGATCGTTTCCTCGTCTTGATCGAAGCGAAGGAAATCCAACCCGTCATCCTGTTAACGAAGATGGACTTGCTTGATGATGTCAAAGGTCCTGCAGTTAGAGAGGCAATTGCCGCTTACCGGAAGATTGGATATACGGTCATCGAGACATCCAGTGAGACGTTGTCGGGTGTTGAGCAAGTCCGTCCGTTACTGGCCGGGAAAACGAGTGTTCTTGCCGGACAATCCGGTGTTGGGAAAAGTTCGCTCTTGAACGCACTTGAACCAACACTCGACTTAGAGACGAGTGCGATTTCGAAATCACTCGGACGTGGGCGGCATACGACACGACACGTCACGTTGATGCCACTTGCCGAAGGCTTGATTGCTGATACACCAGGTTTCTCGAACCTTGATTTTCCGTATGATATGGAAATCGAGGATGTACGGTGGAGTTTTCCTGAATTCGTGGCTGTACAGGACGAATGTAAGTATCGAGGATGTTTGCACTTGAATGAACCCGGATGTGCTGTCAAGGAAGCCGTCGAAGCACAAGAAATCATGTCCTCTCGTTATGAGAACTATGGTATGTTTATAGACGAAATCAAGAATCGAGCCCGGAGGTATTGAAGATGATTAAAATTGCACCATCTATCTTATCAGCAGATTTTGCGAATCTTGAGCGTGATGTCAAAGCAGTCGAGGCAGCAGGCGCGGACTATATCCATTTCGATGTCATGGATGGTCAGTTCGTACCGAATATCTCGTTTGGACTGCCTGTGCTCAGCAGTTTACGTCAAAAGACGGATATGGTCCTTGATGTCCATTTAATGATTGACCAGCCAGAACGTTTCGTTGAAGATTTCGTTAAGGCAGGGGCAGATATCGTGACGTTCCACGTCGAAGCGACGAACCACGTCCACCGTGTTTTACAACAAATCAAGCTATCCGGTGCAAAAGCAGGGGTCGTCTTGAATCCTCACACGCCATTATCGACGATTGAACACGTCCTTGAGGATGTCGATATGGTCTTATTGATGACGGTCAATCCGGGCTTTGGTGGACAAGCCTTCATCGAGAATGTCATGCCAAAACTCGCATCACTTGCACAAATGAAAGCAGATCGTGATCTGACATTTGAAATCGAGATTGATGGTGGCGTCAACCCGGAAACAGCAAAACTTTGCATCGAAAACGGCGCGAACGTTCTTGTCGCGGGATCAGCAATCTACAATGCACCAGATTATGCGGAAGCGATCACTAGCATTCGTCAAGGGGCTGCCGTATAATAAGAACGAGAAAACGAAATATGATGACCGCAAGGGGTGTCGCTTGAAAAGCGGCTGAGAGGAGTCTTTTAGACTTTAACCCTTCGAACCTGTTCCGTTCAAACGGACGTAGGGATGTGGCGCACGCAGGCAGTACGGCGTTCGTCGTATTGCCTTTTTGCGTCCTCTCGTACAATGAAGGAGGAAATAGCATGAAACGGTTACAAATGATGATGGAAATTGCCATCTTCGCAAGTCTCGGGGTCGTCTTTGATTTACTGATTCCATTTAAAATGCCACAAGGCGGTTCAATCAGCTTAGCGATGTTACCGATCTTTGTCATGGCATTTCGCCACGGTGTCATCGGAGGTGTCGTCACAGGAGCGCTTGTTGGTACGATCCAACTGATGTTCGCCCCACAAGTCTTGACGATCGTCCAACCATTACTCGATTACACGATTGCATACGGTGTCGTCGGACTGAGCGGTCTGTTCGCCCGTCAGGTTAGACAAACTGCACGTAACGGACAAAAGAAACGTTTGATGGCGTTCGTTCTCCTTGCAACACTATTAGGCGCAGGACTCCGTTATATCTGTCATGTCATCAGCGGAATCGTGTTCTTCGCGAAATATGCAGAAGGTCCAGTCGTGCCATATTCATTAGTTTATAACGCGACATACATGGTACCATCTTATGTTTTATGCGGTGTCGTCGCGGGTCTCCTCTTTACAACTGCGCCACGTTTACTACGTTATTCAGCACGAGGCGTCTGAGATGCGGGCGATTCTCGTGTGCGCCGGTCCTCAAGAAGAAGTGCCTGATTTGCGGATGCTTTGTCAGTCTAGTGATTTCATCATTGGTGTCGATGGTGGTGTTCAGACTATTGAATTGTTTGGGCTGACATGCGACATGACGATCGGTGATTTTGATTCGCTTGGTTACGTACCTGAAGGAGCAATCGTTCATCCGGCTGAGAAAGATGAGACGGATCTCGAACTCGCCCTTCGTACAGTATCAGAGATGAAACGGTTTGATGATACTATCATCGTCGGAGCAACAGGTGGACGACTCGACATGACCGTTCAAAATGTGTATTTATTGAAGCAATACCCTGAAGCGCGACTCGTCACGAAACGGGAAGAGGTGCGATATTTGGCAGTAGGATCGTATGCAGTCGAAGCCGAAATCTATCATTATCTTTCTTTCATTCCACTTGTGCCGTCAATCTTGAGTTTAGCTGGAGTCAAATATCCACTTGATATGCATCCTGTTCCGGTCGGAGGTTCCTTGACCGTCAGTAATGAATGGAGTACGTCAGAAGCGACAGTAGAGCTCCATCAAGGAGAACTATTGATGATGCGAACACTTAAGGAATAGAACAAGCATATGAAAAAAGGCCGTGGATGATACCGCGGCCTCTTTTCATATGGCATTATTCTTCGAGTTGGGAAGGGGCGACTCGAATGTCACTTTGAGCCGATAGGTGTTTTCCTTTAATGAACAGATGATAGCTTCCCCACATGACGAGGAAAAATGGAACACCGATGTATAAAGCAATTCGTTGATCCGCTTGAAACGCAAGACTGAAAAGGACAACGACATTAAGTGTCAACGATATCAACGGTAATGCTGGATAGAATGGCGTCTTGAACTTTAGTTCGGATAGATCATGTCCGTTTCGGATGAACTGACGGCGGAACGCAAGTTGCGAAGCGGAAATTGAAATCCAACCGACTTGAGCACCGAGTCCAGCTAAAGACAAGAGCCAGATAAAGACGGTATCCTCTGCGAAAAAAGCTGTCAGAAGAGATAACATCGCAAACATCATCGTAAAGAGTAAAGCGCGCATCGGCACACCACGGGCATTAACATAAGATAATTTCTTTGAAATCATCCCTTCTTGTGCCATTGCCCATAACATTCGGGTCGCGGCATACAATCCCGAGTTCCCGACGGATAATAGTGCTGTCAAGACGACGATGTTCATCAAGTCAGCGGCATACGGGATGCCGATCGCATCAAAGACCATGATGAATGGACTACTGACTCCGCCAGCCGTCTCATACGGAATCAATGCACCGACGATCGTGATCGATAAGACAAAGAAAATGAACGTGCGCCAAACTGTATTCCGGATAGCTTTTGGAATCGATTTTTCAGGCGTATCGGACTCCCCAGCCGCGACACCGATCAATTCGGTCCCCTGAAAAGCAAAGTTGACAGCAATCATCGTCGTCAAGACACCGAGAATTCCGTTCGGAAACCAACCGCTTGCCGTGAAGTTTGCAAACAATGAGGATGGACGATCTGCTTCCATCGGTAACCAGCCAAACCAAGCTGCGCCACCAAGAATGATGAAGAAAAGAATGGCGAGTACCTTTAAACTTGAGAACCAGAATTCCGCTTCCCCGAACGCTTTGGCGGAGACGGCGTTTAAACCGAATAACAAGACCGTAAAGACGGTACACCAGACAACGACCGGCACATTCGGAAACCAACGGTCCATCAAACTACCGGCAGCTGTGATTTCAAGCGCGACCGTCACAGCCCAGCCGAGCCAGTAAATCCAACCGACGGCAAAGCCGACCCCTGGTCCGATAAAGCGGGTCGTATAGGTCTGAAATGACCCCGAGACCGGCAGATAGACCGCTAATTCTCCAAGACATAACATCGTCAGATACATGATGGTCCCACCCACGATGTAACTGAGGACCGCCCCGAGAGGTCCTGCTTGTGAAATCGTTAATCCTGACCCTAAAAATAAGCCTGTTCCGATAATTCCACCGAGTGAAATCATGAACAGGTGTCGACTCGTCATCTCTCGTTTGAGTTGCATGATGACTTCCCCCAATTCTGACAAAATAAAGTACGTTCCTATTGTAAGCGTTTTCAATAAAAGCGACAATTAGTTTATGAGAAAAATAAATGAGGGCATAAAAAAACCGGAAGGGAAGATTCCCATCCGGTGGTTGCGCCTTATACGCGTTCGACTTTACCTGATTTAAGAGCTCGAGCTGAAACCCAAACCTTTTTTGGCTTACCGTCGACGAGGATACGTACTTTTTGTACGTTGACTCCCCAAGTACGTTTTGTTTTGTTCAATGCGTGTGAACGGTTGTTACCCGACTTTGGCGATTTCCCAGTAACGTAGCATTTACGTGCCATGCGTTCCGCCTCCTTTTATGTTGTTTTGCGTTCGTCCTAATAGACACTTTGCTATCTTAGCATGGTGTCAAGGCGGTTGCAACATAAAAAAAGTAGCTGACAAGAAAAAAACTTGACAGACAACCTCGAAATTTAAAATAATGGATGAGGATGATGGTAAAAGTTCATTTGACCGCTACTATTTTTCACTTATTCATTGTATAGTCAGTACGGCGACTTTTCAATAGTAGGTCCTTATAGTAGAATTATGAGAAGAATACAATATTCAAAGGGGGCTACTCAGGTGGCGATCGAGATGAAAACGACCTATGGAAAGATTGATGTAGATAATGATGTCGTCGCGCAACTTGCGGGCGGCGCAGCAATGGAATGTTTTGGTGTCGTTGGTATGGCATCTCAGTCTCAAATCAAGGATGGTCTTGCTGAACTCTTAAAACGTGAGAACTTTGCACGCGGTGTCATCGTTCGACAGTCTTCAGAGCAAGTTCATATCGATATGCATATTATCGTAAGTTATGGGACGAAAATCTCAGAGGTGGCGAACAACGTACAGAGTCGCGTGAAATACACGCTCAGTCAGGCACTAGGTCTTGACGTGACATCTGTGAACATCTTTGTCCAAGGAGTCCGCTTGACGAATGTCTAAGGCGGAAATAGAGGAGGAAACTTTAGTGAGTGTAGATCGTTTAACAGGAGCGCAGTTAGTCAAGATGATTCAAAATGGCGCGGCGAATCTTTATCAAAACGCAGATTTCGTCGATTCATTGAACGTCTTCCCTGTGCCAGATGGTGATACGGGAACGAACATGAATTTGACGATGACTTCAGGAGCAAAAGAAGCAGGTAAATCCACTTCGGATTCTGTATCGGAAGTCGCGAACGTCTTCGCACGTGGATTATTAATGGGGGCGCGCGGAAACTCTGGCGTCATCTTAAGTCAATTGTTCCGTGGATTCTCGAAATCAATCGAAGGCAAAACAACGATTGATACGAAGGAATTCGCAGATGCATTACAAAAAGGTGTTGATACAGCATACAAAGCAGTCATGAAACCGGTCGAAGGGACAATCTTGACAGTTGCCCGTGAAACAGCTGTCGCTGCTATCGCACAATCTGAGACGACGACGGATTTCTTAGAGTTGATGCGTCAACTCGTCGAAGCTTCGAAAGTATCGCTCGACGGTACACCAGAACTTCTTCCTGTATTAAAAGAAGTCGGCGTCGTTGACTCTGGTGGTCAAGGTCTCGTCTGTATCTATGAAGGATTCCTCGCGACACTCGAAGGAAAAGAACTTGATAAGCCACATGCGCCAGTCATGGAAACACTCGTCGAAGCAGAGCATCATAAATCGGCTCAAAGCTTCATGTCGACAGAAGAGATCCATTACGGTTACTGTACGGAAATCATGGTTCGCTTCCAAGATGACAAGTTAGCAAATGCACCGTTCAGTGAAGAAGCATTCCGGAACGAATTATCGGAATTCGGTGATTCGTTGCTCGTCGTCGCGGACGAAGAGCTCCTTAAAGTTCACGTCCACGTTGAAACGCCAGGAGAAGTCATCACAAAAGGACAACGTTTCGGTGAGCTCGTTGCTGTTAAGATTGAAAATATGCGTCAACAACACTCGACGATCCTCGAAGAAGAGGGCGCGAACCAAGTCACTCCAGTCGTTGCACCGAAGGCAAAAGCAAAAGCGGCCCTTGTCACAGTCGCAATGGGTGAAGGAATCAGCGAACTCTTTAAATCACTCGGTGTCAGTGTCGTCATCGAAGGCGGACAAACGATGAACCCGTCAACGGAAGACATCGTCAAGGCGATCGAGGATGCACACGCTGAACACGTTTATGTCTATCCGAACAACTCGAACATCATCATGGCCGCTGAACAAGCAGCATCTGTTGCGAATTGTGGCGTAACCGTCGTGAAATCAAAGACAGTTCCACAAGGTTTGGCGGCGACGATCGTCTATAATCCGGAAGCGACTGTCGAAGAGAACGAAGCGCACATGGCAGATGCGATTGCAGCCGTTAAGTCGGGACAAGTCACATATGCCGTACGTGATACGAACATCGATGGTGTAGAAATCAAGAAGGACGACCATATGGCGATTGCTGAAAAACAAATCGTCGCTACGGACGCTTCAAGTCTTGGTGCAGTCAAGAAACTCGTCGATACACTCGTCACGGAGGACGACGAAATCATCACGGTTCTTTACGGTGAAGGCGTGGCTTCGGAAGAGGTTGACGCACTCGTCGCGTACATCGAATCGGTCAATCCGGATGCTGAAGTGGAAGTCCACGACGGCAAACAACCACTCTATTCGTACATTTTAAGCGTCGAATAAAACCATCATACTGAAAAAGGGCGACTAGCCTTTTCACGAATCCCACCATCTGCGATAATAGAGGTGGGATTTCGTTTGTTTCATAGAAAGGGGAAAAGAAATGAAATATCGTAGCGTCTTTGACATCATCGGACCAGTCATGGTTGGTCCATCGAGCTCGCATACAGCAGGGGCTGCACGGATTGGATTGATGGCGGGTAAATTATTCGGGGAAACGCCTACTGTCATCCACATCACGTTTTACGGTTCATTCGCGGATACGTATCGTGGACATGGAACGGATGTCGCCATCATCGGCGGTGTTCTCGGATACGATACGTTTGACGACCGGATTCCACAATCGATCGATATCGCGAAGTCGAAAGGGATTGAGATTCATTTCGAGACGAGTGAAGCGTTGACGGATCATCCGAATACGGCTCGTGTCCATTTGACGAATGGAGTAGAAGAGTTTGAATTGGTTGGTATTTCAATTGGTGGGGGAACGATTGAAATCACAGAATTAAATGGTGTACCGCTTCGTTTGTCCGGTGGGGGACCGGCACTCGTCGTCTTGCACCATGACCGCTTTGGTGCGATTGCAGCCGTGACGAGCATTTTGGCTGATTACGAAATCAATATCGGGCATATGGAAGTGTCACGGCATGAAAAAGGAAAACAAGCACTTATGGCAATTGAGATTGATGACCGGATTACGGCAGAAGTGTTGGAAGAAATCGATCGGTTACCTCAAGTCGAGCGTGCCGTCATGATGGGAGAGTGAAGACATGTTTAAATCCGTGAAAGAACTCGTCGCCATCGCGACGGAACGCAATATTCCGATTTCGGAAGTCATGATCGAACAAGAGATGACGGTTCGTCATTTGGAGCGAGATGAAGTCTATGCGATGATGGAACGAAACCTACAAGTGATGGAAGAGGCGGTCGCTCGTTCACTTGATGGTGATGGTGTCCAATCGGTGACAGGACTGACCGGTGGGGATGCTGTCTTGCTTCAACGGTACCGTGCTTCGGGTAAAGGATTATCCGGTGATTTATTACTGGACGCCGTTAGTAAGGCAATCGGAACGAATGAAGTCAATGCTGCGATGGGAAAAATTTGTGCGACACCAACGGCTGGGAGTGCGGGTGTCGTGCCTGGTACACTATTTGCGGTCAAAGATCGATTAAACCCGACGCGTGAGCAGATGTTACGCTTCTTGTTCACATCTGGTGCATTCGGCTTTGTCGTCGCGAACAATGCGTCGATTTCCGGAGCGGCAGGTGGATGTCAAGCAGAAGTCGGTTCAGCGACAGCGATGGCAGCTGCTGCCATCGTTGAGATGGCAGGTGGGACACCGGATCAGTCAGCGCATGCTTTTGCGATCGCGCTGAAGAACATGCTTGGACTCGTCTGTGATCCTGTTGCAGGACTCGTCGAAGTGCCATGCGTGAAACGCAATGCGATGGGCGGGGCGAATGCTGTTGTCGCTGCCGACATGGCACTCGCTGGAATCACGTCACGGATTCCGTGTGATGAAGTCATCTCAGCCATGCATGAGATTGGTCAGATGATGCCGTCTGCGCTTCGCGAGACAGCAAAAGGTGGACTCGCGAATACACCGACAGGACGCTGGCTCGAAGCAAAAATCTTCGGAGAGTTATCGAATGAATCCATCACGTGACGTCAAGACATTAAAAGGTGTCGGACGGGATTTAGCGAAAAAACTAGAAGAGATGAATATTCTCACCGTTGCGGACGTGCTCGAGCACGTCCCGTTTCGTTATGACGACTTCGTGACGGGAAGTCTAACGGAAGCAATCCATGAGGATAAAGTCAAGTTCACGGGTCAAGTCCAGTCTGAACCACTTGTGCGCTATTACGGCAAAGGAAAGAATCGTTTGACGTTCCGTCTGCTCGTTGAAGAACGGTATAGTGTGACCGTAACGATGTTCAACCGGGCATTCTACAAAGACCAATTGCAACTCGGGGCAGAAGTGACGGTCAGTGGCAAGTGGGATTTACACCGGATGACGATCTCTGCGACGGAATTGCAATTCGGGGCAATCGAAGGCGAATTGACACCCGTTTACTCGCTCCGAGGTGACATGCGGATGAAGACGTTTCGACGCGTCGTCGACTTGGCGTTCAAGGAGACTGAGACATTAGCTGAACGAATCCCGGATAGCATCCGGAAGACGTATCGGTTGCAAGACCGGATGACGATGTTGAAGTCGCTTCATTTCCCAACGAATCGACAAGAGTTAACGGCTGCTCGTCGCAGTTATGTCTACGAGGAGTGCCTCTATTTCCAGCTGAAATTACAGGCGTTACGTCTTGGACGACGGAAAGGTCGAGGGATTGCTCTTCCCCTTCATGAAACGGATATTGCCAATTTCATCAAGAGCCTGCCGTTTCCGCTGACAGGTGCACAGCAACGTGTGACAAAAGAGATTCTAGACGACATCGGTCGCGGCGAACGAATGAATCGGTTGCTGCAAGGGGATGTCGGAAGCGGGAAGACCGTCATCGCTGCCATCGCCTTGTTCGCGACGGTTCGTGCCGGAAAACAAGGCGCCTTGATGGTGCCGACCGAAATTTTAGCGGAACAGCATGCAGCGTCGCTCGCCCCATTGCTTGAACCACTTGGGATCCGAGTCGGTCTACTGACGAGTTCCGTTAAAGGGAAAGCGCGTGCACACTTGCTCGAAGCCCTCGCAACAGGAGAGATCGACGTCTTGGTCGGAACACATGCGCTGATTCAAGACACTGTCCAGTTCAAGGCATTGCACCTCGTCATCACCGATGAACAACATCGCTTCGGTGTCGAACAACGGAAGCGTTTGCGCGCGAAAGCTGAACAGGCAGATGTATTATATATGACAGCGACACCGATTCCGCGTACGCTTGCGATATCGGTCTTTGGAGATATGGATGTTTCGATCATCGATGAGATGCCGGCGGGACGAAAGGAAATCGAGACCTACTGGGCGAAACCGCAACAGATGGAACGTGTTTTCGGGTTCGTCGAGAAAGAATTGTCGCAAGGTCGACAAGCCTACGTCATCACGCCATTGATCGAGGAATCCGAATCACTCGAAGTTCAAAATGCGATCGAATTACATGCGACATTGACCGAGCGGTTCAAGCCCTATCATGTCGGTTTGATGCATGGGCGCTTGACTTCTTCAGAAAAAGACGAGGTCATGCAGGCTTTTAAGGAGAATACTGTTCAAATCCTTGTTTCAACGACGGTCGTCGAGGTCGGCGTGAACGTTCCGAACGCGTCGATCATTGTCATTCATGATGCAGAACGCTTTGGTCTTGCGCAGTTACACCAATTAAGAGGGCGCGTCGGTCGAGGCGATGCCCAGTCTTACTGTATTCTAATCGCCGATCCCTCTTCCGATACGGGAAAAGAACGGATCAAGACAATGACGGAGACGAACGATGGCTTCAAGCTAGCGGAAAAGGATTTAAAACTGCGCGGAGCCGGAAATTTCTTCGGTACCGAACAAAGTGGATTACCGAGATTCGTCTTGACCGATCCGGCACTTGATATTCAAGTCATGGAAACGGCGCGGCAAGATGCAGTCCGATTACTGCGATCGGACGCCTTTTGGCAAGCGCCGGAATACGATGTCTTACGTGAATATATCGAACGGCAAGGGCTTCTTGAAGGAGAAAGAATCGAATAATACTTGAAAGTGAACAACAAGGGATATATACTACTGTTAGTACCAGGTAATAATAGTAGTCATCCTTCTTGTGGGAGGAACGTACATGCGGGTACCTAAAAAAGAGAGACAACAAGAATTATTACAGACGATCGAGCAAAATCCGTTCATCACGGATGAAGCGCTGGCGACACGATTCAATGTCAGTATCCAGACGATTCGTCTGGACCGGATGGAATTAAAGATTCCGGAATTACGGGAGCGAATTAAACATGTCGCGACTGAACGGCTGGATGATGTGCGTACGTTGACTGAAAATGAAGTCATTGGTGATATGATTGACCTGAAACTCGATACATCTGCCATCTCGATCCTTGAGGTTTTGCCGGAACATGCGTTTAGTCGAAATGCAATCGCCCGCGGACATATCTTGTTCGCACAGGCAAACTCGCTTGCGATTGCGCTCATCGATGATGAACTCGCGTTAACGACCCGTGCGAACGTTCAGTTCACACGCTCCGTCCACGTCGGAGAACGCGTCGTTGCGAAGGCATTCGTCAGTTCCCATCGCCAAGATGGACGTTCTGACATCACGGTAGAGAGTTATGTCGGTGAAGAATGTGTCTTTATCGGCGAATTCACAGTGTATCGAAGTAGTAAGGAGGAATCGAAATGATTTTAGCAGTTGACGCCATGGGGGGCGACCATGCACCCCGTGCCATCGTAGAAGGGGTCGTTGCCTATCTGGCAGAACGTCCAAACGACAACATCGATATCCGACTAGTCGGAGATGAGTTGAAGTTACGCTCATACACAATCGAGGATCCGCGCGTGACGATCGTCCACGCAGCATCCGTCATCACCGGAGAAGATGAACCGGTACGTGCCATTCGCCGCAAGAAAGATAGCTCACTCGTTGTGGCTGCAAACCTGGTGAAATCAGGAGAAGCAGATGCCTTGATTTCAGCAGGCAACACGGGAGCGCTCATGACTGCCGGATTGTTCGTCATCGGTCGGATCGAAGGAGTTGACCGTCCTGCACTGGCCCCGACTTTCCCGACACGTAATGGGAAGGGTGTCGTCATCTTAGATGTCGGCGCCAACCCGGATGCGAAGGCAGAGCATTTGCTCGATTATGCCATCATGGGGTCTGTCTACGCAGAACAAGTTCGCGGTATCACACGTCCTAAAGTCGGGCTCCTGAATATCGGATCAGAAGCCGGTAAAGGGAATGCATTGACGAAGGAAACGTATCCGCTACTTGAGACAGCACCGATTCATTTCGTTGGGAACGTCGAGGCGAGAGAAGCGATGAGCGGTGACGTCGATGTCATCGTCACGGAAGGTTTTGCTGGCAATACGTTACTTAAGAGTACTGAAGGGGCAGCCAGTATGATCATGGGTGTCATGAAAGAACAATTCATGAGCTCGTGGACATCAAAGCTCGCCGCTCTCGTACTGAAACCAAAGTTGAAAAAAATGAAGCAGTTGCTCGCCTATGAAGAATATGGCGGTGCCGGACTATTCGGTATTGCGGCTCCGGTCATCAAGGCGCATGGATCAAGTAATGCCTATGCATTCAGCAGAGCGCTCGTTCAAGCGGAAAAGATGGTCGAACAAGAAGTCGTTGCCAAAATCGTTCAGGCGAAAGCAACTGAAGCACGTTAAGAAGGAGTGAGACGAGATGGGGAAAACAGTTTGGATGTTTCCGGGACAAGGGTCACAGACGCCTGGAATGGGACAGACGCTCATCACGCAAGACGAGACACGCCAAGCACTCGCTGACCTCGGAACGCGAATTGGTCTGGATCTGACGACGCTGATGACGACAGGGACGAAGGATGAATTGAAAGCGACGGATATCGCTCAACCAGCCATCGTCGCACACAGTGCATTACTCGCACAGCAGTACGCAGCACAAGGACATACACCTGATTTCGTACTCGGACACAGTGTTGGAGAATATAGCGCGCTCGTCGCAGCTTCTGTCATCACACCGTCTGAAGCCGTCTATCTCGTCCGCGAACGCGGAAAACTCATGAATCAAGTCACGGGTGGAACGATGGCAGCAGTCATTGGCATGAATGATGTCGAGGCAGCCCATCACGCGGTTGAATCAATTGCGGCAACGGGAGAAATCGTTCAAATCGCCAACTACAACTGTCCTGGACAATTCGTCATCTCTGGACAAATCGCGGCGGTCGAATCTGCCACAGCGAAGTTAAAAGAGCTCGGAGCAAAACGAGTCTTACCACTTGATGTCTCGGGTGCGTTCCATTCGTCGCTCATGACACCTTTCGCACCACGATTCGAAGATATTCTCGTATCATCACCGTTTAAAGCCGCGAAGACGAAATTCATCTCGAACGTCAACAGTGCATTTCACGATCAACCAGACGAATTGATTCGTTTGCTCGTTCAGCAACTCTATTCGCCGGTCCGGTTCGAATCATGCGTCGAGCGTCTCATCGAAGAGGGTGCGGATACGTTCATCGAGTTCGGTCCGTCATCTCCACTTAGCGGTCTCGTGAAACGAATCAAAAAAGATGCGAAAATCATCAGCATCACGACACTTGAGCAATTGGAAGCGGAGGGAATTCGTTGAGTAAAGTAGCACTCGTCACTGGCGCGTCACGCGGTATCGGAGCGGCCATCGCAAAGCGATTGGCAAAAGATGGTTTCCGTGTCGTCGTCAACTATGCAGGAAGCACGGACAAGGCGGAAGCTGTCGTCCGTGAAATCAAGGAGGCAGGCGGTGAAGCACTCGCGATTCAAGCGAATGTCGCTGAAGCGGATGCTGTCAAACAGATGATCAAACAAACGATTGATGCGTTCGGTCAACTGGATTGTGTCGTCAATAATGCTGGCATCACGCGCGATGGTTTACTGATGCGTATGAAGGAAGCAGACTTTGATGCCGTCGTCGATACGAACCTGAAAGGGGCATTCCTCGTCACACAAGCCGCGACACGTTCATTGTTAAAGACAAGCGGTCGTATCATCAATATCGCATCAGTCGTCGGTATTTCTGGAAATCCAGGGCAAGCGAACTATGTCGCAGCGAAAGCGGGTCTGATCGGGCTGACGAAATCCGTCGCACGTGAACTCGCTAGTAAAGGCGTCACAGTCAATGCCATCTGTCCAGGCTTCATCGAGACGGACATGACGGATGAATTGACAGAAGAACAGCGGAACCTGTCACTCGGGCAAATTCCGTTGAAACGCTTCGGTCAAACCGACGATATCGCTTCACTCGTCAGTTTCATCGCTTCAGATGAAGCACGATACATCACAGGTCAAACTCTAGCCGTCGATGGCGGCATGACGATGTAACAGAACTAACGGAAGTACTTTGCCAAAACGGCAATCATCTTATATACTCAACTCATGGAGGGATTTTAAAATGACAAAAGAACAAATCTTAGTAGACGTACAAGAAGCAATCGCAGAAAAATTAGGTAAAGAACAAAGTGAAATCACACTTGATAAGTCGTTCAAAGACGACCTCGGAGCTGACTCTCTTGAAGTCATGGAACTCGTCATGGACTTAGAAGACAAGTTCGAAATCACGATCGAAGATGAGCAAGCAGAAAACTTGAAGACTGTCGGCGATGTCGTCAACTACATCGAAACACAAGTCTGATCATTGAAGCTGACCCACCGCAATTTGCGGTGGGCTTTAGCTGTTTAGGAGGAACTATGACGAATCAAAAAGGACGTCGTGTCCGAAAAGGACCCTATGTAAAACGACGCAAGGATGCTCGGACGCTCGCTCAGATCGAGCAAAAATTCGAAGCGTTACAAGAGCGTCTGAATATCACTTTTTCTAATGTTGAACTATTGAAACAAGCCTTCACGCACTCTTCGTTCGTCAATGAACAACGCGAGTCGGAAGGGGATAACGAACGCCTAGAATTTTTAGGGGACGCTGTCTTAGAGTTGACGGTGTCACGCTATCTATTCGAACACTACCCGGAACGTTCCGAGGGGGAATTAACGAAATTGCGAGCGGCAATCGTCTGTGAACCGTCACTCGTCCAATTTGCGAATCACTATCAGTTTTCCGATATGATTCTGTTAGGTAAGGGGGAAGAACTGACCGGTGGTCGGAATCGTCCAGCCTTACTTGCGGATGTCTTCGAATCCTTTATTGGCGCCTTGTATCTTGACCAAGGCATCGAAGCAGCCGAACGATTCCTCGCCGAAGCGGTTTTTCCGAAAGTGGCGACGGGCTTCTTCGAAGAACAGACGGATTTCAAGAGTCAATTACAGGAAGCGATTCAACGTGTCGGTTTAGGTGTCATCGAGTATGAAATCATCGAGGAGCGCGGTCCAGCGCATAGTCGGGAATTTATCTCGCGTGTTCAAGTCGCGGATGAGCTCGAAGGGATTGGAACGGGTCGTTCGAAAAAAGAGGCAGAACAACAGGCGGCAAAACAAGCCTTACTTGAATTAAAGAAACAGTTTTAAGCAACAAAAGGCCGACCATCTCTCAAACGCGTGAGAGATGATCGGCCTTTATCGTCTGAGGCTCGCTTGATTAGACGGTCTTGAGGGATTTCAGTTCGTCGACGATCGCGTCGACCTCTGCGAGTGATAACGAGTCTCGCATCATGACGAACTCATAAATCTCTTTTAAGTCCTCATTTTTTGAGCCATCGAACTGTTCTGCTTTAATGACCCCTTTGTTGATGATATTCAATTTATCTAAGATCGCTTCAATCATTTGTTCAATCGTCATCGTGTTATTCGCTCCTCTTCTTCTCGTTTCGCATGATACTACCTTAAAACCTATCATGTTGCTAGCGTTTCGGCTATGGTAAACTGAAAGAAATTCAAAAGAAATTTAAACATACGGGTGATCAAGATGTACTTAAAACGAATTGAAATCAATGGCTTCAAATCATTTGCCAGTCGAACTGAACTAGAATTCCTTCCGGGTGTCACGGCAGTCGTCGGACCAAACGGAAGTGGAAAATCAAATATATCGGATGCTGTCCGTTGGGTACTCGGAGAACAATCTGCGAAGTCACTACGTGGGGCGAAGATGGAAGATGTTATTTTTGCCGGCAGTCTGTCTGAACACCGGAAACAATTTGCCGAAGTGACGCTCGTCTTAGACAACGAGTCGGGAACGGTCGCGTTACCGTATCAGGAGATCAGTGTCACGCGGCGTGTCAGCCGCAATGGCGATAGCGATTATTTTTTAAATAAAAAACCATGTCGCCTGAAGGATGTCCTTGATTTGTTCATGGACACAGGCTTGTCGCGTGACGCCTTTGCGATCATCGGACAAGGGCGAGTTGAACAAGTCATTTCCGGAAAACCGGAAGAACGTCGTGCTGTCATCGAAGAAGCAGCAGGCGTCTTGAAGTATCGTCATCGCAAAAAGCAAGCCGAACGGAAATTAAATGATACGGAAGCGAATCTATCACGTGTCGATGATATTTTATATGAACTTGGTGGACGAATCGAGCCGTTACGTGAACAAGCGGCGCTCGCGAAAGAGTATCTCGTCGCTCGAGAACGGCATGATGTACTGGAACGTGGCATCTTGGCGCATGAAATCACGACGTATCAGACGGAGCTCGAAACACTGGCGCGTGATATCGCACAATGTGAAGAACGTCTTGCATCTCAAAAGACGACTCACGAAGAGACCGTCGTGTCCCGGGAGAAACAAGAAGCGACGCTTGAAGAAGAACGACAACAAGAAAACGCGTTGCAGGAGCAACTTCGACATGTCTCGACGCGACTTGTTGAGATCCAAGGTGCCCTTAACCTAGCAAAAGAACGTGAAAAACACGGTACCGAGACGAAAGAGCGACTCGAACAAGAGGTCGCGATCGTCGAAGAACGCGTCAAGGAACTGGAACTCGAACTAACCGCTTTACAGGAGCGTCAAGCAGAAGTCGATCAGGAAGCAAAACGGATTACGGCTGAGCGAGAACGAGCTGATCAAGCGCTGACACAAACCGATCGTGATTTTGATAAGGAAGCCGAAGCATTACGTTCGGAAGCCTTTGAAGTGGCGAGCCGATTAGCTGCGACGAATAATGCTTATAATCGGGCGAAGCAAGATCTCATGCAGGCAGAAGAACAACAACGTTCTTTTACGGCGGACAGCGGTACGAAACAATCGACCCGTCGTCAACTCGAGGAAGACGTCGCTCGACTAGAAGCGGACGTTGCTTCGATCCGGACAGAATTAGATCAAGCGATTGAGGAAGAGGCAACGGCATTCGCGGCGCGAGACGAACAACAACATGCGTTACGCCAAGTCGAACAGTCCGTTGCGGATTTAGAGCGACGTCGTCATAAGACGGAAGATCGGATTGAATTTCTTGAATCCGTCAAAGCCGACTATAGCGGTTATTTCGGTGCCGTTAAGACGATATTAAAACAACGAGATCAGTACCCAGGTATTCACGGAGCGGTCGCGGAGTTGATTTCGGTCCCGGCGCGATTTGAAGCGGCAATCGAGACGGCGCTTGGTGGGGCGATGCAAAACATCGTCGTTGATACCGATGCGACAGGACGTCTTCTAATCCAGGAACTGCGACGCTTAAATGCCGGTCGAGCGACGTTCATGCCGCTCGCCTCACTCCAAGCACGTGAAGTCAACCGTTCGGTGCGAGAACAAGTCGGGGGGATGTCTGGATTTGTCGGGATCGCAAGTGATCTTGTGACGACAGACGAGACGCTGACGAAATTAAAGATGAACTTACTCGGTACGACACTCGTCGTCGAATCACTTGAACAAGCGAACCAAATTGCCCGTTCGACAGGACATCGCTATCGTCTCGTCACGCTCGAAGGGGATGTCGTCAACGTCGGTGGAACGATGACCGGCGGAAGTCGGAAAAAAGGCACACCATTGTTCAGTCAATCGCGCGAGCTCGACGAGTTAAAAGAGGGACTGACGCGAGGGCAAGCGGTCATTCGGGAACAGATGCGCCGCTTGGAAGATCTAAGAGCGGCGATTCAGACGCTTGATGCTACTGCTCGGCCGCGGACAGAAACGATTCAAGAATTACAAGGACAACTCGAGCAATCGCGGGATACGTTGGCAGATGCGAAGCGTCACCTCGCCGTCATGACGTCCGAATTATCGGTTGAAGATCGGCAGATGGCACGTGTGCTCGAACAAGAACAGGAAGCACGCCGTATCATCGAAATGTCAGAAGTCGAGATCGCGAAATGGACAGAACGTCAAACAGAGCTCAGACAAGCACTTGATCGTCTCAAGGATGCTCAAGCCCGTGGTGCCGTCACGATGGACGAACTGAAGAAAGAACAAGCAGAAGCAGTTCTTGAAGAGCGGACGATTCAAATGAAACAAGCGCAACTCACGCAAGATATCGAGCGTCTGACGGAACAGGTCAGTCACGCGAAGCTTGAACGAGGTCATAAACGCCGTGACTTACGTCATGTCCTTGAAGGCTTTGATGAAGCGAAAATCGATGCCTTGCACGGCGAGCAGCGTGAACAGGAACAGGAACAACAACGGGTCGAGACCGAACTCGTCGCGATTGGGCAACGGATTCAAGTACAAGCAGAATCCCTACGTTTGATCCGGATCCGCGAAGCGAAGACGAAGGACGATCAACAAACGACGAAACAGGCACTCGAGCAGCTACGACTCTCGCAAGGGAAAACGAGCACGCGTCTTGAGACAAGACAAGAAATGCTGGAAGAGATGGGATTACTGCTCGAACTGATTGCACCACTTGATCTATCGTATGAAGAGGCAAAAGAGGAAATTCATCTGCTCAAGCGTCAACTCGAAGAAATCGGCATCGTCAATATCGGTGCAATCGAAGAATTCGCGGAAGTCGATGAACGGTTTACGTTCCTATCGGCGCAACGAGATGATCTCGTCGCAGCTAAAACGGATCTCTATAGTGTCATTGAAGAGATGGACCGTGAAGTCATTCGATTGTTCCGACAAACGTATGATGCCGTCCGTGAGCATTTCCGAGAAACGTTCCGGGAGTTGTTCGGGGGTGGAGAAGCCGACCTTGTACTCGTCGATCCGACTGATCTACTGACGAGCGGAATCGATATCGTCGCGAAACCGCCAGGTAAAAAGTTACAAAATTTGTCGCTCTTGTCAGGTGGAGAGCGTGCCTTGACAGCGATCGCTCTCTTGTTCGCGATTCTAAAGACCCGTCCTGTCCCATTCTGTGTCCTCGATGAAGTCGAGGCGGCACTTGATGAAGCGAACGTCGCGCGATTCGGCGAATTCGTCCATCAGCTAGCGCGCGAGACACAGTTCGTCATCATCACTCATCGGAAAGGGACGATGGAGGCGGCAGACGTCTTGTACGGCGTCACGATGCAGCAAAACGGGATATCTGAAGTGTTATCCGTTAAACTAGAAGAGGCACGACGTACATTAAGTGAAGAACCAAAGGAGATTAAACAATGAGTTTCTTTAAAAAACTGAAAGACCGCTTGACGACTTCGACGCAAGAAGTCACGACGAAATTCACACAAGGACTGACGAAGACACGCGATGGACTAGCAAGTGCCGTCAATGATCTCGTCTATCGTTTCCGCGAAGTCGATGAGGATTTCTTCGAAGAATTAGAGGAAGTATTGATTCAAGCCGACGTCGGCGTGACGACGACAATGGATTTGGTCGAAGAGTTAAAGACAGAAGTTAAACGACGTAACGTCAAGGATCCAAAAGAAGTACGTGATGTCCTCGTTGAAGTCGTTGCGAAGATGTTAGTTGAAGAGGAAGAGACAGCACTTGATCTCGATCACGAGCTGAATGTCATTCTCTTCGTCGGTGTCAACGGGGTCGGGAAGACGACGACGATCGGGAAACTTGCGAATCGCTTGAAACAAGAAGGCAAGAGCGTCATGTTAGCAGCGGGTGATACGTTCCGTGCGGGTGCAATCGATCAACTGCAAGTCTGGGGCGAACGCTCCGGTGTACCGGTCATCCGTCAAGGAGAAGGATCGGATCCGGCCGCTGTTGTTTACGACGCTGTCCAAGCAGCTAAAGCACGTAAGGTCGATGTCCTGATTTGCGATACGGCAGGACGCCTTCAAAACAAGGTCAACCTGATGAACGAACTTGAAAAGGTCAAGCGTGTCATCGAACGTGAAATTCCAGGCGCTCCTCATGAAGTATTGCTGGCGCTTGACGCGACGACAGGACAAAACGCGATGGTGCAGGCGAAAGCCTTCAAACAAGCGACGAACGTCAGCGGGATCGTCTTGACGAAGCTTGATGGAACAGCAAAAGGTGGAATCGTCCTTGCGATCAAGAACGAATTGAACCTCCCGGTCAAGTTCGTTGGTCTTGGTGAAAAAATCGATGATTTACAACCGTTTGATGCAGAACAATTCGTGTATGGATTGTTCGGTGATGTCTTTGAAGAAAAAGAAAACGTTGACATGGAAGAAAGCGCAGAATAAGCGACGTTTCATGTAAAGAAAAAAACTTGACAACACACTGTGAGGGCTGTACTATACTATCTGTAAAGGGATTTCACTTAACATTGCGGAGGTGCTCGGATGACACTTGATAAAACGAACCGGATGAACTATCTGATTGACTTTTATCAGGAGCTTTTGACGCCAAAACAACGGAATTACATGTCACTCTATTACTTAGATGACTTTTCCTTAGGTGAGATCGCCGATGAGTTTGAAGTCAGCCGACAAGCAGTCTACGACAACATAAAACGCACGGAAGCCATGCTCGAGCAGTATGAAGAACGACTATCGCTGTTCAAGAAACACGAACGGCGAAAGCAGTTACTCGATCAGCTGAAGCAATGCGACCTTCCGGGTGAAGCCCTAGTGATCATTGAGACATTGGAGCAATTAGAGTAGGAGGCATTCTTAATGGCATTCGAAGGATTATCGGAACGGCTTCAAGCCAGTCTCGCTAAAATGCGAGGTAAAGGTAAGATTTCTGAAGCAGACGTCAAAGAGATGATGCGCGAAGTTCGCTTAGCGCTACTCGAAGCCGACGTCAACTTCAAGGTCGTCAAACAATTCGTAAATGATGTAAAGGAACGTGCCGTCGGACAGGACGTCATGACATCTTTGACGCCAGGGCAACAAGTCGTCAAGATCGTCCATGATGAATTGACGAATCTGATGGGTGCGGAAGTGTCACCGTTGACGCTTGCGAACCGTCCTCCGACCGTCATCATGATGACAGGTCTGCAAGGGGCAGGTAAAACAACGACAACGGGTAAGCTTGCCAATCATTTACGTAAAAAACATAATCGTAGTCCTTTGCTTGTTGCGGCGGATATTTATCGTCCGGCAGCAATCAAACAATTAGAGACACTCGGGCAACAATTGGAGTTGCCGGTCTTCTCAATGGGAGATCAGGTCAGTCCGCAAGAAATCGTTACCGGTGCACTCGATTATGCAAAAGAGCATCATCACGATATCGTGTTGATCGATACGGCAGGTCGTCTGCACGTCGATGAGGAACTAATGCAGGAACTCGTTGATGTTAAAGAGATCGCCAAACCGCATGAAATCTTCCTTGTCGTCGATTCGATGACGGGTCAGGACGCCGTCAATGTCGCAGAAAGCTTCAACGAGAAGCTTGGCGTGACGGGGGTTGTTCTGACGAAGCTCGACGGAGATACGCGAGGTGGTGCAGCACTCTCCATCAAGGCAGTCACCGGAGCACCGATTAAGTTCGTCGGTCTTGGAGAGAAGCTCGATGCCATCGAACCATTCTATCCCGAGCGGATGGCGTCTCGGATTCTAGGCATGGGAGACATGCTGACACTGATTGAAAAAGCAGAGTCACAAATGGACGCTACGCGTGCCAAAGAGTTAGAAAGCAAAATGCGCGATGCATCGTTTACATTCGATGATTTCATCGAGCAGTTGCAGCAAGTGAAACAGATGGGTCCACTCGACGAACTGTTGGGAATGATCCCTGGGGCAGGTAAAGGGAAGATGAAGGGGTTGAAAAACGCCCAAATCGATGAGAAGCAACTCGTGTATGTCGAAGCGATTATCCAATCGATGACGAAACGAGAGCGGACTGAACCTGAAATCTTGAATGCGAGTCGTCGGAAGCGGATTGCCCGTGGTAGCGGACGCAGTATCCAAGAAGTCAACCGTCTCATTAAACAGTTCGAAGACATGCGGAAAATGATGAAACAATTTTCCGGACAGATGGGCAAAGGGAAAAAGAAAGGCTTTGGCCTTCCATTCTTTTAAAAGTCTTTTCTCTTTTGCTGTAACGTTGTATACTAATGAAGTTGTCAATTTGACTAAACGAAAAAATCATCTATTATTTGGAGGGACTTACGAATGGCAGTTAAAATTCGTCTTAAGCGCATGGGCGCAAAAAAATCACCTTTCTACCGTGTGGTAGTAGCAGACTCACGTGCACCACGTGATGGTCGTTTCATCGAGCAAATCGGATACTACAATCCAGTTGCTAAACCAGAAGCAGAAGTTAAAATCAACGAAGAGCTAGCTCTTAAATGGCTCTCTGAAGGTGCTAAACCTTCGGACACAGTTCGTAACCTCTTCTCACAAGCTGGTATCATGGAGAAATTCCACAACGCGAAACTCGCGAAGTAAGACGTTAGGAGGTGAGCAAAAGCTTACCTCCTTTTTTTAATTCAAGAAAGGAAGTGAAATGAATGGAATGGTTGGAAATTGCGAAAATCGCCAATACACATGGTCTAAAAGGTGAATTAAAGTTACTCGCGAGCACGGACTTCCCGGAAGAACGCTTTAAAGTCGGAAAGGAAGTCTTCATTGGCTCTGAAGGTACGTATACACCGGTGACGATCAGTGGTTACCGAAAACACAAACAATTCATCATGGTGACGTTCAAAGGGATGCACCATATCAATGACGTCGAGAAGTATAAAGGATTGAAACTCTATGTCCACGCAGAAGATTTACAAGACTTAGACGAGCATGAATTTTACTATCATGAGATCATCGGTTGTACGGTTTATGACGGTGAAACGAAAATCGGAGTCATATCCGACATTCTTGAAACAGGCGCAAACGACGTCTGGACGATCAAACGCGATGGGAAAAAGGATGTCCTGATCCCGTATATCGAGCAAGTCGTTGCTTCCGTCGATGTCGAGCAAAAACGTATCCAGATCACACCGCTTCCAGGATTGATTGAAGAATGAACATCCGAGTGTTGACGCTGTTTCCGGAAATGTTTTCAGCGCTCGATCATTCAATCGTCAAACGAGCGCAAGATGATGAACGTGTCAGTCTTGAAACAATCAATTTTCGAGACTTCTCGACGAATCGTCATGGTAAAGTCGATGATTATCCGTATGGTGGGGGAGCAGGCATGCTGTTGACCCCTCAACCCGTCTTCGACGCGATGGCGAGTCTGCCGGAAGGAAAACGACGAATCATCGTCATGACACCGACCGGTAAACGTTTTTCGCAACGGATGGCAGAAGAGTGGGCACAAGAAGAAGAACTGGTCTTCCTATGTGGTCATTACGAAGGATTTGATCAGCGGATTCATGATCATCTTGTAACGGATGAGGTCTCGCTTGGGGACTTCGTCTTGACGGGAGGGGAACTGGCTGCGATGACAATGATTGACGCTGTCGTCCGCCTCTTACCGGATGTCCTCGGTGCATCTGCGAGTCATGAAGATGATTCCTTTTCGACGGGACTTCTTGAATATCCACACTATACACGTCCTGCTGAATATGCAGGATACCAGGTACCAGACGTCTTGTTATCAGGCAATCATGCGCAGATTGCAAAATGGCGACGGGAACAGTCATTAAAACGGACATTTGAGCGTCGTCCGGATCTGTTGACTGATGCTCCATTAACCGAGGATGATCGTCTTTATTTAGAATCGATTTCAGGATTGTCAAACGATTGAATCTATGATAAGTTAAAACATGTGGCAAAAGCCACCCATTAACGATGTTCCGCTGTCGGATGCTGAAAGCAAATGAAGATAAGAACATTGGTGAAAAAAGGAGAAATCATTCATGAACACACAACAATTGTTCCGTGAACTTACACAAGAACAAATCAAGTCAGACGTCCCTGCGTTCCGTCCTGGGGATACAGTCCGTGTACACGTTAAAGTCGTCGAGGGTACGCGTGAGCGTATTCAGCTCTTCGAAGGCGTAGTCATCAAACGTCACGGTGGCGGCATCAGTGAAACATTCACAGTCCGTAAAATTTCTTACGGAGTTGGCGTTGAGCGTGCTTTCCCGCTCCACTCACCACGTGTTGCACAAATCGAAGTCGTTCGCTACGGTAAAGTCCGTCGTGCGAAACTTTACTACCTCCGTAACCTTCGTGGTAAAGCGGCGCGTATTAAAGAAATTCGTCGTTAATCATGTGAAAAAGTGGCTTGTCTCCGGACAAGCTTCTTTTTTTTGTTGTTTATGCGTATACTAGTCCATAGGAAGAAATTGCGTTAATCAAGGGAGTGGAATTCGTGAAGGAGTTATTCAGTTGGGTAAAAGCGCTCGTCGTAGCGCTTGTCATCGCGTTCATCATTCGAACGTTCCTGTTCGTACCCGTCATCGTCGATGGGGAATCGATGATGCCGACCTTACACAATGCGGATCGGATGATCGTCAATAAGATTCCGTATTATTTTAATGAACCAGAAAGAGGCGATATCGTCGTCTTTCATGCAACGGAAACACGCGACTATATCAAACGAGTGATCGCTGTTCCGGGAGATACGATGTATTATAAAGACGATACGTTGTACGTCAACGATAAGAAAGTAGCTGAACCGTATTTAAAAGAGTACAAAGCTCAGATGAATGGTGTTCCATTGACGGAGGACTTTACACTTGAGGAACGGACAGGAAAAACGACTGTTCCAAAAGGGAAGATATTCGTCATGGGAGATAATCGTCAAAATTCAAAAGATAGTCGTGATATCGGTTTTGTGGATGAGGATCAAATCGTCGGAACGACGAACTTCGTTTTCTATCCATTCAATGATGTACGCTCTGTCGATTAAAACGAAAGAAGATGAGACGCTTACCGTAAAAGTAAGTACCTCATCTTCTTTTCTTGCCTTAAGTTGCGTATACTAGAGAGTGGATGTTTTTTCAAGTATCGTATGATCAGCAAGAAGTCCAGGAATATATGAACGAGGTGAAGGATATGACGATTCAATGGTTCCCCGGTCACATGGCCAAAGCACGGCGGGAAGTCACAGAAAAATTAAAGTTGATCGATGTGGTGATCGAACTTGTCGATGCACGTCTTCCGATGTCGAGCCGTAACCCGATGGTCGAACAAATCACGGCAGGTAAGCCACGATTGATCGTCCTCAACAAAGCGGATATGGCGGACAAACGAGTGACAGAACAGTGGATGCACGCATTACGGGCAGATGGTGTCGATGTCGTCGCGGTCGACGCGAAGCACAATAAAGGATTGAATCAAATTCATGAAGGTGCTTTACGACTAATGAAAGAAAAACATGCACGAATGCGGGAGAAAGGGCGGAATCCGAGTGCGATTCGTGCCTTGATCATCGGCATTCCAAACGTTGGGAAGTCGACACTCATCAATCGACTCGCCGGTCGGAACATTGCGATCACGGGTGACCGCCCAGGTGTGACGAAACGCCAGCAATGGATCAAGATGAAGACAGGCGAGATGGAATTACTCGATACACCAGGTATCCTTTGGCCGAAGTTCGACGATCAAGTCGTCGGGTATCGGTTGGCAGCGACAGGAGCGATCAAGGATGATATCTTAAACATCGATGATATCGCGCTGTTTGCCCTTCGTGAGCTCAAGACGCGTTATCCGGAGCAGTTACGTGAGCGTTATCGTCTCGACGAAGTATCAGGAGAAGCGGTTGATGTACTCGAAGCCATCGGTAAAAAGCGCGGATTCGTTTCAGGTGGCTACGTCGATTTCGAACGGACGAGTGAAATGCTTCTGCATGAACTACGGACGGAAAAGCTAGGGCGTGTGACGCTCGAAACAGTGGAAGAATGGGAAACGCGTGCATAACGGACTTGGACATCCTTCGATGTCCAAGTTTTTTTCAAAGGAGCGAAACAGATGAAGATTACGGAATTAAAGGAACGTCTACACAACATCACGATCGAGGAGTTTTCACAATTGAAGCAGGAACTCGCATCGGACGCGCGAAAAGGGGTGCATACACTGTTTCGTCAGACAGAACGACGATTTGCTCTCGAAGAGCAACAACGGATCGATTTCAAGGAGCGGTTCACGTTCGAAGAACAGTATCATCAGCAAGGATATAGACGGATTGCCGGAGTGGATGAAGTGGGACGGGGACCGCTTGCTGGTCCAGTCGTCGCGGCAGCTGTCATCTTACCAGAAGGATTCTATCATCCAGGCCTAACGGATTCAAAACAAATGAGTAAAATACAACGACAAGCGGCATTTAAACACCTACAAGACGTTGCAGAGATTGCGGTCGGCATCATCGAACCAGCTGAAATTGACGAGATCAACATCTATCAAGCATCGAAACGGGCAATGCAAGTCGCGGTTCGTCAACTCAAACCTGATGCCTTGCTGGTTGATGCGATGACACTCGACGACGATACACCACAACTCTCTCTCATCAAAGGAGATGCGAGAAGTGTCTCCATCGCAGCAGCGAGCGTCGTCGCAAAAGAGACACGAGATGCGATGATGGAACAATACGCGATCGAGTATCCGGGATACGGATTTGAAACACACGCAGGTTACGGGACTGCGACGCATTTACAAGCGCTTGATACACTGGGCGTCACACCGATTCACCGAAAAACATTCCGTCCTGTCAAAGAACGTCTCTAGGAGGGATCGAGCATGCACATCGAACATCGTGCCTTACTACCATTTAAAATCATCGATCATGCGAACTTACCGTTACGGGAAGGCGCAAACATCGTCGGCAAAGTCTTAAAACTGTTGCCGGACGGATTAATGGAACTACAGGTCGGTCAACGCGTCTTGACGGCAGGGACGACGGCTGAACTAAAAGAAGGGAGCATGTATCGCTTTCAAGTCGTTTCAGCAGAAGGACAACCGGTCTTAAAAATCATCTCGACTGAGTCTGTCCCGCAAAAATCAGCATTACCCCAGTTACTCGATTCCTTTTTACAGCGCCAGACGGTACCGACTGCGGAAACACGGGAACTACTAAGGCAAATCGGTCAACCCGTGACGGAAGGAGAAGCGAAGCAGTTAAAACACGCTCTTACTGAACTCGTTCAATTGGCAAAGGGCGACGAGGCAGGTCGATCGCTTGATCGAAAGACGAGTGATCAAATTTTAGCGCAACAACTCGTTCAAGCAACAAATGAAGTAGGAAAAGGAGTATATTTATTTCAATTACCTCAATTCGGACCTTTCGAAGATGTTGATCTCATGATGGAAGCACCGTTCGAACGAACGTTTGATCCAAATCATGCCCGTATCGTCTTATACTTACAATTACCGACGCTTGGTGAGGTCGCAATTGATGTCTTGATCGTAGACCGGAACGTTTCGATTTCCGTCTTTCATCCAAATGCATACGTCAATACGTTCATGCAAGCCTACACGCCGCAAATTCAGACGCGTCTTGAGGAACAAGGTTACGCATTGACACGATTCGATTGGGTCGAACAGACGAAAGAACGTGTACCACATGATATCTCGACGCGTAATGGAAGGGTGGATCTTCATATATGAAAAAAGCGATTGCTCTATCATACGAAGAACAGATGCATGCGCCGAAAGTCGTCGCTAAGGGATCAGAACACATCGCGGAACGGATTTTAGAAGAGGCATTAAAGCACGATATTCCGATCCGGCAGGACGAGACGCTGATGACGTTACTGGATGCTGTTCAAGTATCAGAACAGATTCCAAAAGAACTATACGGTGTCATTGCCGAATTATTCGCCTTTTTATATCGTCTCGATCAAGATGAAATTCTGAAAAAATAAAGCTTTCGGTCGATAACGATAGACAGCGCTTCCAATTTTATCTACAATGAAAGAGCCGAAACTAAAGGGGTTAAGGGGGATTTTTTCATGAATGTACATGAGTATCAGGCAAAAGAATTACTTCGTTCGTACGGTGTACCCGTACCAAACGGAATCGCAGCCTTCACCGTCGAAGAGGCGGTCGATGCATCAGAACAATTGTCAGGCCCGATTAAAGTCGTCAAAGCTCAAATTCACGCGGGGGGACGCGGTAAAGCAGGTGGCGTCAAGCTTGCGAAATCGCAAGAAGAAGTGAAGGAATATGCGACGGAGTTACTCGGCAAAACGCTCGTCACGCACCAAACAGGTCCAGAAGGAAAAGTCGTTCAACGTCTTCTCGTTGAAGAGGGTTGTGCGATTGACAAAGAATACTATCTTGGAATCGTACTTGATCGTGTGACAGGTCGTGTCGTCATCATGGGTTCAAGTGAAGGTGGCATGGACATCGAAGAGGTGGCGGAAGCGACACCGGAAAAAATCATTAAAGAAGTCGTCGATCCTGCTGTTGGTCTTCAAGGGTTCCAAGCGCGTAAACTCGCGTTCGCAATGGGTGTTCCAGTGAAGCTCGTCAACAAGTTCGTCGGTATGGTCACGAAACTCTATAATTTCTTCGTTGACAAAGATTGTTCGATCGCAGAAATCAACCCACTCGTTACGACGAAGGATGGTGAAGTTCTCGCGCTGGACGCGAAGTTGAACTTCGACTCGAACGCATTGTATCGTCATGCGGACATCGTGGCGTTACGCGATGAAACAGAAGAAGATCCACGCGAAGTCGAAGCATCGAAGAGTGATTTGAACTACATCGCGCTCGATGGAAATATCGGCTGCCTTGTCAATGGTGCTGGTCTTGCCATGGCAACGATGGATATCATCAAACACTTCAGTGGTGATCCTGCGAACTTCCTTGATGTCGGTGGTGGTGCAACGAAGGAAAAGGTAACAGAAGCCTTCAAACTGATCTTGTCGGATGAGAACGTCAAAGGGATTTTCGTTAACATTTTCGGTGGAATCATGAAATGTGACGTCATCGCAGAAGGTATCGTTGCGGCGACAAAAGAAGTCGGTCTCGAATTGCCGCTCGTCGTTCGTCTTGAAGGGACGAACGTTGATGCAGGAAAACAAATTCTCAAAGATTCAGGTCTAGCGATTACAGCAGCTACATCAATGGCAGACGGCGCAGAAAAAATTGCTGCGCTCGTGAAGTAAGGGGGAGCTAAAGATGAGTATTTGGGTGAACGAATCGACGAAAGTCATTATTCAAGGTATTACAGGTAATCAAGGGATGTTCCATGGTGAACAGATGATCGACTACGGCACAAACCTCGTAGGTGGTGTCACACCAGGAAAAGGCGGTACGGAAGTACTTGGTGGTGTTCCTGTCTTCGATACGGTCGCACAAGCGGTCGACAAAACAGGTGCGAACGCATCGATTATCTACGTGCCACCAGCATTCGCAGCAGATGCGATCATGGAAGCAGCAGATGCGAACATCGCATTGATCATCTGTATCACGGAAGGTATTCCAGTTCTTGATATGGTTAAAGTAAAACGTTACCTTGAGGGCAAGCCAGTTCGTCTTATCGGACCAAACTGCCCAGGCGTCATCACTCCAGGTGTCGCAAAACTTGGTATCATGCCAGGATACATCCATACACCGGGACATGTCGGAATCGTTTCGCGTTCTGGAACGTTGACGTATGAAGCTGTTCATCAATTGACGACGGCAGGCATCGGTCAATCGACAGCTGTCGGTATCGGGGGCGACCCAGTCAATGGAACAGACTTCATCGATACACTAAAAGCGTTTAATGAAGATCCAGAAACAAAAGCCGTCATCATGTTAGGTGAAATCGGTGGAACAGCGGAAGAAGAAGCGGCTGAGTGGGTCAAAGCGAACATGACGAAGCCAGTCATCGGTTTCATTGGTGGTCAAACGGCTCCTGCCGGTAAACGGATGGGTCACGCAGGTGCGATCATTTCCGGCGGTAAGGGAACAGCTGCTGAAAAAATCAAGACACTCCGTGCAAACGGAATTGAAGTGGCAGAAACACCAGCTGTCATTGGTGAGACGTTAATCCGTGTCATCAAAGAAGCAGGGATTTATGACGAGTGCGTGACGAACAGCACAGTCAAATAAATCAAAAAAAGAGCTGTCCTGATCAAATCAGGACGGCTTTCTTCTATATAAATAAGAAGCTTAAAGAAGGAGCGTTGATCTCATGAATCGAGAACTGTATGTCCGCTTCGCCATGTGTCAGGTACCGTATCCGATTGTTCAATTGATTGAACAGTTCGGAATCGTTCCAAGTCATGAATTACCCGTTTCAAATCGGCTTCGAAAACGATATGAACAAGCACTGCAACTTGATCGGATCGAAGAGTCGATTCTAGTTAAAGGAGATCCACTGTTTCCAACCGTACTACTGACGATTCCTCAACCTATCTATGCCCTCTTTTACCGCGGTGATCCGTCCCGCCTAACTCTTCCACGCATCAGTATCATCGGTAGTCGAACTCCCTCACCGCAACACCTTTCCCGCATGCATTTTCTACAACCCTTCTTTCATCCAGATCTCGCCACCGTTTCCGGAGGCGCATATGGCATCGATGCCCTCGTCCATCGTCTATCCTTAAAACATCAACAGACAACAATTGCGGTTCTGGCCGGCGGACTTGATCGTCTATATCCTACTTCCCATGCTGCTCTTTTTGAACGTATCTTCTCGAATGGTCTTCTTCTCTCCGAATATCCACCTGGCACACCCATTCAAAAATTTCAATTTCTAGAACGAAATCGGATTATTGCCGGCTTGTCCTCGTCGTTGATCATCGTCGAGGCAGCAAAACGAAGTGGTACGATGAACACAGCAAGTCACGCCCTCGATCAAGGAAAAGATGTCTATTGTTTGCCGGGATGTCCGACTGAAACGTTCTTTGCCGGAACGAATCAATTGATTGCAGAAGGAGCGATTCCACTCCTTGATCCGGAAGAAGTTTCAAAAACTATTCGGCTGAACGTTGACAAATGGGAATCGAGACTACTATGATAAGTGAGATTAAAATACGGAGTACGCCTCTAATAGGGAGCGATTGCAATGGCAAAATATCTAGTAATCGTCGAGTCACCCGCTAAGGCAAAAACCATTAAACGTTATCTCGGATCCAACTATACCGTGAAAGCGTCGATGGGGCACGTCATTGACTTGCCGAAAAGCCAAATGGGAGTCGACGTCGAACATGACTATGAACCGAAATATATCACGATCCGTGGTAAAGGTCCGGTCTTAAAAGAACTCAAGACAGCTGCGAAAAAAGCACAAAAAATTTATCTCGCAGCCGACCCCGACCGTGAAGGGGAAGCGATCGCATGGCATTTAGCCAAAGCATTAGGCGTTGATGAATCAACAGAGTGCCGCGTCGTCTTCAATGAAATCACGAAAGATGCCATTAAGGATTCGTTCAAGCGACCACGCAAGCTCAATTATGATCTTGTGGATGCACAGCAAGCACGTCGTATCTTGGACCGCCTTGTTGGTTATAGCATGAGTCCATTGTTATGGAAGAAGATCAAAAAAGGTTTATCTGCAGGACGTGTACAATCGGTTGCCGTTAAGATGATTATCGACCGGGAACAAGAAATCAATGCGTTCATGCCAGAAGAGTACTGGACGATCAAACTCGAACTCGATGCAAACGGTGAAAAGCTCGAAGCAAACTTCTACGGAGTGGATGGTAAGAAACGTGAACTTCATTCGCAAGAAGAAGTCGATCAAATCTTGAATCAACTTTCAGAAGACTTCACAGTTGATTCCGTCACGAAAAAAGAGCGGAAACGGAATCCAGCGTTACCGTTTACGACTAGTTCTTTGCAACAGGAAGCAGCACGTAAACTAAATTTCCGAGCGAAGAAGACGATGATGATCGCACAACAGCTATACGAAGGAATCGAGATCGGAAAAGAAGGTACGGTCGGTTTGATCACGTATATGCGTACCGATTCAACACGGACGTCTGAATCGGCGAACCTCGAAGCACACGGGTTCATCGAGCAGGCGTATGGAAAAGAATACATCGCAAGTGAAAAACGCAAAGAAAAGAAATCAGCGAACTCACAGGATGCGCACGAAGCGGTTCGCCCGACTTCGACAATGCGTGAGCCACAACTCGTTAAATCGTATCTATCGCGTGACCAATTCCGTTTATATAAACTGATCTGGGAACGATTCGTCGCAAGTCAGATGGCGCCAGCAATTCTCGATACCGTCAAAATTGACCTTGTCTCGAACGATGTTATGTTCCGTGCGAACGGATCAACTGTTAAATTCCCAGGCTTCATGAAGGTTTACATCGAAGATACCGATGATGAGGCCGTCACAGACGTCAAGGAAGGACTACTTCCTCCACTTGATGAAGGGGAAGAGTTGAAACGATCAGCGATCGAACCGAAGCAACACTTTACTCAACCACCACCACGTTATACGGAAGCACGTCTTGTCCGGGCGATGGAAGAACTCGGAATTGGTCGTCCGTCGACGTATGCGCCGACACTTGATACGATCCAAAAACGGGGTTATGTGACACTCGAGGAGAAAAAGTTTTTACCAACGGAACTCGGTGAACTCGTCATCGATATGATCAGCGACTATTTCCAGGAGTTCATCACCGTCCAGTTCACGGCAGACATGGAAGCTTTACTCGATGCGATCGAAAAAGGCGACATGCAGTGGACGGAAGTCGTCGATCCAATCTATAAATCCTTTGCGAAACGTCTGACACGAGCAGAAGCAGAAATCGAGAAGATTGAAATCAAAGATGAACCGGCTGGAGAAGATTGTGAAGTCTGTGGTCATCCGATGGTCATCAAGATGGGACGTTATGGTAAGTTCATGGCGTGCTCGAACTTCCCAGAGTGTCGTAACACAAAACCGATCCAAGTCGAGATTGGTGTGAAGTGTCCGACATGTGGAACGGGCGACATCGTCGAACGTCGTAGTAAAAAAGGACGTTTGTTCTACGGTTGTTCGAACTATCCGGAGTGTGAGTTTGTCTCATGGGATAAACCGGTCGAAGAACCATGTCCGGTATGTAGCAGTATGATGGTACAAAAGAAAATCAAGAACGGTGTGAAAGTAGAATGTACATCTTGTGGACATCATGAAACACGCATCGATCAGGAGCAAGAGGAGGAATGACCGTTGAAACGTGTAACGGTAATCGGCGCGGGACTTGCAGGTTCTGAAGCAGCATGGCAACTTGCAAAACGCGGCGTACAAGTAGATTTATATGAAATGCGGCCAGTCAAACAGACACCCGCACACCATACAGACCAATTCGCAGAACTCGTCTGTTCGAACTCACTTCGAGCAAATCAGTTGACGAATGCAGTCGGTGTATTAAAGGAAGAGATGCGTCAGCTCGATTCCTTGATCATGAAAGCGGCAGACTTAGCGAGCGTTCCAGCAGGTGGAGCACTTGCTGTCGATCGGCATGACTTCGCAGGATATGTGACGGAAACGTTGAAAAACCATCCGAACGTTACTGTCCATCATGAAGAAATCGAAGCGATTCCAGATGGTCCGACGATCGTCGCGACAGGTCCGTTGACGAGTGCGGCCTTATCGGAATCACTTAAACAATTCACAGGTGAAGATTACCTATACTTCTTCGATGCAGCGGCACCGATTCTCGATGGAGACACGATTGATCGTGAGAAGGTTTATCTGAAATCACGATATGATAAAGGCGAAGCTGCCTACTTGAATTGTCCAATGACGGAAGAAGAATTCCAACTCTTCTATGATGAGCTGATCAATGCGGAAGTCGTTCCACTGAAGGAATTTGAAAAAGAGATTTACTTCGAGGGCTGTATGCCTTTTGAAGTTCTCGCTTCTCGCGGACCGAAAACACTCTTGTTCGGACCAATGAAGCCAGTCGGACTGGAAGATCCGAAGACAGGCAAACGACCATATGCTGTCGTTCAATTGCGTCAGGATAACTCAGCTGGAACATTGTTCAACCTTGTCGGCTTCCAGACACATTTGAAATGGGGCGAACAAAAGCGGATCATTCGTTTAATTCCTGGTCTTGAGAATGCAGAAATCGTCCGTTATGGTGTCATGCATCGTAATACGTTCGTCAACTCACCGAATTTGTTGAAACCAACGTATCAGACACGTACGCGTGACGATTTGTTCTTTGCTGGTCAAATGACAGGTGTCGAAGGATACGTCGAGTCAGCAGCGTCCGGTTTGACGGCAGGAATCAATGCGGCACGTCTCGTCAATGAGGCGGAACCGGTAACGTTCCCGCAGGAAACGATGATGGGTGCGATGTCGCACTATATCACGACGACGGAAGGGAAGAACTTCCAGCCAATGAATGCCAACTTCGGATTGGTACCAGCACTCGTCGGTCATCCGGTTCGGATGAAAAAACCTGAGAAGTATGCGCTCTACGCAGAGAGAGCACTTGAAGCGATCAAAGATTTCACGGATATGTGATTTTTGATGGGGAGAAAGGCGTGATTCAGCGCTCTTTCTCCCCATTTCTTAATTTGTCACAAAAGCGCGATAATTTCGTTAATTTTTCGGTTTTTGGTCTATTGTCAGACTACTTGGTCTGTGCTATGCTAAGGGCGATTCGAGAATGAAATGGTCAGAAGGGGGCGCATTCATGGGGATAGACACTGCTTTTGAGCGACTGCTAGAAGATTTCATGCGGTATGTTCATATTGAACGTCAATTATCTCCGAATACAGGTCGCTCTTATGATCAAACACTTCGACAATACGCCGCTTTTTGCCGCGATCATCAATTACGATCGATTGAATTGGCAAGTGCACGGCGTTATTTGTATGCTCTTTACGATCAGGAGCTGGCGCGGGCGACGATTGCACAAAAAGTTTCCTGCCTCAAACAATTTGGTCGTTTTTTGACACGTGACACCGATGAACCTAATCCATTTGATGGATTAAAAGCACCAAAACGACAACAAGGACTTCCGACATTCCTTGTCCCAACGGAATATGAACGTTTCCTCGATGCATTTCGATCGAGTGATACGCTTGGTAACCGGAATGTCGCGTTAGTGGAACTTTTATATGCGACGGGTATGCGAGTCAGCGAGGTCGTTCAACTGGATCTTCGTGATCTCGCAACTGATCATTCCTACGTCCACGTGTATGGAAAAGGTGGGAAAGAGCGCATTGCGCCAATTGGAACCTTTGCGAAAGATGCATTAGAACTGTACTTACCATCACGAGATCCAGTTGCAGGTCATGAGCAAGCATTGTTCTTGTCTCATTCAGGACGTCGATTGACGACGGATGCGATTCGGAAAATCATGAAAAAAGGGGAACAACTCGTTGGGAAACATGTGACACCCCATGCGCTTCGTCATAGTTTCGCGACGGATCTGCTAGAAAGAGGAGCCGATTTGCGAGCGGTCCAGGAGCTACTTGGACATGCATCTCTTTCGACGACCGGTCAGTATACACACGTAACAACGGAACGATTACGACATGTTTATCAACAAGCACATCCTCGTGCCTAAGGGAGGAAACATTGATGTTTCATGCAACGACGATTTTTGCGATTCAACATAACGGACAATCCGCGATGAGTGGAGACGGACAGGTGACTTTCGGAAACCAGGTCATCATGAAGAAAAGTGCGAAAAAAGTACGGCGCCTCTATGGTGGCAAAGTCATTGCCGGATTTGCTGGAAGTGTCGCGGACGCGTTCACACTCTTTGAAAAATTCGAAGCGAAGCTTGAAATGTATAACGGGAACTTACAACGGGCAGCTGTTGAACTGGCGAAGGAATGGCGAGGCGATAAGATGTTGCGTCAACTAGAAGCACTCTTACTCGTCATGGATGGAACACATCTGTTACTTGTATCCGGAAACGGAGAAGTCATCGAGCCGGATGACGGCATTCTTGCGATCGGTTCAGGTGGTAATTATGCGCTTGCTGCAGGTCGCGCGTTAGCTCGACACGCAAGTCATCTCACGGCAGAAGAAATCGCTCGTGCGGCGCTTGAGACGGCTGGAGAACTCTGTGTCTTTACGAACGATCAAATCATCTTAGAAACGATCGGAGGCAATGACCATGCATGAATTGACGCCAAGACAAATCGTCGAGAAGTTGAATGAACATGTCATCGGACAAGCTGATGCTAAACGTGCGGTGGCGATCGCTTTACGTAATCGATACCGTCGACAATTACTCGATGCATCGATGCGGGATGAAGTCACGCCAAAGAATATCCTGATGATCGGACCTACCGGTGTCGGAAAAACAGAGATTGCGAGACGTCTCGCGAAACTCGTCCGAGCGCCGTTCGTCAAAATCGAAGCGACGAAGTTCACGGAAGTAGGATATGTCGGTCGCGACGTAGAATCGATGGTACGAGATCTTGTGGAAGCGTCTCTACGTCTTGTCAAAGATGAGAAAAAAGAAGCGCTTAAAGATCGGGCGGAGGCAGTGGCGAACGAACGAATCGTTGATGCGTTGTCTGGCAAAAAAGCGTCATCTGGTCTCGGTGGTGGAACGAATCCGTTTGAGATGTTGTTCGGTGGGAACCAAAAGCAGCAAGAGCCAGATACATCGGAAGCAACAGCTGATCGTTCGCTACTCCGTCAGCAATTGCTGACAGGTCAACTCGAAGATCGAATGATCGAGGTCGATGTTGAAGAACGTCAAGTTGATTTATTCTCCGGACAACAAGGCATGGAGGGGCTCGCAAATCTTCAGGATATGCTTGGACAAGTCATGCCGAAGAAAACGAAGAAGCGCCAGCTCACGGTTAAAGAAGCACGTCCGATTTTGACTGCAGAAGAAGCGGAACGATTGCTTGACTTAAATGAAGTTCATGACGAAGCGGTCCGCCGTGCAGAACAAATGGGCATCATTTTCGTTGATGAGATTGATAAGATTGCGACAAAGGGACATGATTCAGCAGGTGTTTCACGAGAAGGTGTTCAACGAGATATTTTGCCGATCGTTGAGGGATCGACGATCGTCACGAAATATGGACCAGTCAAGACGGATCATATCTTGTTTATCGCTGCCGGTGCATTCCATATGGCGAAACCGTCTGATCTAATTCCTGAACTCCAAGGTCGTTTCCCGATCCGTGTCGAACTCGACAGTTTGACGGAAGATGACTTTGTTAAAATTTTAACTGAACCGAATCAAGCATTACTCAAACAATATAAAGCATTACTAGGGGCAGAGCACGTTCATGTCACCTTTACAGAAGAGGCCATTCGTGAAATTGCACGGATTGCTGCACAGGTAAACGATGAGACGGATAATATCGGAGCGCGGCGCTTGTATACGATCATGGAGCGCGTACTTGAAGAATTATCCTTCGAAGCAGCAGACATGCCTGAAACGGATGTAACGATCACGCCACAATACGTGACGGATCGTGTTGGAAAAGTAGCAGATGATCGAGACTTAAGTCAGTTCATCTTATAAAGTGGAGGAAGAAAAAATGAATTTATTGGCGAAAACGCGGAAGTTGAATACGATGTTACAACAAGAAGCAAGCACACATGTTGATTTCAAGGTCATGGCTGATCGGCTCAGCGAAGTCATGGAATCGAACACATTCATCGTAAGTCGACGCGGTAAGTTACTAGGTATCGCAATTAAGCAACAAATCGAAAATGACCGGGTCCGTGGTTTCTTGGAAGAACGCCAATTCCCGGAAGATTACACGAAAAAACTTTTTAACGTCACTGAA
Organism: Exiguobacterium sp. BRG2; assembly: GCF_031844245.1. Lineage (NCBI taxonomy): Bacteria > Bacillati > Bacillota > Bacilli > Caryophanales > Exiguobacterium > Exiguobacterium sp. BRG2. The sequence goes on from NZ_JAUZUW010000002.1 coordinate 143,259, forward strand.
ACGACAGCAAACATTGCCATCGACAGCGAACATACGGCATTCCCGGTCGACAACCGTGATACGTTCGAAACGTCGAAAACGACGATCGTACCAATCATCGGTGGTGGAGAACGCCTTGGTACGCTTGTCCTCGGCCGTATGGTGGAAGACTTCAACGAAGAAGACCTCGTGCTTGCAGAGTATGGGGCGACAGTCGTTGGGATGGAAATCCTTCGTGAGAAGGCTCATGAAGCGGAAGACAAGGCACGTAAGAAAGCAGTCGTTCAGATGGCGATCAATTCGTTATCTTATTCAGAACTCGAAGCAATCGAGCATATCTTCGAAGAACTCGAGGGTAATGAAGGACTACTTGTCGCTTCAAAAATTGCCGATCGTGTCGGTATTACGCGTTCTGTTATCGTCAATGCACTTCGTAAACTCGAAAGTGCAGGAGTCATCGAGTCACGTTCGCTTGGTATGAAGGGAACGTATATTAAAATCTTAAATGATAACTTCCTATATGAATTAGAGCGAATTAAATCAAACTAAAAATAGAAAATGGCTATTAATAAATAAGAGACCTAGTAAAGTACTAGGTCTCTTTTGTTTGACTAGGTATTATTTATCATTTTTATAAGAAAAGGGAATAAAAAACAGAAAATTAGCATCTCATTACCCTATTTTTCAAAAAACTTCTTTTCAAACATTGACCTATTTGTTTCAATTATTTCAGATGTGTTACTAATGACTTAATATTTGTCGCAAATTCGAATACTAGTTCCATGAGTGGAGGAAAGAACATGAATTGGTTAGGGTCTGACTACAGTTTGATGACGCAAGCCGTCAATCGAACGGTCATGGCACAAGAAGTTATTGCTAAAAATATCGCGAATGTCGATACACCGGGTTATAAGGCGAAGCGAGTGGCGTTTGGAGATGTTCTCGATTCAGAGATGAAGATGAGCCTAAAACGTCATGCAACAATCGGAACGACCGGTAGTATCGTCGATCGACCAAATACGATGCGTAATGATGGAAACGGTGTCGATATCGATCTTGAGATGTCTGAATTATCACGCAATCAAATTGAGTATGAGGCGCTCGTGGAGCAATTGAATCGTAAGTTCTCGGGTATCCAGTCTGTCATCCGGGGAGGAAAATAATCGATGAGTATGTTCAATGGCTTTCATACATCTGCGTCTGGGCTTACTGCCCAGCGTTTACGACTGGATACTGTCTCAGCAAACATCGCCAATGCTCAAACGACACGTGGTGAGCTTGTCAACGGTCAATGGCAACCCTATGCGAGGAAACTTGCTGTTTTAAAAGAAACTGCTAATGGGGTCACGGTCAGCGAATTGAAGAAAGATCCTGAACCGTTCAAATTAGAATATAATCCGACGCATCCAGATGCGGATGAACTTGGATACGTCAAGATGCCGAATGTCGATCTATTGAAAGAAATGGTCGACATGATGGGAGCGACACGTTCATACGAAGCGAACGTAACGGCCTTAAATGCAACAAAAGCGATGCTCGTCAAAGCGATGGAGATCGGTAAATAAATAGAGGAGATGACGGGATGGCAATTCAACCTATTCAAAACATGCAAATGGTCTTACCCACTCAGACAATCGCGAAGACGACACCAAGTGATTTCAGTGAGGTGCTCAGCGAGGCGATGAACGGACTGAATGCAACACAGCAAGCCTCATCTCAAGCGCGTGTCGACCTAGCGACAGGGAAGACGACGGATCTACATAACATCATGATTAAAACAGAAGAGGCATCGCTTTCTATGCAACTCGCCCTTGAAGTCCGAAACAAAGGCATCGAAGCATACCAAGAAATGATGCGTATGCAACTGTGACTGTTAAGGAAAGCGTGGGAGATGTTGAATGAACGAACGAATAAAAGCTCGATTCGGAGCTATGAATACGACATGGAAAGAGTGGTCACTTGCGAAAAAAGCGATGGTTCTTGGAAGCATCGTCGTCGTTTTAGCAGCGTTGATTGTCGCCATTATCTGGTTATCTAAACCAACGATGACGCCACTTTATTCGAAATTGTCACCTCAAGAGGCAGGGCAAGTAACAGAAAAGCTAAATGAGGATGGAATCGCGTCGGAAGTCGTCAGCTCAGCAAACGGTGTGACGATTCTCGTTCCGGAAGCAAACGTGGAAAACTTGAAAGTCGAATTAGCAACGGCAGGTATTCCGAAGTCCGGTCAGATTGATTATTCCTTCTTTAGTGAGAATGCTGGATTTGGTACGACAGATAAAGAAATGAATATTCTTGAACGCGATACGATGCAGACAGAACTTGAAAACTTGATTACACAAGTTAACGGGATCGAGTCTGCAAAAGTCATGATTACTCTTCCAGAAAAGAGCGTCTTTCTCTCCGATGAAAAAGAATCTTCAACGGTTTCTGTCGTCTTGACTTCTAGTGCGGGTAGTAATCTGAACAATCAAACAGTCCAAGGTCTTTACCATCTGATTGCAAAGAGTATCCCGAACTTAAAAGAAGAAAATATTACGATCATGGATCAGTACTTTACGTATTACGAGCCAGGTAACGCTACGCAAACAGCGGGCGGGACAGATCCGATGGCGCTGAAAAAAACGACGGAAAACGATTTACGTAAACAGATTCAACAAATGTTGTCTGTCGTTCTCGGTCCACAAAAAGCGCTCGTTTCGGTTACGGCAGATGTCGATGTCACGAAACGTCAGGAAGAACAAAAGCTTGTTGAACCAGTAGATCCCGATAAAATCGAAGGGATTGTCACATCGGCAGAAAAAGTAGCAGAGGCGTATACAGGGTCTGCGAATGCCGGAACAGCAGGTACGGGACAAAATGAGACGACGAACTTCCCAGCAGGTACTGGAACGACCGGTGATACGAGTGAGAAGACGCACGACATCATCAACTATGAAGTCAATCGCATCACGAAACAGATTACAGGTGCTCCTTATGAAATTCGGGATTTAGGAATTCAAATCATCGTCGAGCCGCCGAAAGGTCAAAATCAAATCGATCCGCAATTACAGACGGATTTACAAACGATGATGTATTCCATCATCCGGACGTCGTTAACGAAGACGGATGCGAAAACGACGCTGACGGATGCAGAACTTGCTAATAAAGTCGTTGTCATGTCTCGACCGTTCGCAAAAACAACGACGGCGACGAAAACGACGACGACGACACCGATGTGGGTATGGTTCGCGCTTGGTGGTGCAGCAATCCTTGTCATTGGAGCAGTCATTCTCCTCATGCGTCGACGGAGAGAAAATGAAATCGAAGAACTTGAGGAATGGACGCCGATCGAAACCGAAATTCCTGAACTCTCAACAGAAGATACAAGCGATGGTGCGGTCAAACGCAAACAGCTTGAGAAACTCGCCGCATCTAATCCGGATGAGTTCGCAAAATTATTACGTACTTGGTTAGCGGAGGATTGATGAGATGAAGAAGCTAGAAATGAACAGTCGTGAAAAGGCTGCGATTCTCATGATTTCGTTAGGTCCTGAAGTCGCTGCCAGTGTATATAAACATTTATCGGAAGAAGAGATGGAATGGTTAACCCTTCAAATCTCTAGCATGAAACGAATTGATCCAGAAGAGAAGTTAGTCGTTCTTGATGAGTTTCATGAACTAGCGATGGCGCAGAACTATATCACGCAAGGTGGAATCGGATTTGCTAAATCTGTCCTTGAAAAAGCACTTGGTGAAGAAAAAGCGATGGAACTCATCTATCGCCTGACGTCGACGTTACAAGTCCGTCCGTTTGAGTTTGCACGAAAGGCAGATCCGAAACAGCTTCTGAACTTCATTCAAAATGAACATCCACAAACGATCGCACTTGTTCTTGCTCATCTCGATCCAGCAAAATCCGGTCAGATTCTCTCAGAGCTCCCGGCAGAAGCACAGTCCGATGTAGCAAGACGGATTGCGACGATGGACCGGATGAATCCGGAAATCATCAGCGAGGTAGAACAAATTCTTGAACGGAATCTATCACAAGCAGGGATGCAAGATTTTGCTCAATCGGGAGGCATCGAGGCTGTCGTTCAAGTATTAAATGGCGTCGACCGCACAACGGAACGAACGATTCTCGATACGCTCGAGATTCAGGATCCAGAGCTTGCGGAAGAAATCAAAAAACGGATGTTCGTCTTCGAAGACATCGTCACACTCGATGCGCGGGCGATACAGCGAATCATTCGCGAAGTCTCAAACGAGGATTTACTATTGGCACTCAAAGTATCGTCAGACGATGTCAAGGACATGGTCTATCGCAACATGTCACAACGGATGGTCGAGTCGTTCAAAGAGGACATGGAATTCATGGGTCCTGTGCGTCTCCGAGACGTCGAAGAAGCTCAAAGTCGAATCGTCGGAATCATCCGCCGCTTAGAGGACATGGGTGAGATCGTCGTTGCTCGTGGTGGAGGAGATGATATTGTTGTCTAACGTCATCAAAAGACAAGCAGTAATTGAACGACAGGAACGAACGCTCGTGCAGGTTCGAACCAGTCAGGAAGAGCCTACGATCGTTCCAGACACATTCTACGAAGAGAAGATGGCAGAAGGACACGCTGAGTTAGAGCGCCTTCGACAGGCGATGCTCCTAGATTTCGAACAGCGTCAACAGCAGTTCGAGCAAGAACGCCTTCAAGCGTTAGAAGAAGCACGTCAACAAGGGTATCAAGCTGGATTTGAAACAGGACATGCGGAAGGACAAGCAACGTTTGAAGAGCAGATTGCCAAAACGAATTCGTTTGCTGATCGCCTAGAAGAGCAGAGTCAAGAACGATTGATACGACTAGAACATGAATTATGTGTCCTCGGACTCCAAGTGACACATCAATTTTTAGAACAGTTACATGATGAAGAGGAAGATGCGTTATACCAATTGTTACATCAATTGATCATTCAGTTCCGCGATCGTGAAAAAATCATTATCTATGCGTCACCGGCGGATTTTGAACGAGTCGTGTTACTTGAAGAACGACTACAAGGCGTTCTAGGTGCCAACGCAACGATTCAATTGCGATTTGATCCAGCGTTAAAGGCACGCGATTATCGGATTGATTCGGAGAATGGAGCAATCACTGGCGGTTTAACCAGTGGCTTTGAAGCATTGCAAACCAAAATCAATGAGGTTTTACATCATGTTTAATCTCAATGCGATGCAGGCCGCGGTTCGAGAAATTCGCTCAGAAGAACTTGTACAGCATTCCGGAAAGGTCGTACAAGTGATTGGATTGATGATCGAATCACGTGGACCGACAGCAGTGGCAATCGGTGAGCGGTGTTTAATCCAAATCCAACAACGTCAGACAATCGAAGCAGAAGTCGTCGGATTTAGAGAAGGGCATGTCCTACTCATGCCGTATGGTGAAACGACATCGATTGCTCCAGGCTCGATTGTTCTTGCGACAGGAAAACCACTCCACGTTCCAGTAGGGAATGAACTGATTGGTAAGGTGCTTGATGGTCTAGGAAGACCACTAGATGGTGAGTCATTAGAAAATTTACGCACGACATCGATCGTTCGTAAACCACCTAGTCCGTTGGAACGACCTCGTATCAGTGATGTTCTCTCGACGGGCATCCGTGCCATCGATGGGCTACTAACAGTCGGTCAAGGGCAACGCGTTGGTTTGTTTGCAGGATCAGGAGTTGGGAAGTCGACACTACTCGGTATGATCGCGAAACGATCGACAGCAGACATCAACGTCATTGCCTTGATTGGTGAACGCGGACGCGAAGTCAAGGAATTTGTAGAGGCAGAACTCGGTGAAGAAGGAATGAAACGCTCCATCTTGGTCGTAGCGACAAGTGATCAACCGCCACTTGTTCGTCTAAAGGGCGCCTATACGGCAACAGCCATCGCTGAACATTTTCGGGATCAAGGTAAGAATGTGGTCTTGATGATGGACTCTGTCACACGTTTTGCGATGGCACAACGAGAAATTGGTCTTGCGACAGGTGAACCGCCTGCGTCGAAAGGATATACACCAAGCGTTTTTGCTCTTCTTCCTCAGTTACTCGAACGTAGCGGAAAAACGCAAGATGGCTCGATTACGGCTTTTTATACTGTGCTCGTCGATGGAGACGATATGAATGAACCGATTGCTGACGCCGTACGAGGGATCTTAGACGGTCACTTCGTTCTGGATCGTAACCTTGCGAACAAAGGGCAGTTCCCAGCGATTCATGTCTTACGGTCCATCAGCCGTGTCATGAATCAAATCACGACTGCTGAACAAAAGACCGCTGCCGTCGCATTTCGACAGCTGTTATCGACGTATCTTGATTCGGAGGACTTAATCAATATCGGCGCCTACAAAACAGGGACGAACCCAGAAATTGATCGTGCCGTTGATAAATATCCGGAGCTGATCCGTTTTTTAAAACAACAAATCCATGAAGACAGTGACTTCGAGAAAGCTTGTCAGCAACTCATGGCAACGATTCAGTAAGGAGGACGGAAGATGAAGACGATTTATGAACGAATCATTCCTTTGGCTGAAGCAGAGAAAGATCGCGTCGCAAAAGAATTGAGCCTTCATAAAAAACAATATGAGCTTGAAGTCGAAAAACTATACCATCTGCTCGTCCGTTATGAATCCTTTCTGAAAGCGCAAGATGAGATTGGCATCGTCGAATTAACGTCTTCGCAATATCGAGAGCGGGCTCGAGATGTCGTGAAGCAAGAAATCGAACGGCAACAACTGTACGTGACACAATCGAAAAATCGTTACGAACGTACACAAGAAGCACTCGAACGAACGTTAATCGAAGAGAAGAAATTTAGTCGTCTCCAAGAGAATCATACAGTCGAAACGAAACGAATCGAAGCATTGACGGAACAAAATCAATTAGATGAACTGGCATTGTTACAGTTTGGAAGAGGACGGATGATATGAGTGAAAATAAAACATCAAAAGGGTGGATTTTACCTTTATTGGTCATTCCTTTGATTTTAATCTTGTTGACGGCTTATTTCGTATTGAATTATGCGAATGGACGTCCACTACTATCCTTACCGTTCGCAACCGAAAAAACGACTACGAATCAGGCGAATCCATCAGCAGAACTCGAACGTCGTCTGAAAGTAGCGAATCAAGAGATCAAAAAATTACGCAATCAAAGTAAGGAACAATCGGATACCTTAAAAGCGAAAGAGCAGGAAGTTGAACGTTTGATTGCTGAGAGGGATCAGTTAAAACAGACACCTGCGCAAACAACGGATCAAACAAAAACGACGAAGAAAAAAACAGCATCCGTGACAGATGTCTATGCTGAAATGGCACCAAAGGATGCTGCGCTGATTTTAAATGAACTCAGTCCGACCGAAGTCGTACCAATCATCGAGGACATCGATGCGGAACAACAGGCGGCGATCATTGCCAAGATGGATGCTAAGAAAGCAGCCGCCTTGACACAGTTACTCGCGACGAAGTAAGGAGGGAAGCCTGATGAACATGACGGAAGTAACACAACCATCCTTCCCGACCTTAAATACAGGATCAGGAAAAAAAGGAGAGATGACTACGGTTGGTGGTCAATTCGCCTCATTACTTGATTATCTGACAAAACTGCCGACGGCGTTACCGTCATCAGTCTCAGCGGATGCGATGACACTCGAGCCGGAAACGGAGACGCAACCCTTACCGGACTGGATACAAGAACTTGTAGACCAGCCGGATGAGATTCTCTCCTTACTGAAACAACCAGAAGTAGAGGCGTTAAAACAAGACCCAAAGAAAATGGAACAACTACTAGCGTTCGTCAAACAATTGCTTGAGGGAAATGTCGAGCAGGCGAAAGGTCAGTTCGATCAATTGCCACCATCACTTCAACAGTTCGTCTTGCAGACAATGACGAATGATACGATCAAAGTAAAAGATTATGACACGAACATGTTAAAGCAGTCGCCAGTTTCAACAATGGACGGAGTGGTTTCTGCGATGCCAGTGAAACAGACACTCCCGCAAACTGGTTCTGTTGTCGAAACGCTCAAGCCGGACACTGTAGCTGTAGCCGAGCAGGCAAAAGGAAAAACACCGCTTCCGTTAGCATTCGCTTCACTCATGCGAAAAGCGACCATGCCCGTTGATCCAGAAGGAAAAGCCGCACCGCCTCCGATGAGTATGCCGATTTACAGAGGCACTCCGTTGCAAACGATTCGTCCAGTGCCGCTACCTGTCTCAGAACAGATTCAACAACGGATTGAAGCCGCACTGCAGCAAGCACCATTCATAAAAGGTGCGGATGGGTCCACACGATTGTCGATTCGCCTGTACCCAGAGCAACTTGGTGAGGTTGTCGTTCGACTCGATCGTAAAGAAGGGACATTGACTGTCAAACTATTTGCGAGCACCGAGCAAGCAAAACAATCAATCGAGCAACAACTTGGGAAATTACAAACCGTCTTGCATCAACAGACGCCAGTCGTAAAGATCGAGACGGGGATGATTGCTTCGAGTGCGCGGGAGTTCCAACAATCTTTCACACGTGATCAGCAGGAGCATGAGTCACCGTATCAAGAGACACCCGTTCCAGTAGACGAAGAAGAGGAGGAAGACGATGACTGAGGCAATCAAAACGGATAGTAGTTCATACCAGCTTCCTGAAAAATCACAGGTACCGACGAATAAAGCGATGGATAAGGATATGTTCATGAAAATTCTGATTGCCCAGCTTTCGAATCAGGATCCAACAGCACCGATGGAAGACAAGGATTTCATCGCTCAAATGGCCCAGTTTTCGTCGCTGGAACAGATGCAAGCAATTGGGAAGACGATGGATACGATGGTCTTGAACCAACATGCAACAGCATTGCTGTCCTACAGCAATTTGATTGGTAAAAAAGTCAGTTATGAAGCGGAGTCGAAGACGACGGATGCTTCAGGAGCTGAGCAGACGACGACCGTCGAAGAGACAGCCAGTGTCGTTAGTGTAAAACGGGATGGGCTGGATATCATGGCCGAACTATCGAACGGAAAACAGATCAGTGTTTACGAGTTGACGCAGATTCAATCAAAGGAGGAAAAATAATGTTACGTTCAATGTATTCAGGAATCAGTGGGCTTAAGAACTTCCAGACGAAACTGGATGTCGTCGGGAATAACATCGCGAACGTCAACACGTTCGGTTATAAAAAAGGACGGGTGACGTTTAAAGACCTCGTCAGTCAATCGGTCGGCTCATCATCTGGTGCAGGCGGCAATGTCGGTGGGACGAACCCGAAACAGGTCGGTCTGGGAGCATCGATGTCAACAGTCGATAATGTGTATAACCAAGGTGCGCTTCAAAATACGGGTCGCGTTCTCGATGTCGGGATCTCTGGTGAAGGATTCTTCCAGGTCGTCACAGCGGAAGGGATTCGTTATACGCGTTCTGGTAACTTCTATACGGATCTTGATGGAAACTTAGTTACCGGCGACGGAAACTATTTAATTGGTAGTGACTCTCAAGCAATTGCAGATGGGGAGACACCACCGGTACCCCTTCCGGAAGCAGGTGGTGCAGGATTCCAAAAACTAAAAGTACCAACGGATGCACGTAACTTATCGATTGGTAAAGACGGTCTCGTCACTTACGTCGATACGACGGGAGCATTGCAAAACGTCGGTTATATCACGATCGCGAACTTTGCTAACCCAGGTGGTCTAGAAAAATCAGGTGTCAACGTATTCGCCGCATCACAGAACTCAGGTCCACCGGTACTCGGAACACCGAGCTTGAACGGAATGGGACAGTTGACGTCGGGAACGCTTGAGATGTCGAACGTCGACTTATCAGAAGAATTCACGGAGATGATCATTGCTCAACGTGGTTTCCAGGCGAATACACGAATCATCACGACATCGGACCAGGTTCTTGAGGAACTAGTCAATTTGAAACGATGATCACGTTAACGACATTACGTAACGCACCACTCGTACTGAACGCCGTGTTGATCGAATCCGTCCGTTCTACACCGGATACGACGATTCAACTCATCGGAGGACAGATTTATGTCGTGAAGGAATCAATGGAAGAGGTCAAAGCAATCGCAATCGCTTTTTATCAAGAAATCGGATTAGCGGGCTTGAACAGTGTAAGGAGGCTCGAAGATGGCCGAGGAAAAGAAGAGTAAACTGAAAATCCCCTTGATCATGATCATTGTTGCAGCATTGATGATCGGGGCAGGATACATGATCATGAATTATTTTTTAGCAAATGACATGACGGAAGCAAAAGTTGAACAACCGACAGGTGAAGAACTTGATGCACGAAGTCTGCAAACGGACGACTTGACAACGAACATCGCTGACGAACGTTTCTTAAATGTTCAGTTCACGATCGTCACCGATGATCAAGCAACACGTGACGATTTAGAATTACGAAAGTTTCAAATCAATAACATCATCTTGGGTGACCTTTCGGCTATGAAAAAGTCGGACTTAGACTCAAAAGCTGATATGGAGAAGCTTGAAGAGCGATTACGGATGCAATTCAAAAAGCTCATCCAAGAAGGCGATGTCCAGCGTGTCTACACGACGAAAAAAATCATCCAGTGAGGTGGCAGCATGAGCGAAGTATTATCCCAACATGAAATCGATGCCTTGCTATCAGCCATTTCAAGCGGAGATATGGAAGTCGAGGAAATCCGAAGTCAAGAGGAGCAGCGTCGAGTCAAGGTCTATGACTTTAAACGAGCACTCCGTTTCTCAAAAGATCAATTACGGAATTTGACGCGTATTCATGAACAGTTCGCCCGAGTCTTGACGACACATTTTTCTGCACAACTTCGGACATATGTTCAGTTCACGGTTAATACGGTCGAACAACTTCCGTATGATGAATTCATTCATTCCATTCCGAACATGACGTTGATCAATCTAGTCAATCTTCATCCACTTGATGGAAAAGTCTTATTTGAAGTCAATCCGAACATCGCCTATGCGATGCTCGATCGTTTACTTGGGGGACCAGGTGAAGGAATGAACAAGATCGAGAATTTGACGGAAATCGAGACACGTATACTAACACAACTGTTCAAGCGTGCTTTCGTTCAATACGGGGCGGCTTGGGAGTCGGTAACAGAAGTCGAAGCGGAATACGATGATTTGGAAATCAATCCGCAGTTCCTGCAACTGGTCTCTCCAAATGAGACAGTCATCCTCGTCTCGATTTACGTAACGGTCGGAGAAGTGAGCGGTACGTTGAATGTCTGTTTGCCGTTCGTGACCCTTGAATCCGTTCTTCCGAAATTATCAAGTCATTATTGGATGCAACAAGAAAAGCGAACGACAGCAGATAATCAAGAGTCTGAACACATGCAAACGCAGTTGATGAGTTCCATCGTCGATTTAAAAGCAGTGCTCGGCCAAACAGAGCTTTCGTTTGGTGAATTGTTACACCTCGAAGTAGGCGATTGTTTATCCCTGAAGACACGAGCCTCGGATGCCGTCGATGTATTCGTCGACGACCGGAAGATGTTTAAGGCGCGACCGGGATTAAACGGGAAACACCTCGCTTTGCAAGTCTTACAACGAATTGAGGAGGAATAACATGAGCGATATGCTTTCGCAAGATGAAATCGATGCGTTATTACGCGGAACGCCATCCACCGATGAACCGCAAGAGATAGACGTAAAGGAAATGCTAGATGACATGGAGATTGATGCATTAGGGGAGGTCGGAAATATCTCACTTGGTAATTCAGCAACGGCCTTATCGGCATTGTTGAATCAAAAAGTAGAGATTACGACACCGCACGTCCGAATGATCTCCATGGAAGAATTACGCAGTCGCTATCCGATCCCGCACGTCGCGCTACGTGTCGGTTATACGGAAGGGTTCAAAGGAGAAAACGTCCTGATCCTGACACAGCGAGATGCTTCCGTCATCGCGAACCTGATGATGGGAGGCGATGGCGTCATCGACGAGTCGCTGGAGATGGACCCGATTGCTCTATCTGCCGTACAGGAAGCGATGAACCAGATGATGGGAGCAGCTGCTACCTCGATGTCGACAGTATTCTCGATGCGAATCGATATTTCACCGCCAGCAGTTGAAATCTTCGACTTTTCTCAAGATAAGAGTATCGTCGATAGCTTTTCTCTTTGGGAGAACATGGTCATCATCGAGTTTGATCTTAAGATCGGCACGATGATCGATTCAAAAATCGTTCAATTAGCACCACTGGACTTCTCGAAACAATTGATTCAAAAACTCTTTAGCGCAAGTACGACTCAACAAGCAGAGCCTGCATCACAAGTAACGGAGCAAGCACAACAAGCACAACAAGCACCACCATCGGCGCCAGCAACGGCACAACAAACTACAGTTGCATCACCTGAACCGAAAGCAACGCCAGTCGGTGTCAGTCCGGTTCAATTCAGCCAATTAGGTGAGATGGAAGTAGAAGGTACGCCAGGAAATATTGGGATGTTATATGACGTTCCGTTGAACGTCACGGTTGAGTTAGGACGGACACGTCGCTCCGTTCGTGACATATTGGAATTGACACAAGGTTCCGTGATTGAGCTGGATAAACTGGCAGGGGAACCGGTTGACGTTCTCGTCAATAATACATTGATCGCAACGGGTGAAGTGGTCGTCATCGAAGAAAACTTCGGTGTACGCATTACAGAAATCGTAAATACAAAAGAACGTCTTCGGATGTTCTAAGGAGGAACTAATATGAGTGCAAAAGTATTAATCGTAGACGACGCCGCTTTCATGCGGATGATGATCAAGGAAATCTTATCGAAGAACGGCTATGATGTCGTCGGTGAAGCAGAAAACGGACGCGAAGCGGTCTCTAAGTACAAGGAATTGACACCGGACCTCGTCACGCTAGACATTACGATGCCTGAGATGGACGGAATCTCTGCGCTTAAAGAAATCAAAGCGTTTAACCCTGCCGCTAAAGTCATCATGTGTTCAGCAATGGGGCAACAGTCGATGGTCATCGATGCGATTCAAGCAGGTGCAAAAGATTTCATCGTTAAACCGTTCCAAGCGGATCGTGTACTTGAAGCGGTCTCGAAAACTGTCTCGTCATGAAAAAAGTGACTTTGCTGATTTGTCTCCTGTTTCTGCTTGCGCTTCCTGTGCAAGCGGAAACAGTCGAAGAAAAATTGAATCCAACTCAGAGTGATGCACCGACGACTCAGCAAGTCGATGAGAGTCCTTCCATGGCGTTGACTATCTTCAAAGGAGTCGTCGTTCTCGTCGTTTTGATCGGCGGATTCATCCTCGTGACACGATTCATTCATGAACGGACACGAGGTGTGAGACATTCTGGTCGATTGACTCACCTAGGTGGTGTACCACTAGGAAAGGATCGATCGGTCCAGTTAGTGAAGGTGCAGGACAAGATTTATGTCGTAGGTGTTGGAGAGAACGTACAGTTGTTAGATACACTTGATGATTTAGAGGGATATGAGCCGATGGATCTTGAAGAGTCTTCATCTAAAACGGGATCTTCACCGTTTCTTGAGACATTCAAACAACAACTCGAACAATTGCAAAAGAATCGAGGACGCTCATGAACACGATTGAAAATCTAATCTCACTTGATACTCCGTCAGGAACAGCGACATCGATTAAGCTACTTGTGTTACTGACGTTGTTATCCCTTGCGCCGTCACTGCTCATTTTAATGACCTGCTTTACGCGTGTTGTCGTTGTGTTGTCTTTTGTCCGTTCTGCTCTTGGAACACAACAGACGCCACCAAACCAGCTCCTCGTTGGACTCGCTTTGTTCATTACATTATTCGTTATGTCGCCTGTCTTATCTGAATTAAACACGACGGCCTTAAAACCATATATGGCAGATAAAATCAGTCAAGATGAAGCGTTTGATAAAGCGGGAGATACGATGAAACGGTTCATGTCGAAACACACGCGAACAAACGATTTAGAGTTGTTTTTAAAATACGGTAATTATGAAAAACCAGAAAAAATTGAAGATATTCCACTTGTCGCACTTGTTCCAGCTTATGCGATCAGTGAATTAAAAACGGCCTTTCAAATCGGGTTCATGATTTTCATACCTTTCCTTGTCATCGACATGGTCGTTTCGAGTGTTTTGATGTCGATGGGGATGATGATGTTACCGCCGGTCATGATTGCGTTACCGTTTAAGTTATTGTTATTTATTCTAGTTGACGGCTGGCACCTGATCGTTGAATCACTGCTCGTCAGTATGCGTTAGGGGGAGAAAAGATGACTCAAGAAATGATTATTCAGTTGGCAAGCTCTGCTGTCTGGACATTACTCAAGGTATCGGCTCCCTTATTACTTGTCTCGCTCGTCGTCGGTCTGCTCGTCAGTATCTTGCAGGCGACGACACAGATTCAGGAACAGACGCTATCGTTCGTTCCGAAGATCGTTGCCGTATTTTTAGCACTTGTCTTCTTTGGACCTTGGATCATGCAGGAGCTACAGACCTTTACGATTGATCTATTCAAACAAATCGCTGAGGTTTCCCGAAAATGACGTTACTTTCTTTCCTGAGTGTTTTTTTGCTCGTCTTTGGACGGATCGTTGGTTTTCTTGTCGCGGCGCCTTTGTTTTCATCAAAGCAATTACCAGCGCAACATAAATTAGCGCTTGCTGCGGGACTTGCTTACTTTGCGAGCTACGCCGTGAAGACAGATGTTCGTGTAGAAGACTTCGATTTTTTCTTTCGGATGGGAACGGAAGTCTTAGTGGGGCTAGCTCTTGGCTTACTTGCTAGTTTTTTATTGTATGCCCCACAAATCGCGGGCTCGATCATCGACTTGCAGATGGGTCTTGCAATGGCTTCTGCTTATGACCCGATGTTTGGCGGGCAGTCACCCATCGTCGGACGATTTTATTACATGCTGACGTTACTTGTCTTGCTCGCTTCTGATATGCATCTGATTTTACTTGACGGAATTTACACGAGTTTTCAAATCTTTCCGCCAGGCAGTCTGATTGCGGTATCAGGGGACGCTGGAATGAGCCTTGTCATCCGTGTCGTTGGTCTTGCCATGTTAACTGCGTTACAAATGGCGATGCCACTTGTCGTTTCCCTATTTTTAGTGGATCTCGCACTCGGATTCCTCGCGAAGACGGCACCTCAGTTCAACATTTTCGCGATTGGTTTTTCCGTCAAACTGCTGATGGGATATGTGATTCTATTTTTATTAGCAGGTGCAACGATCACAGGAATCGGTCGATTCGTTCCGTTGTTGCAGGATGTACTTGCAGATGCCATTCGATTACTAGGAGGTTGAGGACATGCATTCATATCGATTACGCCTTGATCTTCAGTATTTCGCTGGTGAAAAGACGGAAAAGGCGACACCTCGAAAGCGGGATGACTCCCGTAAGAAGGGACAAGTCGCAAAATCAGCAGATTTAACAAGCAGTTTCATGTTGTTCGCCATGTTTCTCGTCCTCTATTTTTTTGGTCCGTTTCTAGGACGGCGTTTCGTTCTCGTCCTGCAAGATGGTCTTAGTGCTAGTCAAGTCCTGCAAGCGGTTGAAGAAGGACGAGTTGAACAGATTCTCATCGAGATGCTGATGCAAATGGGGATTTTAGTCGCACCTTTCTTTTTAACAGCGGTCGTGATTGGTATTCTCGGAAACTTCGTCCAAATCGGTGTGCTTTTAAGCGGTGAGGCGATTCAGCCGAAACTGGACCGGATCAATCCGCTTCAAGGCGTCAAACGGATCGTGAGTGTCAAAGCACTTGTCGAGTTTTTGAAATCGGTCTTTAAACTGCTGGTGATCGGTGTAACAAGTGGAACAGTCTTATGGAACAACAAGGTCGAGATCTCGAGATTGACCTCGGAACCGATTGGCGATGCGTTAGCTATCATTGGTCATTTAACATTTTTACTCGGTTTATCGGTCAGTATCGCCTTGATTGCATTAGCCATTCTTGATTTTGCCTATCAGAAATTTGATTTCGAGAAGTCGATCCGAATGAGTAAGCAGGATTTAAAGGACGAGCATAAAAACACAGAGGGTGACCCTCAAATCAAAGGAAAGATTAAACAACAACAACGGGAGATGGCGATGCGGCGGATGATGCAAGAAATACCAAATGCCGACGTCGTCATCACGAACCCGACCCATTATGCGGTAGCGATCCAATACGATGACGGTAAACATATGGCACCGATCGTCGTTGCGAAAGGCGTAGATGCTGTCGCGTTCCGGATTCGGGAGAAGGCGACAGCAGCTGAGGTCCCGATTGTTGAAAACCGTCCGCTCGCGCGGGCGTTGTTCGCTCAATCAGAAATTGGTATGGCAGTGGATGAAACGTTCTATCAGGCGCTCGCTGAAACACTCGCCTTTGTCTATCAACTGAAACAAGCAAAATGAAAGGATGAAGCATCATGAGTATATCAACAAGAGATTTAACGGTCCTGCTAGGCGTCATCATGATCGTCTTCATGCTCGTCATTCCACTGCCCGCTATCATGCTCGACTTTTTGATCATCATCAATATTCTCATTGCCTTGATGGTATTGCTCGTTGCGATGAATGCCAAAGAGGCACTAGAGTTTTCTGTCTTTCCTACATTGTTATTGATCGTTACCTTGTTTCGTCTTGCGCTTAACGTCTCGACGACACGGGCAATCCTGTCAAACGGAAACGGTGGCGAAGTCATTGAAGCATTTGGTGATTTCGTCGTCGGCGGAAATGCCCTCGTCGGCTTCGTCGTCTTCTTGATTCTCGTCTTAATCCAGTTCCTCGTCATCACGAAGGGTTCGGAACGGGTCTCGGAAGTGTCGGCACGTTTTACGCTTGATGCGATGCCAGGGAAACAGATGGCAATCGATGCTGACTTGAATTCCGGTATGATCGATGAATTACAAGCTCGGACCCGCCGCCAAAAAATACAGTCTGAAGCAGACTTTTACGGTGCGATGGACGGTGCCTCGAAGTTCGTTAAAGGAGATGCGATCGCCGGAATCATCATCGTCATCATCAACTTAATCTTCGGTATGATCATCGGTGTCGTTCAGCAAGGTTTACCGATGGCGGATTCAGTCGAACTGTACACGTTACTGACAGTCGGAGACGGACTTGTCAGTCAGATTCCAGCCCTTTTAATTTCGGTGGCGACCGGGATCATCGTCACGCGCTCGACTTCAGACGGAAACCTCGGTGAGGATGTCATCGGTCAATTGGCACGGACACCTTTACTTGTCGGAATCGCAGCTGGGGCAATCTTCTTACTCGGATTGTTCACAGCAATTCCCGATTACGTCACGATGCCGATTGCAGCCCTGTTCGGCTTCTTCGCTTGGCGGATGAAGCAGACGACGAAGACGATGCAAGAAGAAGTTGCGGTCGAAGAAGCACCGAGTGAAAACTTACGATCAAGCGAATCAGTCATTTCCTTACTCAATGTCGATACGATTGAATTCGAATTCGGTTACGGATTGATTCCACTCGCTGATGAAGCCCAAGGCGGCGATTTACTCGATCGTGTCGTCATGATTCGTCGGCAGCTAGCGCTTGAACTCGGATTCGTTCTACCGACCGTTCGGATTCGCGATCATCTGCAGTTATCCCCGAACCAGTATCGAATCAAGATTCGCGGAAGTGAGATGGCAAGTGGTGAGCTTTTACTGGATCATTACTTAGCGATGAGCCCAGGTGTCGATGATCCAGAAATTCGAGGTATCGAAACGGTCGAACCAGCCTTTGGTATGCCAGCACTCTGGATTGATGAACAGACACGTAGTCGAGCAGAGATGTCAGGGTATACGGTCGTTGATCCACCATCTGTCGTCGCGACACATTTAACGGAGCTCTTAAAGAAACATGCCGCTGAATTACTCGGACGAGAAGAGACGAAACAATTAGTCGACCATTTGAAGGAATCGCATCCGATTCTAGTCGAAGAAGTCACACCACAGCTGTTATCGATCGGTGAACTTCAAAAAGTATTCGTTCAATTACTAAAAGAAAAAGTTTCGATTCGAAATCTACCATTGATTTTCGAAACGCTCGCAGATTATGCAGCTGTGACGAAAGACAGCGAATTGCTCGCGGAATATGTTCGTCAATCCTTATCGCGTCAAATTACGGAACAGGTCATGCAAGGAGATGTCTTGCACGTCGTGACGATCTCAAGTGAGATGGAACTGGATATCCAGTCGGCCATCCAAAAGACGGAGTTCGGTAATTATTTAGCGCTTGATCCCGAAAAGGCGACACGTTTCATCGAGACGTTGCAAGAGCGAGCAATGGAATTCGAACGATACGGGGCGCATCCGATCATCCTGACTTCTCCAAGTATCCGGATGTTCGTTCGTCAATTGACAGAACGCTATTTTCCAGATATTCCGATTTTGTCCTATAACGAATTAATGCCGACGATCGAAGTCAAGAGTATTGGGGTGATTTAAGAGATGATAGTCAAAAAAGTCACGGCGGATTCTGTTAGCGAGGCCATGGAACGGATCAAACGCGAACTCGGGAACGATGCCATTATATTAAATACTCGCCACATCAAAGTGGGCGGATTCTTTGGTTTATTTGCGAAGAAAAAAGTGGAATTGGTTGCATCGGTGGATGAACATGTCTCAAGCGAACCTGTCGGCTCGAAGCAAGCAACGAGTCGACTGGAGGTTGTGGAAACCATTCAACCAGTACCAGTGCGTCCGACGATTGTTACGGTCGGCGAGCGACCATTGCCAAAAGAATTGCGACATTATGCGCCGTTACTGGCTGAACCAGCGTTACAGCAGGTATCTGAACGATTACACGAGCGGTTATTGACTGCGTATTATCAAACACAACAAACGGAGTTAACGGATCTCTTGACGGAAGAAGTGAAAGCGTCATTACGCGTGACACCGTCGACTGCACGGTATGTCATGTTGGCAGGACCGACGGGTGTCGGAAAGACAACGACCATCGCTAAGCTTGCTGCTCACCATGCTCTCATTAAAAATCAACGAGTTGGACTCATCACGACCGATACATACCGGATCTCAGCGATTGAACAATTAAAAACATATGCAGACATATTAGGCATTCCGATTCATGTCGCTTATGATTTGGATGATTTCGAACGAGCCAAGCAGGCGTTAGCATCGTGTGACATCGTACTTGTCGATACAGCGGGGCGAAATTTCTTAGACGAAGCGTATGTGGAGCAGTTACGAAGTCGGCATGATTTTGCGGATACGGATGTATTTTTGGTTCTTAGTTTGACCTCGAAATACCGAGATTTATTACAAATCCACGACCGTTTTGGCAAGATTCCCTTATCTGGAATCGTCTTTTCGAAAGCAGATGAAACAAGTGAACTCTGGTCGATTTTCGGACTCGCGACCGAGACGAAGTTGCCGATCTATTGTGTGACGACGGGGCAAGAAGTGCCGGAAGACATCACGTTCGCTACGGCGGATGAGTTATCCCGAATGATTGTCGAGAGAGGGATGAGATGATGCGAGAAGATCAAGCACGTGTCTTACGATCTAAAGTGACCGTCAAGGAAACGAAGACGATTGCCATCGTGAGTGGAAAAGGTGGCGTCGGAAAAACGAATGTCGCGGTGAATCTTGGCGTGGCATTATCGTTGCAAGAAAAACGAGTACTCTTGATTGATCTTGATATCGGGATGGCGAACATCGGGATTCTATTCGGTAAATCATCGAAGTCATCCTTGATGGAATGCGTCAAACGACGAGAATCACTCCAGCACGCAATCGTGGAACAGTCTCCATCCCTTCATTTCATTCATGGCGGGAGTGGATTTGCGGAACTGACGAATCTGACGAAGGAAGACGTGATGTTCCTTCTACAGGAGTTCCAATTTTTCTATGAATATGACTATGTGTTACTCGATTTAGGAGCCGGTGCGAATCATCAGACATTTGATTTCATCAGTAGTGCAGACGAAGCATGGTTGATTGTCACGCCAGAGCCGACTTCGATCATGGACGGTTATGCGTTTGTCAAACTGGCACACCATCATGCGACGGATCTTCCGATTTCCGTCGTCGTCAATCGGGCTACGAATGGTGGAGAAGCACTTGAAACGTTTGATCGACTAGCGCTCGTCAGCCAACAATTTTTACAAAAGCCACTGCGCTTTACCGGTTTTTTGCCGGAAGATCCGACAGTCGTTAAAGCAGTCAAGGCACAGATGCCATTTTACTTGATGGATCGAACGAGTGACGTCAGTTGGCGACTCGATCATATCACGACGTCTCTAACAGGTGTACAAGTCAAAGAACGGAAGTTTTTAGATCGATTGTTACATCGTCTGAAAAAACGAAAAGATCATGTCCGTTAAGATTAAAGGAGGGTATCAGTCATGGACTTAAATGAATATGTGGGGTTGTTCCTCGATGAGTCGATGGAGCATTTACAAGCAATCAATACAAGCTTATTGGTTTTTGAGGAGCGGCGAGACGACGAGGCGGTCATCGATCAAATTTTCCGTTCTGCCCATACGTTAAAAGGGATGGCAGGAACGATGGGATACGACGCAATCGCTGATTTAACGCACGAGATGGAGAGTGCCCTTGATTTAGTCAGATCGAAAAAACAACCTGCTACTGCTGAACTGATCGATGTTCTCTTCGTAGCCGCCGAGCAATTAGAGACGATGGTAGAAGATATCAGTCGAGGTGGGAAAGGAAAGCTTGACGTCACTGAAACAGTGAGACGTTTACAGCAGTTCATTCGTCCCGAGCAAGAAGAAATCGTTCCAGTTACATCTATAGTTGCTTCACAAACCTTTGAATGCGACGTTTACTCGGAGGCAGTCGTCAAACAATCGATTGCATCCGGTTATCAAGCGTATATCGTCCACGTCGAACTCTCGGCGGACGTCATTTTAAAAGCGGCACGCGTTTATATGGTGTTTGATCGTTTACAACAACTCGGAGATGTCATCTTATCGAACCCGACATCTGATGAACTGGAGCAGGAGCATTTTGAGACGACGTTCTCAGTCTTGTTCGTGACGCAACAAGATCAGGTGACGATTCAAGAAGCGATTGCTTCTGTATCCGAAGTTGCGACAGTAACGATCGACACATTCGAGACAACACCTGAAGCGGAGGTGGCGACGTCCACACTGCCGCAGGAAGTTCCTGTGCCGACATCTGTCTCTGCATCAGTAGCTTCACCGGAATCATCCGACCAGACAGACATATCTGCGCCTGTCGCTTCGAAAACGATTCGTGTTAACCTCGAGCGAATCGATCGTTTGATGAACCTGTTCGAAGAGTTCATCATCGATCGCGGACGTTTGGAGCGTATTGCAGCAGAAGTCAGCTCACCTGAATTGACAGATACGGTCGAACGGATCAAACGAGGTACGAATGAATTGCAATCGCTCGTCCTAACGTTACGGATGATGCCGATCGAACAAGTGTTCAACCGATTCCCAAGAATGGTGCGTTCCGTTTCGAAAGATGTCGGAAAACATATCAAATTACACATTACGGGTGCCGAGACGGAACTTGACCGTACAGTTATCGATGAGATCGGTGATCCGCTCGTCCACTTGATCCGAAATGCCATTGATCATGGGATTGAGAACAAGGCAGAACGTATTTTAGCAAATAAGCCGGTCGAAGGAAATCTTTCGCTACGTGCTTATCACTCAGGAAACCGGGTCTTCATCGAGATTGAAGATGATGGAGCCGGTATCAATCACGAACGTGTCACACAGATCGCGATTGAAAAAGGATTGATTACGGAAGAAGAAGCAATGCAATTAACGATGGAAGAGGCTTCGATGCTGTTATTTGCACCTGGTTTCTCAACGGCAGAAGAAGTCACCGACTTGTCTGGTCGTGGTGTTGGTCTCGATGTCGTCAAATCGAAGATCGAGTCACTGGGCGGAGAAGTGTTCGTCGAGACACGTCGAGGAGAAGGAACGATTTTCCGAATCAGTTTACCACTGACGCTATCGATCATCTCAGCCATGCTCGTAGAACTCGGACAAGAGACGTATGCGATTCCATTGACTGCCATCATCGAAACAACCTCTTTACGTAAATCAGCCATTCTACAAGCACACCGGGAAAAAGTATTTGATTTCCGTGGGCAGTTGGTTCCGCTTATTTCGTTAAATGAGGTTTATGGGTTGCCGCAACATGAGGCAGAAGCCTATTCGGTCGTCGTCGTCCGGAGTGGTGAAAAATTAGCTGGTTTGATTGTATCTGAATTGATTGGTCAACAAGAGATCGTCATGAAACCACTTGGCAGTTATCTTGAAGGAATCCGTGCCATTTCTGGTGCGACGATTCTTGGAGACGGGCAAGTCGCGTTGATCATTGACAGCAATGCACTATTACGGAAGTGAGGGGAACGAAGATGGAACAAAAATGGGTTGTTTTTCAATTAGAAGATAATGCATACGGTATTGATGTACAGTCTGTTCGTTCAATCGAACGGCTCATCCCGATCACGCGGATTCCGAACGCTGCATCTTATGTCAAAGGAGTCATCAATTTACGCGGTGTCGTTACGCCCGTGATTGATTTGCGTGCTCGTCTTGGATTCGAGTTAGCGAAAGAGACAGAAGAGACACGCATCATCATCGCCACTTTAGAGCATGGAGATGCTGGATTCATCGTCGACCGGGCAAACGAAGTCGTCGAATCAACGGATGTTCGCATTGAACCGCTCAGTGAACAAAAGCAGGAGGATGCCTCATATTTGACTGCAGTCGCCAAAGGCGATCAGCAATTGTTCTCGTTGATTGAACCGAATCGCTTATTTGAGGACATCGTTCATGCTTAACCCAAACGAACGTGACATCTTAAGAGAAGTCGGCAACATTGGAGCCGGTCACGCGGCAACGGCACTTTCTACTTTACTCGGACAGCCGATTGAGATCGAAGTCCCTTCTGCTGAGCTGGAGGATTTCACGACGATCGTCGAGCGAAGTGGAGGAGCTGAGACGTATACTGCTGGTGCACTATTACGTTTTTCTGGAGACATTCAAGCCACGTTACTCTTTTTGATGCCACTACGCGATGCAGAAAAACTTGTGAGTCAATTGATGCAGACGGAATTCCACTTTTTTTCCGAGTCCCACGAAATGGGGGTTTCCGCATGGGAAGAAATTGGGAATATTTTAATAGGAGCGTATGCTCGGGCTATCTCCGATTGGCTTAACTTATCGTTACATGTCAGTGTTCCTGCATCGGCATTTGATATGGTAGGTGCGTTACTTGAAGTAGCCTTACTTGAATCAACGACTCCTGGAAATATGGCTGTCTATATTGACACGCACTTGTCTAGTGCAGGAAACGATTTGACCGGACATTTACTTTTGTTGCCTGAAGCGAACGCCTTTCAGACGGTCTTTGAACGATTGGGTGTGGACATGAATGGATGAAATCGTACGGATTGGCATTGCGGAGTACGCCATCAGTAAGCACCCCGTCATTTTACGAACGGCAGGTCTTGGATCGTGTGTAGGCGTTGTCATCTACGACCTGGAACAAGGGTTATCGAGTATGGCGCATGTCATGTTACCTGATTCAGCTATCAGTCGGAATCGGGAGCTTGAAGTCGGGAAGTTTGCCGATACGGCAATTCTAGAAGTAGCCCGCCAACTTCGAGCAAGTGGTGCCATCCGATTACGTGCGAAGATTGCTGGCGGGGCTCAGATGTTTCAATTTAAATATGAACATGAATCAATGCGGATCGGTGAGCGAAACATCGCTGCGGTCAAAGCAATGCTTCAACAAGTCAAAATTCCACTCGTTGCTGAAGATGTTGGCGGCACGAATGGACGAACGATCGAGTTCCACTCACAATCAGGGCGTCTCGTCATCCGGACGGTGAATGTCGGGACGCTGGAAATCTAGAGGAGGAATGGTCATGCGTGAGGAATTACAACAACTTTGGGATCGATGGCTGACCACACGCGATATTGCGGTGGCAGACCTGTTACTTCACAATTATGAACCACTTGTTCAATACCACGTTCAGCGTTTAAGTGCGACATTGCCTAAAAGTGTCGATCGAGACGAGTTGAAAAGTTTAGGGATGATGGGATTGTACGATGCGCTTCAAAAATTCGATCAAAATCATAATAATAAATTCGACACGTATGCCGCCTTTCGGATTCGAGGAGCTATTTTAGATGGGCTTCGTAAAATCGATTGGTTACCACGTTCCTTACGCGAAAAAGCAAAGCGGGTCGAGGCAGCTGTCGAGATCCTAGAACAATCCTTGCAACGGACGCCGACGATAGAAGAAGTCTCTTCTATCGTCAATATGACACCAGACGAGGTCAAGGGTGCGTTAGCAGAAAGTTATTTCGCGAATGTATTATCGATCGATGAAGCAGTCACGTTACAAGATGAGGGAAAAGCGATGACCGTCTCCTATCTTGATCCGGATACCGCTACACCAGAAGATATGTTGTTAATGCGTGAGTTGATTGCTAAACTGGCAGAGGAAGTCGAAGGGTTATCAGAAAAAGAACAACTTGTCGTTTCTTTGTTCTACTATGAGGAATTGACGCTTACTGAAATTGGTGAAGTTCTCGGACTCTCGACTTCCCGTATTTCGCAAATCCATTCCAAAGCGCTTCGTAAGTTGAAAAATGCGCTCGGAAGTGCCTATTTAGCAGATCGTGTCGCCATGTGAAAGGGAGAATTATGACTGTCGTTTATATCTTATTAGCTGCACTCGTCTGTTATGCCCTGCTAGTTTTATTTCGTCAGCAGGCGGCGCTCAAAGACCGGATCACACATTTAGAACGCGAAAAAAACGAGACGGAACAAGTGTTATTACATTTCATGGAGCACGTCAACGCCATGACGGATACATCTATATATGAGACAACCGAACCCGTTGATCAAGTACCGGATGCGTCTTTACAAATAGTGCAAGTTGCTACAAATGAGAAGCCAGAAACCGTCGAAGTCGAACGGTCCGTTTCAAAGGAACCATCGTTAACGGATGTCAAGCAGGCACTACGAGAAGGAGCAGATCTTGAGACGCTTGCACGATCTTTGAATCGGGGGACCGGCGAGGTGGCTTTGATTGCTAAACTTTCTCATCAAACGAAGGTTGCCCCTCGGTAATCTTTATGCTATATTAGTCTACGGTGTTAATTACGCACGCATGTATCGCCAGCTGCGGTGCCTTTAATAGGTTAGCTGGACAGACGATCATCGCGGAGGACATCCAAAACCCAAAAGGAGGAATTCATCATGGCAGTAATCTCGATGAAACAATTGTTAGAAGCTGGTGTACACTTCGGTCACCAAACACGCCGTTGGAACCCAAAAATGGCAAAATACATCTTCACAGAACGGAACGGAATCTACATCATCGACCTTCAAAAAACGGTCAAAAAAGTAGACGAAGCATATAACTTCATCCGTGAAGTAGCGTCTGAAGGCGGAAACGTTCTTTTCGTTGGTACGAAAAAACAAGCTCAAGACACTGTGAAAGAAGAAGCGATCCGTGCAGGTCAATACTTCATCAACGAACGTTGGTTAGGTGGAACTCTCACGAACTTCTCTACAATCAAAAAACGTATCAACCGTTTGAAACAACTCGAAAAAATGGAAGAGAACGGTACATTCGAAGTTCTTCCTAAAAAAGAAGTCATCATTCTTAAAAAAGAAATGACTCGTCTTGAGAAATTCCTCGGCGGTATCAAAGATATGCCAGGTGTTCCGGATGCACTCTTCATCGTTGACCCACGCAAAGAGCGTATCGCGATTGCAGAAGCACACAAACTCAACATCCCAATCGTTGCGATTGTTGATACTAACTGTGATCCAGACGAAATCGACTACGTCATCCCAGCGAACGACGATGCGATCCGTGCAGTCAAATTGCTCACTGGTAAAATGGCTGACGCAATCCTCGAAGTTAAACAAGGCGAAGATAACGTAGCACCTGAAACTACTGAAGAAGTAGTAGCAGACGCTGAGTAATTCGTGATGCCAGGTGATAAAGGGAATCGACCTTTTATCACCTTTTTTTTGAAACTAAGGATGTTATAAGGAGGAATATCGAATGGCTATTACAGCAGCAATGGTTAAAGAACTTCGTGAAAAAACAGGTGCAGGTATGCTCGACTGCAAAAAAGCACTCGTTGAAACTGACGGTGACATGAACGCAGCAGTAGATTTCTTGCGTGAAAAAGGGATCGCTAAAGCAGCAGCAAAAGGCGATCGTATTGCAGCTGAAGGGTTGACTGCAGTTGCAGTTGACGGCAACAAAGCGGCACTCGTCGAAATCAACTCAGAAACAGACTTCGTTGCGAAAAACGAACGTTTCCAAACACTCGTTCAAAACATCGCAGACGCTGTTCTCCGTAACGGCTCTGAGACAGCAGAAGCTGCTCTTGCTTCTGAATATGAAGCAGGTAAAACAATCGACACATACATCTCAGAAGAAGCTTCAACAATCGGAGAGAAAATCTCACTCCGTCGCGTAGCGCTCTTCACAAAAGCAGATGATGCAGTCTTCGGTTCTTACCTCCACATGGGGGGACGCATCGGTTCAGTCGTCGTCATCGAAGGTACGACAGACGAAACAGTTGCAAAAGACGTTGCAATGCACATTGCAGCAGCACGTCCACTTTACGTTGACCGTACTTCTGTCACAGAAGAAGAAAAAGCACGTGAAGAAAAAGTCCTCACTGAGCAAGCATTGAACGAAGGAAAACCAGCTAACATCGTTGAAAAAATGATCGTTGGTCGTATGAACAAGTTCTTCGAGGAAATCTGCCTTGTCGATCAAACGTTCGTCAAAGATCCAGACTTCAAAGTTGGTAAATATGTAGAATCTAAAGGCGGTAAAGTCGTGTCATTCGTACGCTTCGAAGTTGGAGAAGGTATGGAAAAACGCGAAGAGAACTTCGCTGAAGAAGTTATGAACCAACTTAAAAAATAAGAATCGGGATCATCCTGATGACAAGAGAAGGAACACGTATGCTTCAATCCACTTTCGTGTGGAAGTGGTTCGTGTTCCTTTTTTACGGAATTTAGCAAGGGGGACATAGTCATGCAACCGAAATATAACCGGATTGTGTTAAAATTGAGCGGAGAAGCGCTCGCAGGAGATCAAGGGTTTGGAATCAATCCTGTCATCGTCAAATCTATCTCGGAACAGATTCGCGAATTAGTTGAACTGAACGTTGAAGTAGCGGTCGTCGTCGGAGCTGGAAACATTTGGCGTGGCAAAACAGGTGCAGAACTTGGGATGGACCGGGCCAACGCCGATTATATGGGGATGTTAGCGACAGTCATGAACTCGCTTGCGCTTCAAGACAGCTTGGAAGATGTAGGTGTCGAGACACGCGTCCAAACATCTATCGAGATGCGCCAAGTAGCAGAACCGTACATCCGCCGCCGTGCGATGCGTCACCTTGAAAAAGGACGCGTCGTCATCTTTGCAGCAGGTACAGGGAACCCGTACTTCTCGACAGATACGACAGCTGCTCTTCGTGCAGCTGAAATCGAAGCAGAGGTCATCTTAATGGCGAAAAACAACGTCGATGGTGTGTACTCAGCTGACCCGAATGTTGATCCAGAAGCGAAGAAATTCGAGACGCTCTCTTACTTGGACGTCTTAAAAGATGGACTTCAAGTTATGGATTCTACAGCAACTTCACTTTGTATGGACAATGACATCCCGCTCATCGTCTTCTCGTTGATGGAAGAAGGTAACATCAAACGTGTCGTCATCGGTGACGAAATCGGGACAATCGTAAGGGGGAAATAATATGTCAAAAGAAATCTTAAAACAAGCCGAAGAACGGATGGAGAAAGCACATCTTTCACTTAAGAAAGAACTTGCGACGCTCCGCGCAGGTCGTGCAAACGTTGCGATTTTGGATCCCGTTCAAGTCGAATACTACGGTTCACCGACACCACTCAATCAAGTAGCGAACGTCAATACACCAGAAGCACGTCTGATCTTGATCACTCCTTGGGATAAATCAATGGTCAGCGAAATCGAAAAAGCGATTCAACGTGCTGATCTTGGTCTTGCGCCGTCGTCTGATGGTACGGTCATCCGTCTTGCGATTCCACCATTAACGGAAGAGCGCCGGAAGGAACTCGTCAAACTCGTCAAGAAGTATACGGAAGAAGGTAAAGTTGCCCTCCGTAATATTCGTCGTGATACGAACGAGCAGTTAAAGAAACAAGAAAAAGATGGTGCATTGACAGAAGATGATCTGCGTGGATACACAGAAGATGTTCAGACGTTGACAGACAAGTTCGTTAAACAACTTGATCAGACGGCAACGGAAAAAGAACAAGAAATCATGGAAGTATGACGCGACGGATCGTCATGGGGGGGACTCTTTGTCACACGAAGAGTCCCTTTCTTCATAATTGAGAGAGGAGGAAGTGCGGATGTTTCAATGGTTGAATCAGACGAAAGAAACCGAAATCTATGATCGGGTTCCAGAGCATGTCGCTATCATCATGGACGGAAACGGTAGATGGGCACAAAAACGCGGACTTCCGCGTATCATGGGACATCGCGAAGGTATGAAATCGATTCGTGAAGTCGTTCGGGTTGCAAATGAACTCGGCATTAAGAGTCTGACATTATATGCTTTCTCGACGGAGAATTGGACGCGTCCGGAAGAAGAAGTGAGTTTTCTCATGAAGCTGCCGGCGCAATTCTTAGAGTCGGATTTAAAAGAGTTAGACGCGCAAAATGTTAAAGTCGAGGTAGCAGGAGAAGTATCACGCCTCCCTCATTTTACACGTGAGGCAGTGGAACAAGCGAAACTGGATACGCAACATAATACAGGACTTCGTCTGATTTTCGCTCTGAATTATGGAGGACGCGATGAACTCGTTCAAGTCATGCAAAAACTGGGCGAACAGGTTCAGGCAGGAACACTGTCACCGGATGCGATTACAACGGAGACGATTGAACGCGAGTTGATGACAGGATCCGTAACCGACGTCGATTTCGTCATTCGAACGAGTGGGGAACAACGGTTATCGAACTTTTTACTTTGGCAAGCGGCATATGCGGAGTTTTATTTCACAGACGTCTTGTGGCCAGAATTTCGCCGAAATGCTTTCTTAGCAGCAATTGAAGATTACAATCAACGGACACGCCGATTCGGTGGCGTCTGATTAAATGAGGAACTAGCTTATGAAAACTCGAATCATCACAGGGATATGGGCTGGTGCTATCTTTTTGGCACTTCTGTATCTCGGCGGACTTCCCTTTTTAGCATTTATGGCAATCTTAACGCTTCTCGGATATACCGAGCTCGTTCGGATGCGACAATGGAGCGGCTCACGCGTTCCTCGGATTCTGTTTGGTATTGGGACGTTATTGCCTTTCGTTGGTATTTATGAAGAAGCAGTCGATCAGACGCTTCCGATCGGACTTTCGCCAATCGCTTGGGCAATGATCATTTTATTGATCGGTCTCTTCTGGAACGTATTTTCAAAAAATGTCTTTACGTTCGATGATGTTGCGTTTTTACTGCTGACGGCCGTGTATGTCGGTGTCGGTTTTGCATCATTCGCCTATATCCGCTTACTCGAACACGGATTAACGTTGTCACTGTTGATTATCCTCTTGATCTGGTTCACGGATTCAGGCGCTTACTTCGTCGGGAAACGATTCGGTAAGAATAAACTGTGGCCGTCGATCAGTCCCAATAAAACGATCGAAGGGGCAGTCGGTGGCATATTGCTTGCCATCTTACTCGGTGTCGTATTTGAAGGTATCGAACCGACAGTCGGTTTTGGGAAAGTCATTGTCCTTGCCATCATCGTTGCCGTCGTTGGGCAACTTGGTGACTTGGTCCAGTCTGCTTACAAACGCCATTATGGTGTGAAAGATTCTGGAACGTTACTACCGGGTCATGGTGGTATTCTAGATCGGTTCGACAGCATGATGATCGTCTTTACGGTCCTCGTCGTACTTGATATCTTTGCTTGAGGAGGCACTTCATTATGAAGAAAATCAGTATCATCGGTGGTACAGGATCGATTGGTACGCAGACGCTCGATGTCATTGCGGCTAATCCAGACCTTTTTGAATTGACGAGTTTTGCATTTGGTCGAAACACGACGGTCGCCATACCGTGGTTGAACCGTCTGCAACCGATGCTTGTCGGCGTCCAAGATGAGACGACACGTCAAGAACTCGAGCAACACTTGACTTATCAGCCAACGATCGTTGTCGGTGAAGAAAAATTGCTTGATGTCGTGACGCATCCCGAAGTCGATACGGTCATTACAGCGGTCGTAGGAGCTGTTGGCTTACGTCCAACGCTTGCTGCAATCGAGGCGGGTAAGACGATTGGTCTTGCGAATAAGGAGACACTCGTCACGGCAGGTCATCTTGTCATGAAGTTGGCACGTGAGAAAAACGTGACGATCTTACCAGTTGACAGTGAACATGCGGCGATTTTCCAATGCTTAAACGGGGAACGTCGTGAAGATGTGCGTCAAATCATCTTGACGGCTTCAGGTGGTAGCTTCCGCGACCAAACGCGGGATGAGTTAGCGAATGTTACGGTCGAACAAGCACTAGCGCATCCAAACTGGTCGATGGGAGCAAAAATCACGATTGATTCTGCGACAATGATGAACAAAGGGTTCGAAGTCATTGAAGCACATTGGTTATTTGATGTCGATTATGCAAATATCGATGTCGTCATTCACCGTGAATCCATCATCCACTCGATGGTCGAATTCAACGATGGTGCGGTCATGGCACAACTTGGTATGCCTGACATGCGAGAACCGATTCAGTACGCTCTTACATATCCGTCCCGCCTTGAAATTCAAGGGGGAGAACGGTTAAACTTAAAGGAAATCGGACGCCTACACTTTGCTGATGCTTCATTTGAGCGTTATCCGTTGTTACGACTTGCTTTTGAAGCAGGTCAAGCCGGCGGATCGATGCCATCAGTACTCAATGCTGCGAACGAACAAGCGGTGGATCGCTTCTTAAAAGGAGACATTCGCTTTTTAGAAATCGAAGCGAGCGTTGAGGCGGCGCTTCAAGCTCATGAACTTATCGAGGAGCCTTCCTTGGATCAAATCCTTGAGGCTGATCGATGGGCGCGTGAGTTCGTATCGTCTCTTACATTCGCTAACTAAGGATGGGATAAGTAATGACGACCTTTATTTCAATCGTGCTGATGTTCGGTGTACTCGTCGCCGTCCATGAATGGGGTCATCTCGTGATGGCGAAACGGGCAGGTATTCTCTGTCGGGAATTCGCGATTGGATTTGGACCGAAAATCTTTTCAGTGTTTAAGAATGAGACGTTGTATACGGTACGTCTGTTGCCAATCGGCGGTTACGTCAAGATGGCGGGTGAAGAACCGGAACTCGTTGAAATCAAATCAGGTCAAACCGTCGGATTACAGTTAAAGGACGGCGTCATCGAGACGATTTATTTCGATGCGGATCAGCCACAAGTCGACCAAGTCGTTACTGTCGAACGGATTGACTTATTGCGTCAACTCGAACTCGTTGGATTGCAAGACGAGACATCGGTTCGCTACCCCGTTTCACCGACAGCATTTCTCGTTGAAGGTCAGACACGGACACAAATTGCACCGTACGATCGTACATTCGGTTCGAAATCCGTATGGAAGCGCGTCCTTGCGATCGCTGCAGGACCGTTCATGAACTTTGTCCTCGCGTTCGTTATCCTGTTCGGTCTTGCCTTATATAATGGCTCTCCAACGGGGGACAGCGTCATCGGAACAGTTCAAAAGGGTTCTCCGGCCGATCAAGCTGGACTTGTTGAAGGTGACCGGATTGTCTCGGTCAACGGTCAGGATACAGCCAAATGGACTGATTTACGTGCTGGATTCCAAGATCGTGCCGGTAAAGCGACAGAAGTGAAATACGAACGTGATGGGAAAGAAACGACAACACAAATCACGCCAAAAGTACAACAGCAAGGAGAACAGAAGGTCGGCATCATCGGCGTCACGAATGAGACAGAAAAATCATTCGGGACAGCACTCCAAACCGGAGTTTCAGAAACATGGCGGATGTCGACGCTCATTGTCGGAGCTGTTGGAGATCTCGTGACGGGTGTCGTCGGCGTCGATCAGTTATCAGGACCAGTTGGGATCGTCAAAATGACCGATCAGGTCGCAGATAGTGGGTTCTCGATGCTATTGACATGGACAGCATTGTTGTCCGTCAACTTAGCAGTCTTCAACTTATTGCCACTTCCAGCACTTGACGGAGGACGATTGTTGTTCCTCTTCCTTGAAGCCTTACGCGGTAAACCAGTTGATCCTCAAAAAGAAGGATTGGTTCACTTCGTCGGTTTCGCGCTTTTGATGCTACTCATGCTCGTCGTCACTTGGAACGACATTCAAAAATTCTTTTAATTAATCACTCAGTCAAAGGAGTTCGTGACTCATTATGAAACAATCAAAACTATTCATGCCAACGTTGCGTGAAGTACCATCTGATGCAGAAGCCATCAGTCACCAACTCTTGCTTCGTGCAGGATTCATGCGTCAAAATGCCGCTGGGATCTATTCGTATCTACCCCTCGCAAAACGAGTACTCGCAAACATCGAGACGATCATCCGCGAGGAATTAGAAGCGGCGGGTGCGCAAGAATTACTGATGCCAGCGATTCAACCAGCTGAACTATGGGAAGAAACAGGACGCTGGGATATCTATGGACCTGAATTAATGCGCTTGACGGATCGTCATGATCGCCGGTTCGCGCTCGGAGCGACACACGAGGAACTGATCACTTCGATCGTTCGTGATGAATTGAACTCGTACAAAAAGTTACCGGTCAATCTCTTCCAGATTCAAATGAAGTACCGTGACGAACGTCGTCCACGTTTCGGTTTATTACGTGGTCGTGAGTTCATCATGAAGGACGCTTATTCGTTCCATTCTTCACAAGAGAGCTTAGACGAAGAGTATCAAAACATGTTTGATACGTATTCGCGGATTTTCACACGTGTCGGTCTTGAGTTCCGTCCAGTCGTCGCTGACTCAGGTGCGATAGGTGGTAGTGGAACACATGAGTTCCATGCGTTAGCAGCAATCGGTGAAGATACGATCGTCTATTCGGATCAGTCGGACTATGCGGCAAACTTAGAGATGGCAGAGTCGATCGACGCCTATCCGAAGCAAGACAAAGCACCAGAAGCACTTGAAGAAGTGCATACGGCAGATGCGAAGACGATCGAAGCGGTCAGCGCACATTTGAATTTACCAGCAAACGAATCAATCAAGACCGTCATCTTCAAGACGGAGCAAGGGCTTGTCATGGCACTCGTCCGGGGCGATCACGAAGTCAACGATATCAAGTTGAAAAACTATCTCGGTGCACTCGACATCACGATGGCGAGCGACGAAGAGATTGAAGCAGCGCTTCACTCAACGCCTGGAACACTTGGACCAATCGGGGCAGATATGAAGGTCGTCGCGGACTACGCGATTCGTGCCTTGACGAACGCTGTCTGTGGTGCAAATAAAGCGGAAACGCATTATATCCATGTCGACCCAAGCCGTGATTTCGAAGCAGAATATACAGACTTGCGCTTCGCAGAAGAAGGTGACGCGTCACCAGACGGTAACGGTCAAGTCAAGTTCGCTCGCGGGATTGAAGTCGGTCAAGTCTTCAAACTCGGAACACGTTACTCAGAAGGAATGGGAGCGACGTTCCTCGACGAGGGCGGTAAAGCACAACCTCTCATCATGGGTTGTTACGGCATTGGTGTCTCGCGGACATTGTCGGCAGTCGTCGAACAACATTATGATGAGCGTGGAATCATTTGGCCAAAAGCAATCGCGCCATACGATGTTCATTTAATCGTCGTCAACGGTAAAAATGCAGAACAACTCGAACTCGGAGAGACACTATACCGTGAGTTGACGGCTGCAGGATTCAGCGTCTTGCTTGACGACCGGAAAGAACGAGCAGGTGTCAAGTTCGCCGATGCTGATTTGATCGGTCTACCGGTTCGCTTGAACGTCGGGAAAAAAGCGACAGAAGGAATCGTCGAATTAAAAGCCCGTCGTGGTGGCGATGCAGAAGAAGTTGGACAGGAACAAGTCGTTGAGGCTGTTCGTTCACTCTATGAAGGTTTAGAATAAAGAATGGAGACGGTCACTTTTCATAAAGTGACTGTTTTCTTGTCTCACACCCATTCGCCCCTTGGGCAATCCGCAAGAGGAGGAGGAGTTGCTGTCACGGTGTGAAGCGATCAGACAGCACAATTGCGAGTGGATACACAACAACGCATGTCACTGTTGCTCAGTGACTTGGAATTACCGAACGGTATCATTGAAGAATACTTTCACGAAGCAGTTCTCGAGAAGCTTCGCGTCAATAAAGCAAAGGCAACCTGGACATTTGAAATTCGCTTGCCACATGTTTTACCCCAAAACGTCTATCAACTCTTTACGAGTCGTTTGACAAGTCGGTATCAGCAATTTGCCGAAGTCAAAATCATATTACACGCAGATAGCCGTCCAGATGAACGGATGTATCATGATTACTGGCCATATGTCGTGCAGGATCTCGCAGATGTCTCATCGGCAATGCGGACACAACTCGGGCGTGTCTTACCGGAGTTTAAAGAACAGAAACTATTCATTCCGGTCCGAAGTGAACCGGAAGCAGGTTTCTTAAAGAGTAGCTTATGTGGGGAATTACAATTACTCTATAGTGCTTACGGATTCCCAAAATTCAACTGTGAACCGATTGTTCAGATCAACGAATCGAAACAAGAAGCGTTGCGAAATCAGGTGAAACAGGAAGACATGGAAGAAGCAAAACGGATGCTCGAGTTGCAATTCAAACGGGAACAATCGCGAGATGACGATGATGGCCCTGTCGAAATCCGGATCGGGAAACCAATTCAAGATGAGATCGTTCCGATCAAGACGATTCAAGATGAGGAACGACGGATTGCGATCCGTGGTCTTGTTTTCTCAGCTGAGAGTCGTGAACTACGAAGTGGGAAGACAATTTTTACGTTCAAGATGACAGATTATACGGACTCGCTCGTCGTCAAAATGTTTGCGCGTGACGAAACAGACGTCAAAATCCTCTCAGCCATCAAAAAAGGCATGTGGATTCAAGCAGCAGGTCGTGTCGAGTTCGATACGTTCCTGCGCGATCTCTGTATGATGATTGCCCAACTGTCAGAAGTGAAGATGGAAGCCCCTGTTGACCCTTGGGCAGGCGAGAAACGTGTCGAGTTACATGCGCACTCGCAAATGAGCCAGATGGACGCCGTCATGAACGTGACAAAATACGTCGAGCGTGCCGCAAAATGGGGTCACCCTGCTGTCGCGATCACGGATCACGCCGGTGCACAAAGTTTTCCGGATGCCTACTATGCCGGAAAGAAAAACGATATCAAGGTACTGTACGGAATTGAAGCAAACGTCGTCAATGACGGGGTGCAAGTCGCCTACCATCCGGTGGAGCGCAATTTGGATGACGCGACATTCGTCGTCTTTGACGTCGAGACAACTGGTTTATCGGCGATGTACAACAAGATCATCGAACTTGCAGCTGTTAAAATCTACGATGGTGATATCATCGATAAATTCGAAGCATTCGCGGATCCGAAGCATCTATTGTCGGCGACGACGATTGACTTGACAGGGATTACCGATGATATGGTCCGGGGAAAACCAGACCCGGAACAAGTCGTCAAGGAATTCATGGACTGGGTCGGCGACTCGATTCTCGTTGCCCACAATGCCTCGTTTGATATTGGATTCTTGAATGCGACACTCCGGTCTGGTGGTCACGATGAATCAGTCTTACCGGTCATTGATACGCTTGAGTTAGCCCGTGTCCTGATGCCGACACTTAAAAACCACCGGTTGAACACACTCGCGAAACGATTTGACATCGAATTGACGCAGCATCACCGCGCCATTTATGATGCGGAAGCGACAGGATATTTGATGGTCAAGTTGCTTCAAATGGCAGATGAGATGTTCAACATGAAGACACATGCCTCACTCAACCGAGAGATGGGAAAAGATATCTCGCGGGCACGACCATACCACGCGACGGTCTATGCGAAGAACCGGACGGGCTTGAAGAATCTGTACCAATTGATTTCGATTGCTCACACAAAACACGTGCACCGTGTCGTCCGCACACCACGCTCACAACTCATCGCACATCGGGATGGGTTGATCATCGGGTCAGCTTGTGATAACGGCGAGGTATTTGATGCCGCCTTGAATAAGTCGGACGAAGATTTAGCAAAAGTGATGCAGTTCTATGATTTCATCGAGATTCAACCACCAGCGATGTATGGTCATTTGATCGAACGGGAAATCGTTCAGAATGAACTTGAACTGCGCGAACTGATTAAAAAGATCATCCGTGTCGCGGAAGAACATGACATCTTACCAGTCGCGACTGGTAACGTACATTACCTCGATCAACATGACGCCACGTATCGAGAAATTTTGATCCGGACGCAAGGTGGAGCGAACATGCTGAACATGCGAAAACAATTGCCACCGGCGCATTTCCGGACGACGAAGGAAATGATGGACGACTTTAAGTTCCTCGGACCAGATGTGTCGGAACGTCTCGTCATCACGAACAGTCAAGCCGTCGCGGAACAGTTCGAGAACATCGATATCATTCCAAAAGATCTTTATACACCGAAGATCGAAGGGGCAGACGAAGAAGTTCGGAATCTGTCGTACGATATGGCGCACCGGATTTATGGCGACACGTTACCAGAGATCGTCGAAGCCCGACTCGAAAAAGAGTTGAAGTCGATTATCGGTCACGGATTCGCTGTCATCTATTTGATTTCCCATAAACTCGTAAAAAAATCACTCGACGACGGCTATTTGGTCGGTTCACGGGGATCGGTCGGATCAAGTCTCGTTGCGACGATGACCGAGATCACGGAAGTCAATCCATTGCCACCGCATTATGTCTGTCCGAATTGTAAGGAA
This sequence comes from Exiguobacterium sp. BRG2, assembly GCF_031844245.1. Lineage (NCBI taxonomy): Bacteria > Bacillati > Bacillota > Bacilli > Caryophanales > Exiguobacterium > Exiguobacterium sp. BRG2. The sequence continues at coordinate 180,185 of NZ_JAUZUW010000002.1, forward strand.
TCGGAGTTCTTCGATGACGGTTCGGTCGGTTCAGGATTCGATTTACCGGATAAGTCCTGTTCGAAATGTGATGTCCCGTTGTTCAAAGACGGTCATGATATTCCGTTCGAGACGTTCCTTGGATTTAAAGGGGATAAAGTACCGGATATCGATTTGAACTTCAGTGGAGAATACCAGCCGCAGGCACACGCCTATACGAAAGTCTTGTTCGGTGACGATTACGTCTACCGTGCCGGAACGATCGGAACAATCGCCGAGAAGACGGCGTATGGCTATGTCAAAGGGTATCAGTCGGAGAATGAGTTGACATATCGGAATGCGGAAGTCGATCGTCTTGTCAGTGGTGTCACCGGTGTTAAACGGACGACTGGGCAACACCCAGGTGGGATCATCGTCGTACCGGACTATATGGACATTTACGATATCAGTCCGATACAGTATCCCGCAGACGATATGGGTTCTGAATGGAAGACGACACACTTTGACTTCCACTCGATTCACGATAACTTGCTCAAACTCGATATCCTCGGTCACGATGATCCGACGATGATTCGGATGCTACAGGATCTATCAGGACGTGATCCGAAGACGATTCCGGTCGATGACCCGGAAGTTATGAAAATCTTCAGTTCGACGGAATCGATCGGTGTGACGCCGGAGCAAATCGATTCAAAAACGGGAACGCTTGGTATTCCCGAGTTTGGAACAAAATTCGTCCGGCAAATGTTAGAAGAGACGAAACCGACGACGTTCTCAGAGCTCGTCCAGATTTCAGGACTCTCGCACGGAACGGATGTCTGGCTCGGAAACGCCAGCGAATTAATTTACAACGGAACGTGTGAACTAAAAGACGTCATCGGTTGTCGAGATGATATCATGGTCTACTTGATCTACGCTGGTCTTGAACCGTCACTCGCCTTTAAAATCATGGAGTCGGTCCGTAAAGGGAAAGGACTCTCGATTGACATGGAAGAGGCGATGATTGAGAACGATGTGCCGCTCTGGTATATCGATTCCTGCAAGAAAATCAAGTATATGTTCCCGAAAGCCCATGCTGCCGCCTACGTCTTGATGGCTGTCCGGATTGCTTATTATAAAGTCCATCATCCGATGTATTACTACGCTTCGTACTTTACGGTACGTGCGGGTGATTTTGACATCGGTGCGATGAATAAGGGCTCTGCTGCCGTTCGGAAAGTCTTGCAAGACATCAAGGACAAAGGATTCGAGGCGACGGCGAAGGATAAGGGATTGTACACGGTTCTTGAAATCGCACTTGAGATGATTGAACGCGGCTTTACGTTCCAAAAGGTCGATCTCTATCGCTCGAGTGCAACGGAATTCCTCATTGACGGGGATACGCTGTTACCACCGTTTAACGCCGTGACAGGTCTCGGGACGAATGCTGCGAAGCAAATCGTCGAAGCGCGTAAAGGTGGAGAATTCCTCTCGAAGGAAGACCTCCAAAAACGCGCCAAATTGTCGAAATCGATCATCGAGACGCTCGATAACCTAGGCTGTCTCGAAGGGTTACCAGACGAGAATCAGCTCTCCTTGTTCGACTTGTAAGCCCTTAGGAACACTTGCTTTGAGCGCTTTCCTATGCTATATTGAGTGAGGAAATGTTTTTTATACTACGACTTGGAAGGAGTAGGGGGACCTGCTCCTTTCTTGTTTGTTTTTTGAAGGAGGATGAAGATGACGAACGTAACGGAAAAGGTCGAAGCGCTCGCAAAACCAATCGTCGAACGAGAGGGGATGGAGCTAGTCGACGTTGAATTCGTCAAAGAAGGGGCGGATTGGTTCCTACGTGTCTCCATCGACAAAGAGGGTGGCGTGGATCTTGAAGACTGCGTCAAAATCAATGAACAGTTATCGGAAGCATTGAATGACAATGATCCGATCGACGAGCCGTATTACCTCGACGTCGCTAGTCCAGGAGCGGAACGTCCACTGAAGAAAGACGAGGACTTCGAAAAGGCGATTGGGAAACATGTGTACATCAAAACGCACGATCCAGTAAAGAATGCGGTTGAATTCGAAGGAACGTTGCTCGCGTACACACCTGAGATGCTTGAAATCGAAGTGCGTGTCAAAACAAGAAAATTGAAAATTGAGATACCGGTCGACAAGATTTCACTTGCGCGACTTGCGGTAATGTTCTGACGGAAAGGAAGAGAACGATGGGACCACAGTTACTCGAGGCGATCAATCAAATCGCGAAAGAGAAGGAAATTGACAAGAACATCATCATCGATGCGCTCGAACAGGCATTGATTTCAGCGTACCGACGCAACTTCGGAAAAGAGTCGGAGGCTGTAAAGGTCGAATTCGACCAGCAGACAGGAGACATCCGTGTCTTCGCGCTTAAGGAAGTCGTCGAACGATTGACACAACCAGAAGAGCAACTTTCGCTTGAAGAGGCGCACGAGATCGATCCGACATATGAACTCGGCGATTTCCATAAAGTCGAAGTGACGCCAGGCGACTTCGGTCGTGTTGCGGCACAAACAGCAAAACAAATCGTCACACAAAAAATGCGTGAAGCAGAACGCGAACGCATCTACAATCACTTCGCGGATCGTGAAGATGAGATCATGACAGGTATCGTCGAGCGTCAAGATGCACGCAACTTGTACGTCAACCTAGAAGGTATCGAAGCTGTCTTGACGACACACGAGCAAATGCCGAACGAGCGTTTCGGGATTCGTGATCGCATCAAGGTGTACGTCACGAAGGTTGATCCGATGGTCAAAGGATCAGGGGCATCGATTCTCGTATCACGGACACATCCAGGTCTCTTAAAACGTCTCTTCGAAATCGAAGTACCAGAGATTTCAAGTGGCGAAGTCGAAGTCAAGTCTGTGGCGCGTGAAGCGGGCGACCGTTCGAAAATCGCAGTCGCAGCGGACGACATCGATCCAGTCGGTGCATGTGTCGGACAAAAAGGGGCGCGTGTTCAACGCATCGTCAATGATTTGAACGGGGAAAAAATCGATATCGTCCGTTACTCGGATGATCCGAAAGAATATGTCGCGAACGCACTCAGCCCAGCTCAAGTCGTTGCGGTCTATGTCAACGAACCAGCGAAAGCGACAATCGTCGTCGTTCCAGATTTCCAACTGTCGCTTGCAATCGGGAAACGTGGTCAAAACGCGCGTCTCGCAGCGAAATTGACAGGATGGAAAATCGACATCAAGAGCGAGTCTGAAGCGGAAGCGATGGATCTCGAAGATGTCTTCGCGACGGAAGAGCCGGCAGTAGAAGCGGTCCAAGTCGAAGGCGAGGAATAATTCGTGCAAAAAAAGGTACCATTACGTAAGTGTGTCATCACACAAGAAATGAAACCGAAAAAAGAATTAATTCGTGTCGTCCGGACACCTGAACAAGAGGTCGTCATCGATTTAAATGGTAAGATGAATGGGCGAGGTGCCTATTTATCGAAAGATGCGGCAGTCATTGCGACGGCGAAGAAAAAACGGACGCTTGATCATCATTTAAAGGTCAAGACGACAGATGCCTTATACGATGAATTGCTTGAAATCGCGGGAGGTACAAATGAGTAAATGGGAATCCCTTCTCGGTCTCGCGAATCGAGCTAGAAAAGTGACGACGGGAGAAGAACTCGTACTGAAAGAAGTACGAGGAGGGCAAGCGAAGCTTGTTCTTTTAGCAGCAGATGCGGGGGCTGCCACGCGTAAGAAAGTCACAGATAAATGTACGAGTTATCAGGTTCCTTACCTAGAAGTCGCCGACCGTACGATTCTCGGTCAAGCATTAGGAAAGGATGCGCGTGTTGTCGTGTCAGTCAATGAAGCCGGATTTGCGAAAAAGCTAACTGAACTCCTCTCGAACGACTAATTGGAGGTGGATCCTTTGGGTAAACGTGTATACGAATTCGCCAAGGAACAAAATGTAACAAGTAAGCAGGTCATCACCCAGCTTGAAAAGCTGGAGAAACCAGTCAAGAATCATATGGCAGTATTAGATGAACAGACAGTACAGCAACTCGATCAAGTATTTAATCCCGAGAAATATCGGGCTCAAAAGACGGAGGCTCCAAAACAAGTGAAATCAGATAATAAACCGAACCGACCAGGAAGTACAAACAAACCAGCAGGTAACCAATCACGTAACAGCAAAGGCGGACGCCCAGAATTCGGCAACCGTAACAACCGTGGCGGCAAACGTCGTCCGAACCAAAAGAAAGCAGAACCGCGTAAACTTGAAGTAGCGGATCCGAACTCGAAGTCGAGTCAACGCAAAGCTGCTCGCCGTGCACAAGAAGAGGCGATGGCAAACGTCGTTCAATACTCTGACAACTTGACAGTCGGTGAACTCGCTGAAAAAATGGCGAAAAAACCGAATGAACTGATCATGAAATTGATGGGTCTCGGTGTCATGGCGAACATCAACCAAGATCTTGATGACGAGACAGTGGAACTTCTCGCGACAGAGTTCGGCTTTGAAGTCGAGAAGACAGTCCAAGTCGATGAGACGGACTTTGATCAGTACGAATTGAATCTCGACCAGTACGAGTTGTCTGAGCGTCCACCGGTCGTTACGATCATGGGACACGTTGACCACGGTAAAACGACATTGCTTGATTCGATTCGTAACACGAAGGTCACTGCAGGCGAAGCTGGCGGGATCACACAGCACATCGGTGCTTACCAAGTTGAGATCGACGGCAAGAAAATTACGTTCCTTGATACACCAGGTCACGCGGCGTTCACGACAATGCGTGCACGTGGAGCAGATGTCACGGATATCGCGATCATCGTCGTTGCAGCGGATGACGGTGTCATGCCACAGACGGAAGAAGCGATCAGCCACGCGAAAGCAGCTGGCGTTCCAATCATCGTTGCTGTCAACAAGATGGATAAAGAAGGCGCAAACCCAGACCGTGTCAAACAAGAATTGACAGAGTTTGAACTCGTTGCAGAGGACTGGGGCGGCGATACAATCTTCGTACCGGTTTCAGCTCTTAAAGGAGACGGCATCGACGAATTGCTCGAGATGATCCTTCTCGTCTCAGAAGTTCAAGAATATAAATCAACACCAGACATGAACGGTCGCGGAACAGTCATCGAGGCGAAACTCGATAAAGGACGCGGTCCAGTCGCTACACTTCTCGTTCAACACGGAACACTTCGCGTTGGTGACCCGATCGTCGTCGGTCACACGTTCGGTCGTATCCGGGCAATGGTCAACGATATCGGTCGTCGTGTCAAAGAAGTCGGACCATCGACGCCAATCGAAATTACAGGTTTGAACGATGTCCCGAAAGCGGGTGATCAATTCTTCGCGTTCGAAGATGAGAAAAAAGCACGCCAAATCGGTGAAGCACGTTACCAACGTGAAATCGAAGCACAACGTCGCGATTCAGCGAAAGTCAGCTTAGAAGATCTCTTCGACCGCATCAAAGAAGGCGAAGTCAAGGATCTCAACATCATCATCAAAGGTGATGTCCAAGGTTCAGTTGAAGCCTTAGCCGGTTCATTGAAGAAAATTGATGTCGAAGGTGTTAAAATTAACATCGTACACTCAGGTGTTGGTGCGATCACGGAAGGTGACGTCATCCTCGCCTCAGCAGCAAATGCGATCATCATCGGATTCAACGTTCGTCCGGATGGTAACGCAAAATCAATGGCAGATCAGGAGAAAGTCGAAATTCGTCTTCACCGGATCATCTATAACGCGATTGAAGAAATCGAGCAAGCGATGAAAGGTCTCCTTGATCCTGAATTCGTCGAGAAAATCATCGGTCAAGCTGAAGTCCGCGATGTCATCAAAGTATCGAAAGTCGGTACGATCGCAGGTGGATATGTCACGGAAGGTAAGTTGACGCGTGATGCAGGCGTCCGTGTCGTTCGTGACAGCATCGTCATCTACGAAGGAAAACTCGACACACTTCGCCGCTTCAAAGATGATGTCAAAGAAGTCGCTGCTGGATACGAATGTGGTATTAAGATCGAACGTTATGATGACGTAAAAGTCGATGATGTCATCGAAGCGTTCATCATGGAAGAAGTCAAACGGAAGTAACAGAACGGAATCCATTCTTCCGAACTGGAGGGAACAAACATGAGTTTACGCTCGAATCGTGTCGCCGAACAGGTGCGTAAGGAAATTACGCAACTGCTCATCAAAGATGTCAAGGATCCACGCGTCAAGCCGATTACCGTCACAGGTGTCGAAGTGACAGGAGACTTGCAACAAGCGACGATCTTCTATTCGGTCCTCGGTGACGAAAAAGCACGTGAGGATGCGCGCATCGGTCTTGAAAAATCAAAAGGCTTCATGCGCAAGGAAATCGGATCGCGGATTCGTCTACGAAAAACACCTGAATTATTGTTCGAGGTCGATTCTTCTGTCGAATACGGATCACGCATTGATGAGTTGCTTCGGAATTTGAACAAAGATTAACATCTAAGGCAACCACGTGTGTGGTTGCCTTTTTTCAAGGAGGAAATAACGTGGAACCCATCGGAGTATTACCGTTAGATAAACCAGCGGGTATGACGAGTCATGATTGTGTCTTTCGTCTACGTCGCTTGTTTCAGACGAAAAAAGTCGGACATACAGGTACGCTTGATCCGGAAGTAACGGGTGTCTTACCGATTTGTCTCGGTCGAGCGACGAAGCTTGCCCGCTTCATCACGGATGAAGGAAAGCGCTACGCGGCGGAAGTGACGATCGGCTTTGCAACGACGACGGAAGATGCGCACGGGGAAACAGTTCGCGAAACAGCGGTTGAACCGGGAACTATTACCGAGGAAGCAATTGAGGACATCTTGACTCAATTGACAGGAGAGATCGAGCAGACGCCACCGTATTATTCAGCTGTTAAAGTGAATGGGAAAAAATTATATGAATATGCCCGAAAAGGCATTGAAGTCGAACGACCGACACGAATCGTCCGCATCGATCGATTAGAGCGGACATCGGCCCTTGTGTTCGAAGATGGTCTTTGTCGCTTCCGCCTCGATATTGCATGTGGAAAAGGGACGTATATCCGGACATTAGCAGTAGAAATCGGAGAACGACTTGGTTACGCGGCACACATGAGTGAACTACGCCGGACAGGCTCTGGTGCGATTGCTGAGACGGATACAGTGACTCTTGAGACACTCGAATCGTATGAGACAGTCGAAGAACGGATGCAACACGTCCTACCGATCGAACACGTCATCCAAAAATGGCCACGCTTGACGGTCGATGCGTCAACAGCGCAACGTGTCTTGAACGGAGCAAAGCTAACAAGCATTCCAGTCGAATTCGAGCTGTTTACTGTCTATAATGAAGAAGACGTACCTTTAGCGCTATATCGACGTCTTCCAGAAGAACAGGTAGCACGCGTCGAGGTCATGCTACAAATCGATTAAGATCGGAGAGAGCATCATGGACATCATACATTTAACATATCCGGAACAACCTCAAAAAGACCCTGCTGTCATCGCACTCGGCTTTTTTGACGGTGTACATCTCGGACATCAGCAAGTCATCGCAGCAGCACGGAAAGAGGCGGAGGCTCGTCGCCTGCCCTTGGCTATCATGACCTTTGATCCCCATCCGAAACAAGTGCTTGGTAAAGGGGATGAACCAGTCCACTACATCACACCGCTTGAACGTAAATTAGAGAAACTCGAGCAGCTTGGTGTAGATCGTGTTTATGTGATTGAGTTTACGATTCCTTTCTCGGAATTATCACCGCAAGCGTTCGTCGACGAATATCTGATTGCGTCTGGAGCAGAACACGTCGTTGCTGGATTCGATTATTCCTACGGTCGTTTCGGAGCCGGCAAAATGGCGACGCTTGATTTTCATAGTCGTGGCACATTTACGCATACCGTCGTAGCAGAATTCCAAGAAGAAGCTGAAAAGATCAGCTCAACCCGGATTCGTCGTTTACTTGCTGCAGGAGAAGTCGAACCGGCTGCATGTTTGCTTGGAGAACCTTACCAAATCAAAGGCACGATCATTCACGGTGACGCACGCGGTCGACAAATTGGCTTCCCGACAGCGAACATGCGCCCAGATTTTGCCTACGTCATTCCAAAACTCGGGGTGTATGCGACATTCGTTCGCCTAGCAGACGGTCGTCGGTTCAAGGCGATGACGAACGTCGGCAGACGCCCGACGTTCTATGAGACGGGAGAGGTCAGCATCGAGACGCATCTTCTTGACTTTGATGAGGATCTTTATGGTCAAGAATTGACGCTTGAATGGATTGCTTACTTACGCGATGAAAAAGCCTTCAACGGTATCGATCAATTGAAAGAACAATTGGCACGGGACCGCGAAGAAGCAAAGGTACAATTAAGCGTTTGACAGTACGGACAGGGTTCGTTATGATAGGTCAGTACGATCACGTACAGCCGATTCACTTGGCATCTGGTCTCACCATCCGATGCTCGGGAATACGGTCATTCATAAGATGGAGGTGGAGTGACAATGGCACTCACAAAAGAACGTAAAAACGAAATCATCGAAGCATATGCTACGAAACAAGGCGATACTGGTTCGCCGGAAGTACAAGTTGCTGTTTTAACTGAACAGATCACAACTTTGAACGATCACTTACGTACACACAAAAAGGATCACCACTCACGTCGTGGTCTCTTGAAAATGGTCGGTCGTCGCCGTAACTTGCTCACATACCTTCGTAACAAGGATGTTGCACGTTACCGTTCGTTGATCGAGCGTCTTGGTCTCCGTCGCTAATCCCGACGAGAACGAGGTAGGGAAGCAGGAGCATCGTCTCCTGTTTCTTTTTTTTGCCGATTCATGGACTTTTTGCGCAAGAACCTACATAATTAGATTTGAATGAAAAAACGGATAGCAGTGAGAGGAGATTTGTGCATGTCACAAACAAAACAGACGTTTTCGACCGAACTCGGTGGACGTCCATTAACGATTGAAATCGGTCAATTAGCAAAACAAGCGAACGGAGCAGCATTGATTCGTTACGGCGATACAGCCGTTCTTGCTACGGTCGTTGCATCAAAACAACCGAAGGACTTAGATTTCTTCCCATTAACAGTGAACTATGAAGAAAAATTATATGCGGCAGGGAAAATCCCAGGTGGATTCCTCAAACGTGAAGGACGTCCTGGAGAGAGTGCGATCTTGACTTCGCGTCTGATCGACCGTCCAATCCGTCCATTATTCCCGGACGGTTTCCGTCACGACGTTCAAGTGGCGACGACGGTTCTTTCGTCAGATGCTGACAATTCACCAGAAGTCGCTGCGATGATCGGGGCTTCGATTGCGCTTTCGATCTCGGATATTCCATTCGACGGTCCAATCGCAGGCGTGACGATCGGTCGCGTTGACGGAGAATTCGTCGTGAACCCGACTTCAGCGCAAATGGAAGTCAGCGACATCGACCTTCAAGTTGCCGGAACAAAACATGCCGTCAACATGGTTGAAGCAGGTGCGAAGGAAGTATCGGAACAAGCAATGCTTGAAGCGATCTTGCTCGGACACGATGTCATCAAGGAAATGATCGCGTTCCAAGAAGAAATCGTCGCACAAGTCGGTAAAGAGAAGTTCGAATATACGGTATCAAGCTTCGATGAGACAATCGTCAATCGCCTGAAAGCAGAAGCATTGGCAGAAGTCACACAAGCAGTTCAAGTCGAAGAAAAACAAGCACGTGACGTTGCCATCAACGAAGTCATCGCAAAATACATCGAGTTGTATGCAGCTGACGAGTCCGTCACAGCAGAACAATTGGCAGAAGTATCAGGCGTTCTCAACAAGTTCGTCAAAGACGAAGTCCGTCGCCTCATCACGGAAGACAAAGTTCGTCCAGATGGTCGTGGTCTTGCTGAGATCCGTCCACTTGATTCAGAAGTCGGTCTCTTACCACGTGCGCACGGTTCAGGTTTGTTCACACGCGGTCAGACACAAGTCTTGTCTGTTGCGACACTCGGTGTTGCAGCTGACGCTCAAATCATTGATGGACTTGGTCTGAAGGAAGAGAAACGTTTCATGCACCATTATAACTTCCCACCATTCTCAGTTGGGGAAGCACGTCCGATGCGTGCACCAGGTCGTCGTGAAATTGGTCACGGGGCACTCGGAGAACGCGCACTTTTACCAGTTCTTCCGAATGAAGTTGATTTCCCGTACACGATTCGTCTCGTGTCGGAAGTCCTTGAGTCGAACGGTTCTTCATCACAGGCTTCCATCTGTGGTTCGATCCTTGCCATGATGGATGCGGGTGTTCCATTAAAAGCACCTGTCGCTGGTATCGCGATGGGCTTGATCATGGAAGGCGAAAATTACTCGATCTTGACAGATATCCAAGGGATGGAAGATCATCTCGGAGATATGGACTTTAAAGTCGCTGGAACTCACGAAGGTGTCACAGCTCTCCAAATGGATATGAAAATTGGCGGAATCACGCGTCAAATTCTTGAAGAAGCACTTGAACAAGCACGTCTTGGTCGTCTGCATATTCTTGAGCATATGCAATCTGTCATTGCTGAACCGCGTGTCGAATTGTCGCAATACGCGCCGAAAATCGTCACACTTAAAATCAATCCAGATAAAATCCGTGATGTCATCGGACCTGGTGGTAAAGTCATCAACGGTATCATTGATGAGACAGGCGTTAAGATCGACATCGATCAAGACGGAACAGTCTTTATCGCTTCGACGGATCAAGCTGGCATCGATCGTGCCCGTCAATTGATCGAAGATATCGTCCGTGAAGTCGTCGTCGGTGAAGAATTCGATGGAACGGTCCGTCGCGTTGAGAAATTCGGTGCATTCGTTGAATTGTTCAAAGGAAAAGACGCACTCGTCCACATCTCGGAACTCGCACTTGACCGTGTTGGTCAAACGGAAGATGTCGTTAAACTTGGAGATAAGCTAAAAGTCCGTGTCACAGAAATCGATGACAAAGGACGCGTTAACGCGTCGCACAAAGTCCTGCTCGTCGAAGGATTAAGCGAAGAAGACCGTGCCGCATACGAAGAAAAGAAAAAGACAGAGCGTGAGAACCGCCCGCCACGCCGGGATCAGGGTTCACGCCCACCACGTGACGGACAACGTCCACCACGTCGTAACTAATGAATCCAAGGTGGCTCGACGGTGCAGAGAATGCAACGAGAGCCACCTTGTTTCCTATATTTGGAGGAATTACTATGATCGAACGGATACAACTAGAAAACGGGGTTCGACTAATCGTTGAACGGATGCCAGAAGCACGCAGCGTCGCGACCGGAATCTTCATTCAAGCAGGAAGTCGGACGGAACAGATCGAGGAGCATGGGATCAGTCATCTCATCGAGCATATGATGTTTAAAGGAACAAAACGCCATACGGCAAAAGAGATTGCGGTTTACTTTGACCGCCTTGGTGGAAATATTAATGCGTTCACGAGTAAGGATCAAACGTGTTATTACGTCAAGACACTAGATGAACATGCAGGTGAAGCCTTTCACGTATTGGCGGATATGTTCCTCGAATCGACGTTTGACGCGGAGGAACTGGAAAAAGAGAAAAAGGTCGTCATTGAAGAGATCAAGATGTACGATGACACACCGGATGATCTCGTCCATGAGTTATTAGCTGTTGCGGCTTACGGAGAGGATGTCATGGCTCGACCGATTCTTGGAACGGAAGAGAGTGTGCTTCGGATTGATCGAACGATGATCGGACGATATCTCGAAGAAGCGTATGCTCCGGATCAAATCGTCATTTCCGTTGCCGGAAACGTCTCAGACGAGTTGATTGCGCAGATTCAAGAGCGGATGTCGATCCTCGAATCACGATCGAAGACACGCGAGACGACAGAGCCAAGGTTACAAAATGGTGTGATTCGTAAGGAAAAGGATACGGAACAGGCTCATATTTGTTATAATTTCCGTGCGATTCCTTCTGCTGACCCACGTTTGCCTGCCCTCGCCTTACTCAATAATGCATTCGGTGCGACGATGTCGAGTCGCTTGTTCCAATCCATCCGAGAGGAACGCGGTCTTGCCTATTCAGTCTTTTCCTATTACACGACGTTTGACGATCATGGAACGTTCACGATCTATGTCGGCACGTCTCCGGAATCAGTCGAAGAGGTCGAACAGGTTCTCGCTGCTGAGATTGATCGCTTGAAGCGAGACGGACTATCCGCTAAGGAACTCGAAGATGGCATTGAACAGCTAAAAGGTTCTCTAATTTTAGGAAACGAAGGCACATCGAGCCATATGAACCGAAATGCCCGAAATGAGTTGCATCTGCATCGTCACCCGTCACTCGAAGAAGTACTAGCGGATGTAGAACGAATTCGTCCATCGGACATCGAAGGGCTGATTGAGCACATCTTTTCGGAGGAACCGGCAAAGGCCTATATTCTTCCAGCAGACCAAGAAGAGGAAGCATGACAGCAGAACGGAATAGATGAAACATATGAAATGACGATGTCGAGAAAGAAGGAATACCGTTGAATTTAGCTGAACTGATTCAAGTCATACAGACGCAAAAAATCGAACGAATGGTAGAAGTGGACGTCACGTCCATCACGACCGATTCACGGGATGTTAAACCGGGATCATTGTTCGTCGCCATCAAAGGGTATACTGTTGATGGACACGACTATGCCAAACAGGCAGAAGCACAAGGAGCGGTCGCAATCGTTGCGGAACAACCGGTCAATGTGTCGATTCCTGTCATTCTCGTTCGTAGTACATCACGTGCCATTGCCGAATTGGCTGGCAAATTCTATGATTATCCTTCTGAAAAGATGCGGATGATTGGTATTACAGGAACGAACGGGAAAACGACGACGACGACGATTGTCCGTGATATATTAGCGCACCTTGGTCGGAAAACGGGTATCATCGGAACGGTCGAAGTCAAGATTGGTGACCGCGTCGTACCAAGTCGCAATACGACACCACAAAGCTCCGAATTACAAGCATTTCTGCATCAGATGCATAAAGAAGATGTCCAAGACGTCATCATGGAAGTCTCTTCGCATGGACTAGAGCTTGGTCGAGTAACGGGTGTCGATTACGACATTGCGGGATTCACGAATCTGACGCATGATCACCTCGATTTTCACAAAACGTTTGAGAACTATGCACGTGCCAAAGGATTGTTATTCGCACAGCTCGGACAACGGTTGTCGACAGAGAAAGTCGCGGTCTTGAATGCCGATGATCCGACGAGCGAACTGTACGAAATGATGACAGGTGCTCGTGTCATGACGTACGGTATCGACAACGCAGCTGACCTCCGAGCAACGGCGATTGAACAGTCACTTCAACAAACGACGTTCACGATGCTGTACAAAGAAGAACAAGTCGACGTCACGGCGAATTTCATTGGTCGCTTTAACGTCTACAATCTGTTGCTTGCGACAGGGATCCTCTTGTCTTGCGGATACGACCTAACGACGATTGCAGGAGCGATTTCAGCAATCCGTCCGGCAAAAGGTCGGATGCAACGCTTACCGATTGAAGGATATAACGTGTATGTCGACTACGCGCATACTCCTGACGGCATTGAACAGTGTCTGAAAGCACTCGTTGACGTACCGAAGGAAAAGATCGTCTTCCTGATCGGGACAGGTGGAAACCGCGACGTGACGAAACGACCGAAGATGGGCGAACTGGCTTCGACCTACGCAGGAACCGTCGTCATCACGACGGATGATCCACGATATGAAGCATATGAGTCAATTACATCCGGCATCGCCAAAGGGATGACCCACGATCAGTTCGTTGAAATCGGTGATCGGGAAGAGGCCGTGCGTTATGCAGCACGACTCGCACGACCAGATAATATCGTCATCTTAGCCGGCAAAGGTCATGAAAAATATCAAATCATTGGGGATGAGAAAATCCCTCTCGATGAGGAAGTCATCGTCAAAGAGATGATACGGCAAATGGAGGAACAGAAGTGACTTATCAACCAATCGTTGTAACCATAGATCAATTTGAAACATTCGTAAAAACACATCCAAAAGGCGACTTACTTCAGCTTCCAGCATGGGGAGAAGTCAAAAGCGCGACAGGATGGACACATGAACGGATCGCGGTCGGAACAACTTCTGGTGAGATTGCCGGAGTTGGTCTGCTCTTGTTTAAGAAAGTACCGAAGCTACCGTTCACGCTTTGTTATGCACCGCGCGGTTTCGTCGTCGATTATACGGATACGGACGCACTTCGTGCTCTTCGTGATGAAGCGATACGTGTCGCAAAACAACAGAAGGCGATTGCGATTAAATTCGATCCGAACGTCGAGCGGGAAGAATATCCAGGTCTGTTACAGGAGATGCAAGGACTTGGCTTCAAACATAATGGCTTCGGTGGCGGTTTTGACTACGCGCAACCACGCTTTACGATGGAGACGAGTCTTGTAGGGACAGAAAAAGAGATCTTCGACGGTTTTCATTCGAAGTTCCGCTACAACGTCCGTCTTGCTGAACGCAAAGGGATCGTATGCGAACAAGCGGATCGTGAAGGACTCAAGACATTTGCGAAGCTGATGGTCGAGACGGGCGAACGGGATGGTTTTTCAATCCGCGGCCTGGATTATTTCGAGAATCTGTATGATCATCTCCATCCAAAGGGTGATGCGGTCTTGTTTTTGACGAAACTTGATGTCGTACGTGCTCTTGAGAATACGGAAGCCTTATTACTTCAAGCCGATAAGGAACTCTCGAAGATTCACCGTCAGCTTGAGAAAGAGACGGCTGAGAAGAAGCTAAAAAGCTTAAACAATCGCTTGGAGCAGACGACAGCACAAATCGAAAAAGCAGAAAAGTCGAAAACGGAACTGATGACGATTGCTGCCAAACATCCAAACGGTGTCATCCTGTCTGGTGGTCTTTTGACGCTTGCTGGTCGTCGTTCCTATTACTTATATGGAGCCTCATCGAACGAGTACCGGGAATTCATGCCGAACCATTTGATGCAATGGACGATGATGAAATATGCGAAAGAACATGGTGCGCTCTCCTATGACTTCGGTGGAGTCAGTGGTTCGACAGACCCGGATGATCATTACGCGGGACTCTACGCCTTTAAATCTGGTTGGGGCAGCCGGATGATTGAAAAAATCGGTGAGTTCGATTATGTACTCAATCGTCCGCTCTATCTGTTGCTCGAGACGGGGTTACCGATTCTACAAAAAATTCGGAAGAAGCTTCGCCGCTGATGAAACGGGGAACAATCTTCGGTTGGATCGTATTTTTATTGACGATGTTTGCGATTGGATTGTTTCTTGCGGCATCCATGAATCGGATGCCGACGATTTTAATGGATCAACCGGAGCTCGGGATTGATAGTTGTCCACGAGACGTAGCAGGAGAAGATCGTTTGATCAATGCAAGTGAGCCAAACCTGAAGCGTCTCCACCCAGCTGTCGAGGCAGGGGCAAAGGATCTGATCCGTGTGGCGCATTCTTGCTACAATATCGATATCAAGATTACGCAAGGATACCGCTCGATTCAGCAACAGAATGCGCTTTATGAACAAGGACGTTCTAAGGCAGGTGAAGTCGTCACGAATGCACGTGGTGGTGAATCGATGCATAATTATGGACTCGCTGTCGATTTTGTTCAGCTCGTGAATGGAGAGATTTCGTATGACCTTGAGTATGACGGGAATCGGTCAGGGAAAAGTGATTGGCGCGAAGTCGCGGATATCGGAAAAGCGCTCGGTTTCGAATGGGGAGGCGATTGGAAACGATTCGTCGACTATCCTCATTTTGAGATGACGTTCGGGTATTCGCTCGACGAACTGAAGGCTGGTGAACGTCCAAGCCGTTCGGAAAAAGCGAAACGAACAGAAGAAGTCGAAGATTTGTTGAATACATGATTAACGTCATTCCTGGAGTAATGTGGCAGGAATGACGTTTTTTTTAGATTTCCTAGTCCGATTGTTGGCAGATTGTGAAAATTCGGCTAGAATAGTGATAGTGATAAGTGGACGGCTCACGAAAAGTGAATATGAATTATAGGAGGTCATGTCGTGTCAAAGAAGAAGACGGAAAAAGTAAGCGTCTTTGCTCTTGGTGGCGCCGGTGAGATCGGTAAGAACATGTACGTCGTCGAACTCGACGAGGACATCTTCGTCATCGATGCCGGGTTAATGTTCCCAGGAGATGAGATGCTTGGAATCGATAAAGTCATTCCAGACATCAGTTATTTAAAAGAAAACAAAGAGCGGATTCAAGGGATTTTCATTACCCATGGTCACGAGGATCATATCGGGGCACTCAGTTACGTCTTGCGTGACTTGAAGGTACCTGTTTACGGAACACGTTTGACGCTCGGTTTGATTGAACACAAATTAAAAGAAGCCGGTTTATTGAAAAAGGCAGATCTTCGTCCAATTGATGCCAAGACGAAATTAACCGTTGCTGGTCATTTTATTACGTTCTTCCGGGTCAACCACTCGATTCCGGATGCAGTTGGGGTTTGTATTCAAACGTCTCAAGGTGCCATCGTTCATACGGGGGATTTCAAGTTCGATTACACACCAGTCGATGGAAAACAGGCGGATTTCGGGAAAATTGCAGCGATTGGTCAACGGGGCGTACTGTGCTTGCTGTCTGACTCGACGAATGCAGAGCGACCAGGGATGTCTGGGTCAGAATCGATTGTCGGTTCTGAATTGAACGACGTCATCTATGAGGCACCGGGTCGTGTGATTGTAGCTTCATTCGCTTCGAACATTCATCGTCTACAACAAGTATTTGCAGCAGCAGAAGCGAACAATCGAAAAGTAGCGGTCGTCGGTCGTAGCATGGTCAACAACGTTGAAGTGGCACAGCGTTTGAATTACTTACGCTTCAAGCAGAAAACATTGATTGATCTATCTGACATCAATCGCCTCGATGATAACCAAGTCGTCATCTTGACGACAGGATCGCAAGGTGAGCCGATGGCAGCCTTGACACGAATGGCGCGTAACGCACATAAGCAAGTCAATATTCGCTTGAACGATACGGTCGTCGTTGCGGCTTCGCCGATTCCAGGTAACGAAAAGTCGGTTTCGAAAACGATCGATCTCTTATTCCGTGCTGGTGCGAATGTCATTTACAACCAACGGAAAGTACACGTGTCCGGTCACGGTCATGCGGAAGATCTGAAGCTGATGCTCAACTTGATCAAACCGAAATTCTTCCTACCGATTCACGGAGAATTCCGGATGCAAAAGGCACACAGTCGTCTCGCACAGACGGTTGGCGTCAATGCGAACAATATCTTCATCATCGAGAATGGGGATGTCGTTGAGTTCGAGAAGCGCAAAGCACGGATGTCGCGCAAAGTGAACGCTGGAAACGTCTTGATCGACGGAATCGGTGTGGGGGATGTCGGAAACATCGTTCTTCGTGATCGTCGCTTGTTATCGCAAGACGGTGTCGTCCTTTGTGTCATTACGATCAGCCGGAAAAACAAAACGATCGTCTCGGGACCGGAAATCATCTCACGCGGATTCGTCTACATGCGTGAATCAGAGGATATGATCAACGAAGCGAACCGAATCGTCGCGAAACAACTACAAGGTAAATTAAACGGAGAATTGGATTGGACGGAGATGAAGTCGTTGATTCGAGATAAACTGAGTGCTTATCTCTATGAACAGACGAAACGCCGCCCGATGATTCTTCCGATCATCATGGAGATTTAACAAACGAGCGGCTCAGATTGACCAATACCTGGTCCACTGAGCCGTTTTTTTATCAGGAGGGATGACGTATGGCGACGACGAAACGAAAACCTGTACGAAAAAAAACGCCGCCACGGAAACGACCGGCAGCGAAGAAACAACGTCAGCCGATTGCGTATCGTACATATGCGACCATCATCGCAATCGTCTCATTACTAGCTTTCGTTCTCGCTTTCGGGGAGTTCGGGAAAGTCGGACTGACGCTAGCCGATGGAGGAGAGCGGTTAATTGGTCAGTTCGGTTCCTTAATATATGGTGGAATCGGTGCTGTGCTACTTTTACTCCTCTCGAATGCGTCGCGTGCTCAGAAATGGGCATGGTCGATGTTACTGATGGGTTCAGTCGTCTGGATTGATCTATTGCTCGGAGCACCGCGTGGCATTCTCAATGGATGGCTCTATCAAAACGCAGCATATTACATTTCAAGTAGCGGTGCCTTCTTGATTGGTCTGTTCTTCATCGGAACGGCCGTTCATATCCTACGCCCATCGTTTTATGGTGAGCTGTGGCTTGGGCTCCGGGAACGTGCAGAAGAGTTTCGCAATCGTGAACGGACACCACGTCCTCGTGTCGAAAAAGAGTTGAAAGCGAAACCGGTTCGTGAGAAAAAACCGAAGACGTTGCGACCAGCAACTGTCGAGGAACCGATCGAAACGGAACAGGAAGCAGAGGATCCTTCGGTCAACATTCAAGACGTTCCAATTATCGGCTTCACGGATCACGTTGAACCGCAAGCAGCGGAGACACAAGGACCACTGACGATGACGGAGACACCGGACGGATATCAATTGCCGTCGCTTGATTTATTAGCAGAGCCGACGTCCAAAGACTTATCGGGTGAGAATAAGCGACTAAAGGATAATGCGACGAAATTGATTGCGACCTTAAAATCGTTCGGGATCGGAGCGAAAGTGTTGAAGATTCATCTCGGACCAAGTGTCACGAAGTATGAGATTGAACCGAAACAAGGTATCAAGCTTAGTCGAATCACAGGACTCGCCGATGATTTAGCGCTTGCGTTAGCGGCGAAAGATATTCGAATCGAAGCACCAATTCCTGGTAAAGCGGCTGTCGGAATCGAGGTGCCAAACCGTGAAGTCGCCATGGTATCACTTCGAGAAGTGTTAGGAGCGGAGAGCGTTCAATCCGACAATGATCGTTTGCTCGTCGCACTCGGACGAAGCATTTCTGGTGAGACGGTGACAGCAAAGCTGAATAAGATGCCACACGTCTTAGTTGCCGGTTCGACCGGTTCCGGTAAATCGGTCTGCATTAACGGGATGATCGTCTCAATTTTGATGCGAGCTCGACCGGATGAAGTCCGCCTGATGATGATTGACCCGAAAATGGTCGAATTAAACGTCTACAACGGTATTCCTCATCTTTTGGCACCGGTCGTCACCGATCCGAAAAAGGCGGCGCAGGCGTTAAAACAGGTCGTCTCGGAAATGGAACGTCGTTATGAGATTTTCAGTCAAAACGGAGCGCGCAACATCGAAGGCTACAATGCACTAATCGATAAGATGAACGCAGAGGAAAAAGTGCATCAACGATTACCGTATATTGTCGTCATCGTTGATGAGTTAGCCGACTTGATGATGGTCGCGTCAAATGAAGTTGAAGATGCAATCATGCGACTTGCACAAATGGCGCGAGCAGCTGGGATTCACATGGTTATCGCGACCCAGCGACCAAGTGTTGATATCATCACTGGTGTCATCAAAGCGAATATTCCGTCACGTATCGCCTTCAGTGTGTCGAGTGCGACGGATTCACGGACGATCCTTGATACGGGAGGCGCTGATAAATTGCTTGGACGAGGGGATATGTTGTTGCTCGGTAACGGCATGAACAAACCCGTCCGTGTACAAGGTGCGTTCTTATCAGACGAAGAAGTCGAGAAGGTTGTCAATCATGTCATCAGTCAACAAAAAGCGCAGTATGTTGAAGCGATGATTCCAAAAGATGTACCTGAAGGTGAAACAGAGGTCGATGACTCACTCTATGATGAGGTCGTCCAGTTCATTCTGACCCAAGAGACGGCATCGACGTCGATGATTCAACGAAAGTATCGTATCGGCTACAACCGAGCTGCCCGGTTGATTGATGCTCTAGAAGAAAATGGTCTGATTGGTCCTTCTGAAGGATCAAAACCACGCCGCGTCATGGGACGTTAATCAAGAATCACGGTATCCACCGTGATTCTTTTTTATTAAAATAATGGATATATATGGATGATTGTATAATATGCTCAAAAAAATGACACAGGAGTCGTATATGAGATGAGAAAATTAGAAATGAAAGGAAGGAAAAAAGACAAAAATAAAATAAAATAAAATCGCTTTCATGAAAATAGTTGTCAGACGTCTGTTGATTTTCAATATTTTTTTTGGCATACTCAGACATATGAGTGACCGACCTTCAACATGAGGTCTGGGAGCGACTTTTTCACAAATAGATAATGAAAGCGCTCTCATAAATGCGGAGGAGATGGATGATATGAAGAAAAAACAGGTAATCGTATCGATGATGTCAGTAGCAACAGTTGGACTTGCAGCCTGCGGTGGTTCAGGTGAGAAAGCTGACCAAAAAGATCAGTTCTCTGTCGCTATGGTAGCGGATAAAGGTGGAATCGATGATAAATCGTTCAACCAATCAGCTTGGGAAGGTCTGCAAGCGTACGGTAAAGATAACAAACTCAAGCAAAATGAAGGGTTCTCTTATTTACAGTCTAAATCACAACAAGATTATCAACCGAACTTGTCACGTCTTGCACGTGGTGGAGAAGATCTCGTTTTCGGTATCGGGAATACATTCAATGAAGATGTTAAAACCGTAGCAGATCAATTCAAGGATACACGATTTGCAATCGTTGATAATGTCGTTGAAGGGAAAAACGTCACATCGATCACATTTAAGGAAAATGAAGGGGCGTACCTTGCAGGGATCGTTGCTGCTATGGAGACGAAAAAAGATCACATCGGTTTCGTCGGTGGCATGAAAATGGACGTCATCGAGCGGTTCCGAGCTGGTTTCGAAGCTGGAGCGAAATCCGTCAATCCAAAAATCAAAATCGATGTTCAGTACGCAGAGGACTTCGCAGCACCTGAAAAAGGTCAAGCCATCGCAGCCGGCATGTACGGTAAAGGAGCGGATATCATCTTCCCAGCAGCAGGCGGTACAGGAAATGGTGTCTTCACAGAAGCGAAGAACCGTAAGAAAAATGGAGAAGATGTATCGGTCATCGGTGTCGACCGTGATCAAAAAGAAGAAGGTATGCCGGAAGACGTGACGTTAACATCGGTCATCAAACGTGTCGACCGCGCAGTTGAAGATACAGCTAACGCAGCGAAAGATGGAAAACTCGAAGGTGGTAAAACGGTTCGTTATGGTCTGAAAGAAGACGGCGTTGATATCGTCCCATCTGAAAAAATCTCGAAGAAGACGATGACTGCGCTTGAGAAAGCAAAAGCGGCTGTCGTTTCAGGGAAAATCGAAGTACCTGAGCAATAAGCGTTGAAAAGATAAAGGGCATTCTTAGGTAGAATGCCCTATTTTCTTCCATTATTGATTACGTTATGAAAAGGGTTACAAAAGCGCCAGAAGTCAGACTTCTAACCTGTTACAAAATGATTGCAGGATTGTGTTAAGCATCATATACTTATCTTGGCTGGAGTTCTCATACGTCAGAAGTCTGAGCACTGGTTACAACTAGATAGAGGATGGAGATGCGTCATGTCGATTAAACTAGATCATCGTTTGCTTTATTTACGTGTGATTGAAAAAATCAAGTCAGACATCGATGACGGCGTTTACAAGGAAGGCGAGAAGCTCCCTTCAGAGTTTGAACTTTCAAAGCAACTTGGCGTCAGTCGAGCTACTCTTCGAGAGGCATTACGAATTCTTGAAGATGAGAACATTGTCATCCGTAAACACGGTGTCGGTACGTTTATCAATGCAAGACCACCGTTTACTTCTGGTATCGAGGAGTTATACAGCGTGACAGAGATGATCGCGCGCGCAGGCATGATTCCGACCTCAGAAGTGCTATCATCCGAGATGGTCCAACCGACTGAGCGCGACCGAGAACGCTTTCAACTTGGTCCGGATGAATTGGTATATCGAATCGAACGAATCCGACTCGCAGGAGATGTTCCTGTCGTCTATTGTATCGATAAGATTCCAAGCCATTATATTAAAGATGAAGAGCAGTTCACCTCTTCGACATCATTGTTTGATGCTTTAGAAAAAGAACTCGGACGACGTGTCACACATGCTGTGACGCATATCGAGCCGCGTATTGATCCGAAAATCGCTGAACAATTACATACGGACCAACCTCTGCTCGCTTTGCGTCAGACGCATTATGATGAGCTCGACCGTTCCGTTCTTTTTTCAGCGAACTATTTCCGAGCAGATAAGTTCGATTTCCACGTCATCCGTAAACGTGTGTGAGCCATGGTTTTAGGATGAATACTGAAAGCGCTTCCCGTCAAAACCTACGTAACGCTCCTCATCGCCAGCCTCAGGTGCTAGACGTAGTCTTGAACTTTGTATGACCATATTCGAAAGGGGATTTTTCCAGATGAAAAAGAAGTCACTTCTCGCATTAGCAGCAACAGGTTTAGCAATGAGTTCCGTCCTTGCAGCATGTGGTGGCAACGACGATTCGAAAGATTCAGGTAACGGCAGCAAATCAGAAGGCTTTAAAGTAGGTATGGTTACAGATACAGGTGGCGTGGATGATAAATCATTCAACCAATCTGCTTGGGAAGGTATCCAAAAGTTCGGGAAAGACAATGACTTAAAAGAAGGTACTGGCTATAAATATCTCCAATCTGCAAAACAATCAGACTATCAACCGAACCTTCAGCAATTAGCACGTGCAAAATACGACTTAATTCTCGGGATTGGTTTCTTGATGGCTGAAGATATCGGTAAAGTAGCGGATCAGTTCAAAAAGAACAACTTCGCACTCGTTGACCAAGTCGTTGATAAACCAAACGTCGCTTCAATCGTCTTCAAAGAAAACGAAGGTTCGTTCCTCGTTGGTGTCGTTGCAGGTCTAACGACGAAAACGGATAAAGTTGGATTTGTCGGTGGTGTCAACTCGGACTTGATCAAAAAGTTCGAAAGCGGATTTAAAGCAGGTGTTAAAGCGGCTAACCCGAAAGCGGAAATCGAAATTCAATACGCAGAAGATTTCAACGCTGCAGAAAAAGGACAAGCAATCGCTTCAGGTATGTACGGTAAAAAAGTCGACGTCATCTATCACGCAGCTGGTGGAACTGGACAAGGGGTATTCACAGAAGCGAAAAACCGTAAAAAGAACGGTGAAGATGTTTGGGTTATCGGTGTAGACCGTGACCAAGTCGAAGAAGGTATGCCAGAGAACGTCACATTGACATCAATGGTCAAACGTGTGGATACAGCAGTAGAGCAAGTCGCGAAAGACACGAAGGACGGCAAATTCCCAGCAGGTAAAGTCGTTGAGTTCGGTCTAAAAGACGGCGGTGTCGATATCGCTCCTTCAAAAGACAACGTCTCAAAAGAAGCACTCGACAAAGTCGAAGAGTACAAAAAACAAATCATCGATGGTGACATTAAAGTTCCATCGACTGACGACGAGTATAAAGAGTACGAAGCGTCACTTAAATAATAATGAAAGCGGGGGTCGCTAGCATTGCGACTCCCCTTTTAAACTAAACATGGGAGTGGATTTTCTTGGAATACGTCATTGAGATGCTGAACATCAGAAAAGAGTTTGGCAATTTCGTCGCAAATGATAATATCACGCTCCAGCTTCGGAAAGGTGAGATTCACGCTTTACTTGGTGAAAACGGTGCCGGAAAATCGACGCTGATGAACGTCTTATTTGGTTTGTATCAGCCTGAGGCTGGAGAAATTCGTGTACGTGGTGAAAAAGTCAATATTACGAGTCCGAACGTCGCGAATGATCTTGGAATCGGCATGGTGCACCAACACTTCATGCTCGTTCAAAATTTCACTGTTACTGAAAACATCATTTTAGGTGCAGAGCCACGTACAGGGATTAAGATTGATCGTGCATCGGCGCGTGAAAAGGTACGCCAGATTTCTGAACAGTATGGTCTTGCTGTTGATCCTGATGCAAAAATCGAGGATATTTCAGTCGGAATGCAACAACGTGTTGAAATTTTGAAGACGTTGTACCGTGGGGCAGACATCTTGATCTTTGATGAACCATCTGCTGTTTTGACACCGCAAGAGATCAAAGAATTGATTCAAATCATGAATCGCTTGATTGCGGAAGGAAAGTCGATTATCCTCATTACGCATAAACTGAAAGAAATCATGGAAGTAGCTGATCGCTGTACGACGATTCGCCGTGGTAAATATATCGGCACGGTCGATATTGATGAGACGATGACACAGTCGCGTCTTGCTGAAATGATGGTAGGTCGTGAAGTCAACTTTAATGCGGAGTATTCCAAGGCAACTCCACAAGAACTCGTTCTCGATATCAAGAATCTAGTCGTCAAGGACGGTCGTGGCATCAAAGCAGTCGATGGATTGAATCTCGACATTCGTGCCGGAGAAATCGTTGGAATTGCAGGAATCGACGGAAACGGACAAACGGAATTGATTGAAGCCATTACAGGTCTTCGTAAAGCAGACAGTGGCGAAATCTTCCTCAACAACAAATCGATTAAAAACCTGAAGCCACGGAAAGTAACGGAATCAGGTGTCGGTCACATCCCGCAAGACCGACATAAACATGGACTTGTCCTTGATTATTCGATTGGACATAACATGGTCTTACAAACCTACTACAAACAACCGTACTCAAAAGCAGGCATCATGAACTATAAACAAGTCATGGAAAAAGCCAAAACGCTCATCGAGAAGTTCGACGTCCGAACTCCAAGTCCAGAGACGTTCGCTCGTGCCTTGTCTGGTGGTAACCAACAGAAGGCGATCATCGCGCGTGAAGTCGATCGGTCACCAGATTTGCTGATTGCGGCTCAGCCGACTCGTGGTCTTGATGTTGGGGCAATCGAGTTCATTCATGAACAATTGGTTCTTGAGCGCGAAAAAGGTCGTGCTGTCTTGTTGATTTCATTCGAACTCGAAGAAATTCTACAAGTCTCTGACCGGATTGCCGTGTTATATGAAGGAAAAACAGTGGCCTTCTTGGATCCGAAAGAAACGAACGAAATTGAGCTTGGCTTCCTGATGGCCGGCGGTAAGAAAGAGGAGGTAGGTCATTCATGAAGTTAGAGCGTTTTTACGGCATCCTCATTCCGATTCTTTCCATCGTGCTTGGGATGGTCGTCGGGGCAATCGTCATGCTCATTGGTGGGTATGATCCGATTGCTGGGTTTGATCAATTATTCTATGGTATTTTTGGCGAACCGTACAGCATCGGCGAAACATTGCGTGCGGCGGCTCCATTGATCTTCGCGGGTCTTGCTGTCGCGTTTGCTTTTCGGACAGGACTTTTTAACATCGGTGTCGAAGGTCAAGTGCTCGTCGGCTGGATGGTTGCAGTCTGGATTGGAATCAAGTTTGATTTGCCGACAGTTGTTCATTTACCACTCGCTTTGATTGGAGCAGGTTTAGCAGGTGCGCTTTGGGCATCGATTCCTGGTATCTTAAAAGCGAAATTCCACGTACATGAAGTCATCACGTCGATCATGATGAACTATATCGCGTTATACGTCACGAACGATATTTTACGTCACGTCATCGGCATTACGAATGAGCGGACGGAGACAATCAAGGAATCAGCATCACTTGCGTCACCGTTCTTACAAGAGATCACGGATTTCTCACGTCTTCATAACGGAATTTTCATCGCAATCATCGCTGCACTCGTCTTCTGGTTTATTCTTTGGAAAACAACACTCGGTTATGAACTTCGAGCTGTTGGATTCAATAAGAATGCTGCTGAATATGCAGGGATGGGCGTTAACCGCAATATCATCTTATCGTTCGTCATCTCAGGTGTGTTCGCTGGTCTTGCTGGGGCGATGGAAGGTCTTGGGACGTTCCAAAACATGACGCTGAATGCGTCCTTCACTGGTGTTGGATTCGACGGGATCGCGGTTGCCTTGTTAGGTGCGAATAATCCGATCGGCGTCGTGCTCGCTGCATTACTATTTGCAGGACTCAATATCGGTGGTCTGTCGATGCAACAGATTGGTATTCCACCGGAACTGATCAAAATTATCATTGCGTTCATCATCATCTTCGTGGCTTCTGGATACGCGATTCGTCTCGTCATCGAGAAGTTCGCAGTTAAGAAAGAATCTAAAAAAGCGAAAGGAGCCGGTCAGTAATGGGCTTTCTTGAAGTACTTTATATCATCGTGCCAATCGCACTTGCCTATTCGGCTCCGTTGATCATTGCAGCACTTGGCGGCATTTTCAGTGAGCGTTCTGGCGTCGTTAACATCGCGTTAGAAGGTTTAATGGTCATGGGTGCCTTCACGGGTGTCGTCACGGCATTGACGCTATCAAAAATGGGCTTGGGTGCTGCGAGTCCTTGGCTTGCGATGCTCATTGCGATTGTCGTCGGAGCAGTTTTCTCGCTCTTCCTTGCGATTCCGGCAATCCTTTTCCGGGCTGATCAAACGGTTCTTGGAGTTGCGATCAACTTGCTTGCAGTCGGTCTTGCCATCTTCCTCGTCCGGGCGCTTTACGGAAAAGGACAAACGGATTCGATTCCAAACCGAATCTCAAAAGAGAACGTGCCATTCTTGTCCGATATTCCTGTGCTGAAGATGTTCTTCGCGAACGTCTACTACACATCGTATATCGCGATCATCCTTGCCTTCGTCGCGTGGTACATCATTTTCAAGACGCCATTTGGTCTTCGTTTACGTTCTGTCGGGGAACATCCGATGGCAGCAGATACAATGGGAATCAACGTCACGAAGATGCGTTTCATCGGTGTCATGATCTCTGGTGGTTTCGGTGGTCTTGCTGGTGCTGTTTATGCGACATCGATCTCACTGAACTTCAGTGTCACGACGATCCTCGGTCAAGGGTTCCTCGCGATTGCGGCGATGATCTTCGGAAAATGGAATCCACTCGGGGCTATGGGTGCTGCACTATTCTTCGGATTCGCTCAAGCGATTTCAATCATCGGTCAGCAATTGCCGTTACTCGATCAAATTCCGCAAGTGTATCTATTGATTGCACCGTATCTCTTGACGATCCTAGCACTCGCTGGTGTCGTTGGTCGGGCGGATGCACCAAAAGCTGTTGGTGTACCATATATCAAAGGAAAACGCTAAATTTTTTACCACTTAGAAACCGGATGTTGCCAAATGGCGACATCCGGTTTTTTTAATGATTGATAGATATATCGCGTGAATAAAAGACCAACAAAAAAAGATGTTTCGCAAGGAAACATCTTTTTTTATTCACTTATTCGAATTTTAACGCATCGCCTTCGAACGATTCATCTGCTACTTTGATTGAATCCGTCGGGCATCCTTCAAATGCATCAATCATATCGTCGAATAATGCTTCTGGAATTTCGGCAGTACCATTGTTATCATCAAGAATGACATATGCCAAACCCTCATCATCATAATCATAGATATCTGGTGCCGCTGCTCCACAAGCACCACAAGCGATGCAAGTATCTTTGTCGACAATCGTAAATTTAGCCATTGAACGGTCTCCTCTCTATACGAAAACATTATTGAAACACGCTGTTCTCATCTATATGTCATTGTATCGGACTCATCGTTGCATTTCAATGACGAAGCGTAAGTGATAACAGAAAATGTATATATCATCACATGCCCGCAAACAGTATGTCTAAAACGTAACGAAAAGAAAATGGATGAGGTATCATCTTCAAATCGATAAACACTATATATTTGAAAGGAGCGTGGCAGATGGAAATTTCATTACTAGAGCGCATTTTTCTAGAATCGATTCAGCGTCTTCGAGACGAACGCTCGGACCGGAGTCTTTATCATGTTTTTCAAGGGAAGAAGTCAGCAACTTCTCTGCAAGATGCTCATTTTTATGATTTAGAGTCGACGTTCGGTACCGTATTAGTCAGTAAACAGCGATTCGAGTCGGTTTTAACGGAACTCGCTCAGAAAAAGTGGATCGAACGGCAAGAGACACTTCGACTGACGAGCGAAGGCGCTCGACTAGTAGGACAAACGGAGGGAGTAATCATTGATCAACTTGGTGGTGAACTTCGGGGATATGCCGAAATGATGTGGAAACGGCTCAGTCTTCTCGTTCAAACGGTAATTTGTCTAGAAGCGCAACAACCATTCATTCCCGTGCAACAAGAGACGATCGTTCGGGAGTGGGTCAAGAGTGTTCTTCCGACCATCTCGAATCGAGCAGATTGGTTAGCGCAGATGTATCAAGAATTGACGCTCCTCCTTGAGCGCTTACCGGAACGAGATGCGACATTGATCAGTCATCGATTATCAGGTGTGCAAACGGGGTGGTCATATCCTCAATTGGCACGAATGATGAAGGTAGATGTCGAGACGGTCCAGTTCGAATTTATCATAGCTTGGCGAAGATGCATCAATGACTTAAAAAGTACACCGCTCATTCAACAAATCGGAGCCGGTCTCCATACTCCGAAGATGACGCAATCTGCTCAAACGACTTGGGAATTATTGCAACAAGGACTCACTGTTGAAGATGTTGCGGTCAGAAGACGTCTAAAAAATAGCACGATGGAAGACCATCTTGTTGAAATTGCAATGTATGCACCCACTTTTCCGTTAGATCATTTCGTTGATACGGCTCAACAAGAAGAAATTCGACATATCGCACAACAACTCAAAACTTATGCGCTCAAGCGAATCAAAAGCGCGATGCAATCAGACGTATCCTATTTTCAAATTCGATTGGTCTTAGCTCGTAGTAAATGGGAGGGAAGTTAATGGAAGCGTTATTGCATCGACATTTCGGTTATGAAGCGTTTCGACCTGGACAACGCCAAATCATCGAGTCCATCCTGAATGGAACAGATACGTTAGCAATTTTACCGACAGGTGGAGGAAAGTCTGTTTGTTATCAGTTTCCTTCGTATGTAAAAGGAGAGGGACTGACATTGATTTTGTCTCCGCTGCTCTCTTTGATTGAGGATCAAGTCATGCAAATCAAACGTCGGGGAGAACGTTCTGTCGCAAAATTAACATCTGTTGAGACGCGAGAAGAAAAAGAGCAAATCTTATCCGTACTCGAACATCTACGGTATCTCTACTTATCACCGGAACAACTTGCGTTACCACAAATACGGGCTCGTCTGAAACAGGTCGACATCGCGCTATTCGTCGTCGATGAAGCCCACTGTATCTCGCAGTGGGGACACGAGTTTCGACCTGAGTATGCAAGACTTGGGCAAATTCGCCGGGAACTAGGTTTTCCGCAGTGCCTCGCCTTAACCGCAACAGCGACTCAAGCTGTCGAACGAGATATCCGAATACAATTGCAGATGCGAGAACCGCATGTCATCCGTCGTTCCGTCAATCGACCGGAAATCCAATACATCGTGGATCGCGTCGATCGAGAAGAAAAAGACGCAGCACTCGACCGTTGGATGACACGTATCGTTCGTCCATGTGTCATCTATACGACAACGCGTAAAGAAGCGGAACGGATTGCAGGAATCATTGAAGGGGCAACCTACTATCATGCCGGATTAACGATGGAAGACCGTCAGCTTGTTCAACAACAGTTTCTTCATGATGAAATGGACTGTCTCGTTTGTACGAGCGCATTTGGAATGGGTGTTGATAAAGGAAACGTTCGTACAGTTATCCATCATACGATGCCGGCGACACTTGAAGCTTATATGCAGGAAATCGGACGTGCCGGTCGGGACGGAAAAGAGGCGACGGCGATCTTGCTTTATGCTCCTCAGGATGAACAATTACAAACCTTTCTGATTGAGACACAATATGCGCCTGTCCTTTGGATTGATCAGTTACAACAAGGGGTGAGAAGAGGTGAGTCCTACACGAAAATCGAGACTCGTCTACACCTCAATCCGGAAGATCCAGCATATCGGTTACTGAAATCACAACTTGAGAATGGCTGGTCGAAGGAACGTATCATGCAATGGCAGGTGGAACGAAAACAGCTCAAAGGACGAGAAGTCAGCCAGATGATGGACTATATTCACCGGAATGAATGTCGCCGTAAGATGTTATTGCATCATTTTGATGAACCGGCAATCGTTCAGCCACGTTGTTGTGATATATGCGGTACGATCGAATGGCAGGATCCCGTGAAGAGTAAGGTGCTTCAACCGGTAAATTGGAAAAAGCGTTTAGAACAAGTCTTTTTTTCATCACTAGATTCGGTGTAAACTAGAAAATATCCTTATTTTTTTCAAGAAAAGGTGATGAACATTGAGTAAACAAGATCAACGGCGGTTACATCAGAACGAAGAGGAGCAACTCTTACCACCACGTTCCTCGCGAATCGAACACGTTCGAAATGAACGACTGAAGCAACCATTTCGAAAAAATCCGCTAGCAATCACGCTAACGGTACTCATGATCACGATCATCATCGCCTTCGTCTCCATCGGTTTCATGATGTAAAGGCACATTGTGAACGGAGATTTTTTTCCTTTCAGCGTATACTAGAAAGGAAGGGGAAGGAGGCACGATGCATGGATCGTGGGAAATACAATATCAAAGCAGTCGCTGCGTTGGTGGGACTCAACCCGACGACCATTCGTGCTTGGGAGCGGAGATATCAAGTGCTTGATCCGGATCGAAGTGAATCCGGGCATCGCATTTATAGTGATAGTGACGTTGCGAAATTGCGTTGGATCGTCGATAAACAAAAAGAAGGATTGTCGGTTTCAAAGGCAATTCAATTATATGAGATGCCTGTCAATCGAGCTGAAGTGCCCCATGATTACGGAGTCGAACTACGAGATCAGTTATTCCGTGCATTGACGAACTTCGAAGAACGACACGCGCATGACATCATGAATAAAGCGTTCTCGATGTTTAGTTTCGATAAAGTCATTCAAGATATCGTTGGTCCACTCTTACATGAAATCGGACTGAAATGGGAGTCAGGAGAGATTACAATTGCGCATGAACATTTTGCAACAGCTTTCTTAAGAGCCCGTCTTTCGACGTTATCACTACAGATGCCGATCAATCCGTTCTTGCCGCGAATCGTTTGTGTCTGTGCACCAGAAGAAGAACATGAGCTCGGACTACTCTTCTTCACACTCTACTTGCGGCAATCGGGTTTTGATGTGATTTTCCTCGGTTCTGGTATTCCGGTGCCGGACTTAGTAGCCGTGACACATCAATTGCAACCGAAAGCTGTCATCTTATCGTGCACGTTATCCGATCATTTACCATTGCTTGATGAAGCATTAGACTGTTTGATGGCTGATTTTCCGAATCTTGAAATTGGACTTGGAGGATACGCGGTCGATCAGCTTCCGGAACGATACGGACCACACTTACTTGGTGCGGACGATCAATCGTGGAAAAGTTGGTTAAGTCGACTCACTCCGGTATCTGGTGTATAGTATGGTTCATAGCGAACGGAGACACCTATGTTTCCGGTCTTGACTGGAGGAGTCTATATGAGGTTTGAACAAATGAAACAAGGACACCTTCGTGTCTTCATTACAAAGCAAGAGTTATCACTTCACGATGTCCGACCAGAAACGTTGGCCATCGGGAAGGGACAAGCTCTATTGCGCAATTTGTTAGAGGAAGCTGAATCGAATTTTGGTTTTCAGGCAGCAGGAACACTCGAATTTTTCGTCACATTCTTTCCGAATGACGGCATGCTCGTTGATGTGCGTCGTGAAGGTGATTTACCGGAAGAGATGAATGACGAATTTGATCAAGTCGAAATTCGCATGACGGTCGACATCGTCCATCATGTCTTGTATGCCTTGAATTCGCTCGAAGATGTCATTCAAGCGAGCCATGGGTTATTACGACATATGTCGTACACGGAGACAGGCGGTAGTCTTTATTTCTTCGAAGGCAACTATTATCTCTATTTCCAGGAACGAATGAATGACGCGCTCGAGCGTACGGTGACGACGATTTTGTCAGAATACGGGGAACCGAGCCCGAAAAGTCCGCTCGTCATGTCAGAGTACGGAAAAACGATTCAATCGAAACAAGCCATTGCCACGATTGCGGAACAATTCCACATTTAGAACATCAATCAGGTGCGACATTGCCTCGTCAGGTAATGTCGCACCTTTTTATCTTCTACCAGAAGTGGCACCATTTTGTATTTTTTCGTGGTCAGAAGGATGGTATGATAATCATTGAACGTAAGAAGAAGGAGTGAAGTAGGATGAAAGTGGCAGTGTTATATGGTGGGACTTCAGGTGAACGGGAGGTTTCATTAAACAGTGGAAAATCAATCATGGAAGCGTTAAACAGTAAAGGACATGAAATCACGGCTGTTGATTTCCATCCTGATCGAGCACATGAACTCTTCCAGCTGGATGTAGATGTGGCTGTCATCGCTCTTCATGGGAAAATTGGTGAAGATGGACGCGTGCAGGCGTTACTTGAACTTGCGAATATTCCATACACAGGTTCAGGTGTGTTAGCGTCAGCACTTGCGATGGATAAGGCACGTTCAAAAGTTCACTTTGATAAAGCGGGTATCACGATTGCACGTGATGTATTATTAGAACGTGAAGATGATGTCGAGGCGAAAATCGCAGAATGGAATGGTCAATTCCCTTGTGTCGTTAAACCAGCACAAGAAGGTTCATCGAATGGATTGACAATCGCACAAGACGAGACGATGTTACGTGAGGGGATTGCAAAAGCGTTCGAAGCCGATGATGCGGTTCTCGTCGAACAATTCATTAAAGGACGCGAAGTGACGGTTCCAGTCGTTGGTCATAAAGGTGCAGAAAAAGCATTACCGGTCATCGAGATCATTCCGAAGAATGCTTTTTATGATTACGAATCGAAATATGCAATCGGAGGTTCAGAGCATATCTGCCCTGCCGAACTAGATGAGACGACGACAGCAACACTTCAGGAGTGGGCCGTCAAAGCACATCAAGTACTGGGTTGTGCTGGGTATTCCCGGTCAGATTTCCTTGTTCCTGAGTCCGGAAATCCAGTTATTTTAGAGACGAATACATTGCCAGGTATGACGTCAACAAGTTTATTCCCGGACGGAGCACGAGCAGTTGGTATCGAATATCCGGAATTGGTCGAGTATTTCATGGAATTAGCGATTGAACGCCACGCCCAAATCAAGTAATCCAATCATTGATATCCTAGGAAAAGAAGTGAGAAAGCGCTTACAAATATGGGCGTAACCCCTTTCATTACGTTCGAGAAAAGAGTATACTTTATCCGAACAAGGAAACGGCATAGGGGATGCCACTTATGGGGAGGAACGTTGGAATGATCACTGACCAACAACATGCGAATCATCGCAAGAACGTACTGGAAGCAACACAGGAAATCGTCAAGGAAGCACTAGGGAAGTTAGGGTATCCAGACGAAATGTATGAATTACTTAAAGAACCACTCCGGATGTTGACAGTCCGGATTCCGGTGCGAATGGATGATGGTTCGACGAAAATCTTCACAGGATATCGTGCGCAACATAACGATGCTGTTGGACCGACAAAAGGGGGAATTCGTTTCCACCCAAACGTGACGGAAATCGAAGTCAAAGCATTATCCGTCTGGATGAGTCTGAAGGCAGGTATCGTTGATTTACCATATGGCGGCGGGAAAGGCGGGATCATTTGTGATCCACGTGAGATGAGCTTCCGCGAAATCGAACGTCTCAGCCGTGGATATGTCCGTGCCATCAGTCAAATCGTTGGACCGACAAAGGATATTCCAGCACCTGACGTCTTCACGAACTCACAAATCATGGCTTGGATGATGGATGAGTACAGCCGGATCGATGAATTTAACTCTCCTGGTTTCATCACAGGAAAACCGCTCGTTCTTGGTGGCTCACATGGTCGTGAAACAGCAACGGCGAAAGGTGTCGCAATCATGATCCGAGAAGCGGCAGCAAAAAAAGGCATTACACTTGAAGGAGCACGCGTCGTCGTTCAAGGGTTCGGGAACGCAGGTAGCTTCTTGTCGAAGTTCATGTATGACTTAGGTGCAAAAGTCATCGCCATCAGTGATGCTTACGGTGCACTTCATGATCCGAACGGACTCGACATCCCATATCTACTGGACCGTCGCGACTCATTCGGAACGGTTACGACATTGTTCAAAAATACGATCTCGAATAAAGAATTGCTTGAACTCGAATGTGATATTCTTGTTCCTGCGGCAATCGAGAATCAAATTACAGAAGACAATGCACATGATATCCGCGCAGCGATCGTCGTAGAAGCAGCAAACGGTCCAACGACGAACGAAGCGACGAAAATTCTTGCAGAACGTGACATTTTGATCGTTCCGGATGTTCTTGCTTCGAGTGGTGGCGTAACGGTTTCTTACTTCGAATGGGTACAGAATAATCAGGGGTATTACTGGACGGAAGAGGAAGTCCACGAGAAACTCGAAAAGGTCCTCGTGAACTCATTCAACCAAGTCTATCAGACAGCACAGACGCGAAATGTCGATATGCGTCTCGCCGCTTATATGGTAGGTGTGCGGAAAATGGCAGAAGCATCCCGTTTCCGTGGTTGGGTCTAATTAAACGTTAAAAATACGTACCACCCGTTCCTCTAGATGAGGAGCGGGTGTTTTCCTATTGCAATTTCTTTCGTCTCTTGATGAGATTTGCTAAGATATAAAAAAAGCAACCGGAAGAGGAGATATTCGAATGTTAGATTGTATCGTAATCGGTGCAGGACCATGTGGTTTATCGGCAGCGATCGAAATGCAAGATCGAGGACTAGACGTCGAAGTACTCGAAAAAGGAAATATCGTTGAAGCGATCTATCGTTATCCGACGCATCAAACGTTCTTTTCAAGTAGTGAAAAATTAGAAATCGGTGGCGTGCCGTTCATCAATAAGGAATTAAAACCACGTCGTCTCGATGCACTCGTCTATTATCGAGAAGTCGTCAAACGAAAGCAGTTGACGATTCGTCCATTTGAGACGGTCGAGCACATTGAACGTCAAGCGGATCGCTTCATCATCCATTCAGAACGCTCTGGAGTGAAGAAACAGCGAGAAGCACGATCTGTTGTGCTTGCGACAGGTTATTATGGGTTACCGAACCGAATGGACGTCCCAGGAGAAACGTTACCCCACGTATCGCACTATTTTACGGAAGGGCATCCATACTTTGATCAGGATGTCGTCGTCATCGGTGGGAAGAATTCAAGTGTTGATGCAGCAATCGAGCTTGAAAAAGCAGGAGCACGCGTAACCGTACTTTATCGTGGACCCGAGTATAGTCCGTCGATCAAACCATGGGTCTTGCCGAACTTCGAATCACTCGTTCGTTCGGAAAAGGTCAAGATGGTGTTTGACGCGATGATCGAGGAAATCACGGACCAAGAAGTCGTTTACCGAGTGGAGGGAGACAAGCGGACTGTCCGAGCAGATTTCGTATTTGCGATGACGGGTTATACACCAGACGTCGGCTTGTTCGCTGATGCTGGTATCGCGATCGATCGCAAGACAGGTGTTCCGAGTCATGATGAAGAGACGATGGAGTCGAATGTTCCTGGAATTTATATTGCCGGCGTCGTTGCAGCAGGATACGATGCCAATAAGATATTCATTGAAAACGGACGTTTTCATGGCGCGAACATCGCGAATCATCTCGTCGAACGATTACGTGGTCTATCAATTCACGTCTAAAAAAACCTCTTGATTCGGACTGATGAGTTCCGAGTCAAGAGGTTTTTTCATTTATTCGACCCGGAATGACTCTTCGAGTTCTGATTGGGTCGCATTGATTTCGAGTTCAATCATTAATTTAAGTCGTGCTTTTTGTGAGTTCAGTCCATTTGAGAAAATGACGCCGATCTCTTTTAACTGTTGACCGCCACCTGTATATCCATAAACATCTTGCACGATTCCATTGAAGCATCGACTAACGATGACGATCGGCATGACTGCGATCAATTCGGCAATGGCATCGACGATACTCGGTGGGACGTTTCCTTGACCGAGAACTTCAAGTACGAGTCCATCGTAACCGAGTTGTTTCACGGCTAGTAATAAATCTGGTTCCATTCCGGCATATACTTTCAAAACAGCAACACGTTTAGAGAGCGAGGTTACCATATGTATTTGCTTCAGAAGTGGCGTGTTGAATAGGTAAACGTGATCTTTCGTCACCATGCCAAGATTTCCGAAGTGAACCGATTTAAACGTATCGACGGATGACGTATGCGTTTTCGTAACGTTGAATGCTGAATGAATCTCACCATTAAAGACGACGAGAACACCTTTTTCACACGCTGCTTCACTGACGGCGACACGGAGTGCCGTGATCAAATTAAACTCACCATCTGATCCGACTTCGTTCGATGAACGCATGGCTCCAGTCAAAACAATCGGAACAGGTGCACCAATTGTCAAATGTAAGAAATAAGCGGTCTCTTCAAGTGTATCCGTCCCATGGGTGATGACGACTCCATCGTAGTGTTCCTTAGCAAGTTCACTGTCGATGAAGTGTGCCAAACGTAGCATGATGTCGGGCGTCATATGTGGAGAAGGTAAATTTGAAAAATGACGCGTTGTGATGTTTGCGATATCCGTCGCTCGAGGTAGTGAAGCATCCAGTGGATTGATGTCATTCGGTAAGACGTGACCGGAGTGATCTTGCGCCATCGCAATCGTTCCACCCGTATGAATTAATAATAATGATTTCATTCTAAATGGTCTGTGTCAAAAGACAAAAGACCTTCACCTACTTTCTATAGCATATTCAATTAGTTCTTCCATATTGTAACCTTTTTCCCTCCCGAAACAACGAGGACGTTTTCTTTTTTCCAAGAAACCTTTATTCTTATGGAGAGGAAGAAAGGGGGAGAGGAAGCGTGATTCAAATCGTTTTCTCCGGAGTTGCCCCAGGCATCGCACTCCTAACTTATTTTTATCTACGTCACGAACATGAATCAGAGCCCGTTGGATATATCCTTCGAAGCTTCATTTTTGGAATTTTACTCGTTTTTCCCTTGATGTTCATCGACTACATCGTTCAAACGGAGTTTGGTGGGCGTGAAGAGGTGCAATTGGTTCGAACAGCAGTCACAGAAGAGTTTGCAAAATGGTTCGTCGTCTTTTATACCGTGTATATCCATCAACGGTTTAATGATTATTATGATGGGATCATCTATGCCGTAGCGTGCTCGCTTGGATTTGCTACCCTTGAGAACATCTTATATCTGATGGTGAATGGAACGGTCGAACACATGCTATTCCGAGCTTTACTACCGGTATCCGGTCATGCTTTGTTTGCTGTCATCATGGGTTTCTTCATGGGAATGGCGAAATTCTCGCCTCACCCGTATCGGTGGTTGTCCTTATCGATAACGATTCCGGTATTTGCACATATCTTATTTAATTTGTTAATATTGGAAAATGGTGGTATATCTGTTTTGCCAATCGTCTTCATGATCATTTTATGGACGATCGGATTATTTCAAGTACGAGGTGCCAACCGTTTGAATCGTCGATTCAAACGAAAAAAACAACATTCAGATGGCATCGAATAGAAAGTAGGAGCGAAGTAGGATGATGGAAATCGGGGATTTAGTAATGCTTTCGAATAGTGAAGATCGACAAGGACGGTCAAAAGTAACAGCCGTAACGAATCGATTGATTTGGATCGAGGCGCCAAGTGAGGTCGCGACATTGAAAACGTTCATCTTGTCAGACCACGAAGAAGTTTCGTTTTACTTCTTTAAAGAAAAAGGTAAATTATTTGGATTTGATACGGTCGTCGTGGAACGACAAAATGATCCACTTCGTGGTCAGCGGTACGCCTTAAAGCGACCGAGTGATGATCAAATCGAGCGCATCCAACGACGTCAATTCGTTCGAGTACCACAAATGCTCGATGTCGCCGTTCATCCGCATAAAACGCAATTTGATCCGTTTACGACGGTGACGCTTGACTTATCGGCTGGTGGCATGATGATTTTGTCGGATCAGTTACCGATTCAAAAAGAGGAAGAGGTGGAAATGACATTCATTCTACCTACTGGTGACGGCATTTCGAGTACGTTAGATGTTATTGCTGAGCTCGTCCGTATCGATCGACGGGAAGAACGGTATGAACTCGCATTCCAATTTACAATGATTCCTGACAGAAGTCGTGAGCTAGTATTGCGTCACTGTTATCAAATGCAAATGAAAAGTTCAAGAAGGGGCATGAATCCATTCACCTGACCGCATTTTTTTGCTATGATAACGTTCGGAAGAATGAATCCCCATCAAATATGGGGAAGATGGAAGGATTGGATGGATGATGAAGAAGATTCAAATTGCATTAGATGGACCAGCAGGTGCTGGGAAAAGTACGATCGCAAAACAACTGGCGGCACGCCTTGACTATGTATATATCGATACAGGGGCGATGTATCGTGCCGTTACGCTCGCAGCACTCGAACAATCGCTTGATCTGAACAACGGAGAAGTGCTTGGCGAATTGATGAAATCGCTTGATATTCGTTTAACACCAGGCGAAAACGGGCAACGTGTCTTTATTGGTGATCGCGAAGTGACGGATGCGATCCGTTCCATCGAAATCACGAATAATGTATCGTTCGTCGCTCGTCAAAAAGAAGTTCGAGCAGCACTCGTCACGGCGCAACGAAAATTAGCAGATCAGGGTGGCATCGTCATGGACGGTCGTGACATCGGTACAGTCGTATTACCTGATGCTGAATTAAAAGTTTTCTTGACGGCAACTGTGGAAGAGCGTGCAGCTAGAAGGCACCGGGAGAACATCGCGCGTGGGATCGATAGCGATATCACAGTTCTTCAAGAAGAAATCGCGCTGCGGGACAAACGGGACAGTGAACGTGAAGTCTCTCCTCTACGCCAAGCAGACGACGCATTATATCTAGATACGACAGAGATGACGATTGATCAAGTCGTTGATCGCCTGATGGAACTAGCGGAAGGTGTTCTAAAATGAAACGTCAAGATACCGTTTATCGGATTGCGCGGTTTGTCGTCTGGGTCATAGCCAAAACAGTCTTCCGATTGAAGGTGACGGGGCAAGAGAATATTCCGAAAGACGGTTCCTTACTCATCTGTGCCAACCACAGTTCAAATTGGGATCCCGTCTTCCTCGTCAGTGCGATTCCACCGAAACGTTCGGTTCGTTATATGGCGAAGGAGGAGTTGTTTAAAATCCCTGCCTTAAAGCAGCTGATGATTGCGGCAGGAACCTATCCTGTCGGTCGTGGTCAAGGGGACCGTCAAGCCTTGAAACGGACAATCGAGCTGTTAAATACGGATGAGACTGTTGGCATTTTCCCAGAAGGAACGCGTTCTGCTCCAGGAGAATTCACATCAGCACAACCCGGTGTAGGGTTCTTCGCCTTACGATCGAATGCTCAGATTTTACCGATTGCCATCATTGGATCGTATCGCCCTTTCAAACGAATGCGCGTCGCGATCGGAAAACCGGTCGATATTTCGGATTTACGTGATCAACGTGGTGCTGCGAAAGCGATTTCTGATCGAATCATGGACGAAATCAAATCCGTCTACTTCAATCACGCTTAATACCTTGACAAATAGTCAGAATTGTAAGAAGTTAGAAGCAGGATAAACGCATTGACACGTGTCAGGCGTTTCTTGTACTCATCGTGAGGAGGTTGTTTTGGAATGGTCGAAGAAATGAAAGATATGCCTGATTTTGAAATTCATCGGGACCAGGTAGTTACCGGAATGGTCGTGAAAATTGAAGACAAGCAAGCACTCATTGATATCGGATATAAAACAGAAGCCATCTTACCGATCAGCGAAGTATCGAGTCTTCATCTCGATGATATTCGTGGTGTGTTGAACGTCGGAGATGAACTACAAGTGAAGGTCAAGAAAATCACGGATGAAGAGGTCGTCGTCTCAAAACGAGAAATTGATGCACTTAAAGCGTGGGAGCAAGTTGAAGAGAAGTATAAATCAGGTGAGATCTTTGAAGTTGTCGTGAAAGACATCGTTAAAGGTGGTCTCGTCGTTGATATCGGTGTCCGTGGATTCATCCCAGCGTCGCTTGTCGAGCGGCATTACGTCGAGGACTTCTCGGATTACATCGGTCGTTCGATTGACGTCAAGGTCGTTGAACTCGATCAAGAGAAGAACCGTGTCATTCTCTCGCACAAAGCCGTCGTTGAAGGTGAATTGAACGCGAAGAAAAAAGAGACACTCGAAAATCTAGAAGTGGGGCAAGTTCTAGAAGGAACAGTCCAACGATTGACAGATTTCGGTGCTTTCGTTGATATCGGTGGCGTCGATGGTCTCGTTCATATCTCGGAAATGGCACACCATCGTGTCGAACGTCCTTCGGACATCGTCACGGAAGGTCAGAAAGTCGAAGTCAAAGTACTTGGCGTCGACCGTGATACAGAAAAGGTTAAATTGTCGATCAAGGAAACACAACCGGGTCCATGGCAACAGATGGAAGGGAAAATCGAAGCTGGGGATATTGTCAAAGGACGCGTACGTCGTCTTGTCCAGTTCGGTGCCTTCATTGAGCTTGCACCGCAGGTAGAAGGGCTTTTGCATATTTCACAAATCGCGAACCGTCATATCGGATCGCCTTCAGAAGTACTTGAAGAAGGACAAGAAATTGAAGCGAAGGTACTCGAAGTGCGTCTTGATGAGCACAAGATCTCGCTCTCGACACGTGTTCTCGAAGAGGAAGAAGGGTCTTCTGAGGACTATTCGGATTACTCGAATCAATCAGAAGGATTTTCTGTCGCTGACTTGACAGAAGACGATTCAGAGACGAAAGAATAAAGGATGACACAAAGCGGACACAAGCGTGTCCGCTTTTTATATGCGGTTTGTTATGGTATATGAGAGTTTGATTTGATACAATAGAACGGCTATGAAGCGAGAGAAGAGAAAGAAGGTGTTGGGATGGCAATTCCAGTCGTGGCGATCGTAGGTCGCCCAAATATCGGAAA
This sequence comes from Exiguobacterium sp. BRG2, assembly GCF_031844245.1. Lineage (NCBI taxonomy): Bacteria > Bacillati > Bacillota > Bacilli > Caryophanales > Exiguobacterium > Exiguobacterium sp. BRG2. The sequence continues at coordinate 220,964 of NZ_JAUZUW010000002.1, forward strand.
GTCGACGATTTTTAACCGGGTGATTGGAGATCGGGTTTCAATCGTAGAAGACAAGCCAGGCGTTACCCGCGACCGTATTTACGGAACTGGAGAATGGCTGAATCGTCATTTTCATTTGATTGATACAGGTGGAATCGAAGTTGGGGATGAGCCCCTACTTCAAATGATGCGTCATCAGGCGGAGCTCGCCATTGATGAAGCGGACGTCATCATTTTCATGGTGAACGGACGCGAAGGAATCACAGCAGCGGATGAGGAAGTCGCGAACATGTTGTTCCGTTCGAACAAACCAGTCGTCGTAGCTGTCAATAAAGTCGATAACTTTGAAATGCGTGATTTAATGTATGAATTCTACTCTCTTGGATTCGGGGACTTATTCCCGATTTCTGGTACACATGGTCTTGGACTTGGTGATTTACTCGACCGTGTCCTTGAATTAGCACCAGATAAAGAAGAGTTGGAATATGACGAAAGTACGATCAAGTTTGCTTTGATTGGTCGTCCGAACGTCGGGAAATCAAGTATGACGAACTCGATTCTTGGTGAAGAGCGTGTCATCGTCTCGAATATCGCTGGTACGACACGTGATGCGATCGATACACCGTTTACGCGGGATGAACAAGAATACGTCATCATCGATACGGCAGGGATGCGAAAACGCGGGAAAGTCTATGAATCGACAGAACGCTTTAGTGTCATGCGTGCTCAAAAAGCAATCGAACGAGCAGATGTCGTCTGTGTTGTTCTTGATGGTGAAGAAGGTATCATCGAACAAGATAAAAAAGTAGCAGGATATGCCCATGAAGCAGGTCGCGCGGTCATCATTGTCGTCAATAAATGGGATGCTGTTGAAAAAGATGATAAGACGATGAAAAAGATGCAAGAAGAGATTCGGGAAGAATTCCGTTTCCTTGACTATGCACCAATCGTCTTCGTCTCAGCTAAAACAAAACGTCGTTTACAAACGTTATTACCAGTTATTCAGCAAGCAGCGCACAGTCATGCGCAACGGATTCAGACAAGTGTCTTGAACGATGTCATCGTCGATGCCGTCGCTATGAACCCTGCGCCGACAGATAAAGGGGTTCGTCTACGGATTAACTATGCGACTCAAGTCGCGTCGCGTCCGCCAACGTTCGTCTTGTTCGTCAATGATCCAGAGTTGCTTCACTTCTCTTATAAACGATATCTCGAGAACCGGATTCGGGAGGCATTTGATTTCACAGGTACACCAATCCGGATTTTAGCTCGTCAAAAACAATAATGAGGTGAGTCAGTATGACCAAAATCGCTGTCATCGGAGCGGGAAGCTGGGGAACAGCGCTCTCGCTCGTCTTAGCCGATAATGATCAGGAAGTCATTCTTTACGGTCGTGAACAAACAAATGTCGACCGCATCAATGAGCATCATGAAAATGCGCAATTCTTGCCGGGCGTCGTGTTGCCACAATCCTTGAAGGCGACGACGGATCTCAAAGTGGCGGTCGAAGGCGCGACACATATTTTGATCGTGACACCGTCATCTGCGATTCGTGCGGTTTCTCGTCAATTAAATGAACTATTGACAGAACCAGTCGTCCTGATTCATGCATCAAAAGGAATCGAACCGAAGACACATCTTCGATTGTCTGAGTTGATCGAAGCAGAGGTCGACCCGGCGAAACGTAAAGCGGTTTGTGTCTTGACAGGTCCTTCACATGCTGAAGAGGTTGCGTTACGTAAACCGACGACGGTGACCGTTGCATCGGATGATTTAGAAGAGGCTGGTCGTGTGCAGGAATTGTTTACGAATGAAAACTTCCGTGTCTACCTCAATGCGGACATCATCGGGGCAGAACTCGGTGGAGCATTGAAGAATATCATTGCACTTGCTGCGGGTATGACAGATGGTCTCGGTTACGGGGACAATGCCAAGGCAGCCTTGATTACGCGTGGAATGGTCGAGATGGCTCGTCTTGGAACGATGCTTGGGGCAAACCCAATGACGTTCACCGGCTTGACAGGAATGGGTGACTTAATCGTCACTTGTACTTCTGTCCATAGCCGAAATTGGCGTGCGGGAAATGCCATCGGTCGAGGAGAAAAACTAGAGACAGTGCTTGAAAACATGGGAATGGTCGTAGAAGGTGTTCGTGCGACACAAGCTGCATATGATCTAGCAGAGTCGAAACAATGTGAACTCCCAATTACTTCTGCTTTATACCATGTTCTCTTTGACGGTCATACACCGGAAGAAGAAGTCAAAAAGTTGATGCAACGACCACAAAAAAATGAGATCGAGCATCTCTTCACGACGAAAGATTAACGGAGTGGGGTGGAAACCTTGAGTCCAGGATTATTAAAAATGTGGATTTCGTTCGCTGGCATCGGACTCTTTGCGATCAGTGTCTTGCTGGTCACGGTCAGTCGGACGAAGTTGAAAGGGATTTGGCAGATTCTCGTGTCAACCTTGGCATTCGTTTGTTTCATCGTTGCGTCGATCATCATGGTATTCATCGTCATGGCGGGACCGAGCGCATGAAAAAGTGGTTCGTACTACTCATGCTCATTCCGGTGACGTTATTATCAGGTTGTCTCTTTCCGGACAGCCAGAAACCGTCGAACCGCGTGCCGTATCCGCAACAATTGCGTACCGTTCAGGATGCCGTCGATGCATACCAGAAAGACACAGGTGTTTTGCCGATCAAAACGATGGAGGCAGATACGCCACTCATGGAACGTTATCAAATCGAACTGGGCCGTCTGATACCTCGTTATATGAGTGATCCACCAACGAACAGTTTTGAAGGCGGGGGAACATTCATCTATTTGTTGGTCGACGTTGAGACGAAGCCGACTGTCAAATTGATGGATTTGCTTGTCGCGGAAGAACTACAGAAGCTTCAAGTCCGAATTGATGCGTATCGCAAGAAGAATGATAAGTACCCATTTAAAGGCTCCATCGGAAAAAATCAGTTTACCCTCGACTATAAAAAGTTATTCATCAAAAAAGAACCGACTGTCCCAAGTCCGTACTCAGATGAAAAGCTATCGATCTATGTCGATGGTCAAGGTCGTCTTTTCATCAACTATTTGCCAGAGTTGAAGAAAGCTGTACAAACTGCGAAGAAAAAGCCGAAAGTCGGTCAGGATATTCGGTATTTGCTTTATGAAGATCAACCTTTTGTTCCTGCCTATTCTCAAAGCTACACGATAAACGAAAAAGGCGAACCTGTGTTTTCAGAGAAATCGAGCGAAGAATCTGAAAATTGAACGTTATTTACACGAAAATGTTGTAATAGCAACGTTTATAGGGTATGATTACCCTCGAAGAAGTGATTGGGAGGGGGTGAAAGTAATGAACAAAACTGAACTCATTCAAGCAGTCGTCGAAAAATCAGGTCTTACAAAAAAAGACGTGACGAAAGTTGTTGAATCAACATTCGAATCGATCACTGAGACACTTCAGTCTGGAGAGAAAGTCCAATTGATTGGATTTGGTAACTTCGAAGTCCGTGAGCGTGCAGCCCGTAAAGGTCGCAACCCACGTACGAAAGAAGATATCGAGATTCCAGCAAGCAAAGTACCTGCCTTCAAACCAGGTAAAGCATTGAAAGATGCTGTGAAGTAATCCGGCTACATAGTCGCCCGAGATTTTCTCGGGCGGCTTTTTTGTGGACATTCAGAAGCGTGAAAGCCCGCCGATTATGGTATATTAAAAAAGAAGAACGTCCATCAACGAGATGGCACTGGAGATCGGGGGGTAAAAGCATGGAACAACATGAGCTGCGCGTGGATGAAATCATCACTGCACTCACCACTAAACAAACGACACGATTGGCTCGACATGTGGATTTCCCTTCCATCGATCGTGAACAGATCCGTTGGTTGATTGATGTCGCTCAACATGACAAGCTAGATTCAGAAGCACTCGTCAAAGCGATTCATTTCGCACAAGTCGCCTTACGTCTGCATGAACGCGTCAATAAAACATTACGCGGTTCGAAGGAAAGACAGCTTCTTGTATTAGCTGGAGATCTTTTCTCGAGCTACTTCTTCGAACAATTAGCGGGTTTGCCGAAAGAGGTTCTTGTCTCACTCGGACGGACCATTCAACGTGTCAATGAAGCGAAGTGTGCCTTACACGAAATGAACTATGAATCAACGGAAGAACGGGTTCTCTTATGGTTAACAGCAGAGTTCGGATTAATGCAAGGACTCGCGACAATCACCAAACGAGAATGGCTGACACGACAAGGACGGCAGATCATTCAACAACAGGCAGAGCAGCTAGATCTGGTCGCACAGAAATTACTGTTATCGCATCTCGAACAGATGGCGGTAGCATGAGATCTTGGAAAGGGTGAGCAGTGTGCAGACAAAAGATAAAGAAAAAAAAGTGTATGAAGTGTTCCAATCGATATCAACGAACTATGATCAAATGAATTCAGTCATCAGCTTCCGACTGCATAAATTGTGGAGACGCGAAACGATGCGCCGGATGCAAGTCTTCCCAGGTGCTAAATGTCTTGATCTTTGTTGTGGAACGGCAGACTGGACGATTCAACTGGCAAAAGCAGCCGGTCCGACTGGTGTCATCAAGGGACTTGATTTTTCAGAGAATATGTTAAAAGTCGGCGTGGAGAAAGTAGAAGCGCTCGATATGAAAAACATCGAATTGATTCACGGAAATGCGATGGATTTACCGTTTGGTGACAACTCATTTGATTTCGTGACAATTGGTTTCGGTTTACGGAACGTTCCTGATTACCTTCAGGTCATTAAAGAGATGCATCGCGTCTTAAAACCAGGTGGAACGGTCGTCTGTCTGGAAACGAGTCAACCGACGGCACCGATTTTCCGAGAAGCATATTCGCTATACTTTGGAAAAATCATGCCACAAGTAGGTCGTTTGCTTGCTAAATCGTATGATCAATACAACTGGTTACAAGAATCAACGGAAGTGTTCCTCGACCGTGTCGAACTGAAACAACTCTTCGAACAGGCAGGCTTCATGCAAGTGGAAGTCAAAGCATTTGCGGGTGGGGCTGCTGCGATGCACCTTGGGAAGAAGTGGTGAGATGTCACTGCATTCCATCTACCGTGATGTCACGAAGGAAGTTAATTTAGTCGATCGTTTTCTGATCAGTCATATCGCTTCGGAGGAACCAACGATTGATGCAGCAGGAAAACAACTGCTGAAAGCTGGTGGAAAACGGATTCGACCAGCGTTCGTATTGTTAGCCTCTAAATTCGGTGAGGCAGATCGCGATGAACTGATCCGTGTAGCAGCAAGTCTTGAGCTCGTCCATATGGCATCGCTTGTACACGATGATGTCATTGATGACGCTGAACTACGACGAGGAAAACCGACCGTTATGCAATACTTCGATGAAGAAGTGGCGCTTTATTCAGGCAATTATTTGTTTGGGGAAGCGATTCGGTTGATTGGAGAAGTCGGAAAACCAGAGCTGGTCCAAGTCATGGTCCATACAATGCGTGAAATTTGCGAGGGTGAGATTGAACAGATCTATGATCAATATGATTGGGAACAGTCGATTAAACGTTATATCAAACGAATTGAACGAAAAACAGCCATTCTCATTGAAGCAAGTTGCCATCTAGGTGCAATCGTTGCGAATTGTTCAGCGGCCGATACGAAAGCGTTACGACTGTTTGGACGAGATATCGGACTCGCTTTTCAGATTGCTGATGATTTGCTTGACTTCACAGCGAATCAAACGCAACTTGGTAAGCCAGTGGCAGAGGATCTACGTCATGGACATAAGACGTTACCCGTCTTTTATGGAGCGGAAGATGCTGCCTTTTACGAAAGTCTTTCGAAAATCGAGACGATGCCTACCCATGAAGAAGTTGCACCATTGCTAGCATTTCTTCAAACTTCAGGTGCACTCGAACGAACACAACGAACGGTCGATCTTTACATTCGTCGTGCCATCAACCGGCTCGAACCCTTACCTAAATCTTCCGCTAAACGATCGCTCGAAGAAGTGGCGCGCTACGTTGGTAAACGAAAAGGATAAAGATTGTCAAAAATTTCTTGCTGTTCTTCTAAAAAGCCAGTAAACTGACTATGTAAGCGCTTTTCTAAAAGCATTTCATAGGGGGAACTAGAGATGGAACAGACATTTTTAATGGTCAAACCGGATGGCGTAAAACGTGGATTGATTGGGGAAATCATCGGACGGATCGAACGCAAAGGATTCATCATTCGTGAAATGAAAATGATGAACGTTACAGAAGAACTCGCAAAAGCACACTACGAGGAACATGCGGAGAAACCATTCTTTGGAGAGTTGGTCACTTTCCTGACGTCAGGTCCTGTCGTCGCTCTGCGTGTTGAAGGGGCAGACGTCGTTGCCGTTTCTCGTTTGATGATCGGAAAAACAAAACCACTTGAAGCAGCACCTGGAACGATCCGTGGTGATTTTGCGAACACGATGAGTGAGAACGTCATTCATGGTTCAGACAGTATCGAAAGTGCGGAGCGTGAGCTGGGTCTTTGGTTTCAAGGACAGCCAGTTAATGTCTAATACATGAATAGTAGGACAAGCGGGGAGGGATTCGAGTCAATCGAATCCCTTTTGTCGTATTCTTGTAAAACGGACTGACCGGATTGGTTAATTGCTTTTTGGAATGCCTATAGCTTTATGCTACTATAGAAAATAAGTTGAACCGGTCAAAGAGATGACCATTTGATATCGAGAGTGAGCGAGGTGTGCCATTTGGAAGATTACGAACTTTTCATTCAAAGATTCAAGATCAAATCAGGGATTGATCTCGGTCAGTATAAAGAAGCACAGATGAAACGACGGTTGACGGCGTTACGTGACAAAAAAGGGTACAGTACGTTTGCATCCTATATGCAGGCAATGGACAAAAGTACCTCGTTATACGAAGAATTTCTAGATCGGATGACGATTAATGTCAGTGAATTCTTCCGTAATCCGATACGTTGGCAACAATTGGAGCAAGACATCTTACCGGTCTTGGAATCACGTGCACATGGACGAATTCGAACGTGGAGTGCTGCCTGTTCGACGGGAGAGGAACCGTATTCCCTAGCGATGATCTTAAGTGAACGACTCGATTCGTCGGCTTTTACGATTCAAGCAACGGATTTGGATGAGCTTGTCCTTGAAAAAGCGAAGCTTGGTCGATACGGAGCTTCCGCATTGAATGAGGTCGTAGAAGCGCGGAAAAAGCAATATTTCATCGAGCAGGAGCAGACATTCGAAGTTGTTCCAGAAATCAAACGACTTGTTCGTTTCAGTAAACATAATTTGTTAGGCGACCGGTACGATACCGGTTTTGATTTAATCATCTGCCGTAATGTACTGATTTATTTTACGGAAGAAGCGAAAGCACATGTCTATCGTTCGTTCGTCGAGGCATTAAAACCAGGCGGTATTCTGTTCGTTGGAGGAACGGAACAAATTTTCCAACCAGAACGATTTGGATTAAAGATGAAACAAAGCTTCTTTTACGAAAAAATCGGTTGAACAGGAAGGGATGAAGCGAATGCGTTATATGACAGCAGGAGAATCACACGGAAAAGGATTGACCGTCATCATTGACGGGATGCCGGCAGGACTCACGATTGATTTCGAAGCCATTCAGCGTGAAATGACGCGTCGTCAAGGGGGATATGGACGAGGTCGACGGATGCAAATCGAACAAGATCAGATTGATGCACGTGGTGGGATTCGCCACGGATATACGACGGGATCACCGATCAGTTTGTTCATCGAGAATAAGGATCATACGCACTGGACACAAGTCATGCAGGCGGAACCGCTCGAAGAAGAGTTGGAGCGCCCACGGACATTAACGCGTCCACGTCCCGGACATGCGGATCTCGTTGGCGGATTGAAGTACGGTCATCGTGATTTACGCGATGTGCTGGAACGTTCTTCAGCACGTGAGACAGCAGCACGTGTTGCCGTCGGTGCCTTCGCTAAACAATTACTGAATGAACTCGGAATTGAAGTGTTCTCGCATGTACGATCAATCGGTGGGATTGATGCTCCTTGGAAAGATCCTGTGGAATATCAGGAAACGATTGATGCTTCACCTGTTCGCTGTGCCGACGAACTTGCAGGTCAACGAATGATGGAGGAAATTGATGCTGCCAAAAAAGAAGGCGATACACTCGGCGGTGAGATCGAAGTCGTCGTGACGGGCATGATGCCAGGCATTGGATCCTTCACTCAAAACGATTTGAAGCTCGACAGCCGAATCGCGCAAGCTGTCATCAGCGTCAATGCGATGAAATCCGTCGGTTTTGGTGACGGGTACGAACTCGGTCGTCGCAAGGGTAGTACCGTCCAAGATGAAATCATTCATGATGACGCTGGATATCATCGACGGACGAACCATCTAGGTGGAATCGAAGGCGGAATGTCGACAGGGATGCCGATCCGCGTCCAAGTAGCGATGAAGCCGATTCCGACTCTCTATCGTCCCCTGCAATCAGTCGATATTGAGACGAAGGAAGCCTTCACGGCACAAATCGAGCGAAGTGATGCCTGTGCCGTTCCTGCCGCATCTGTTGTCTTAGAAGCCGTCGTTGCGTTTGAGATTGCGGTCGCTATCCTTGAAATGTTCGGAACATCAACGATTGATCGTCTCCAGGCTGCCGTTGCCGCTTATACAGAGGAGGTTCGAACGTTTTGATCGAGCTTGATATCCGGTTAAAAACGTCATATCCAGTATTTGTCGGAAATGGGGCATTAGCACGTTTGTCGCATCTTTCGGCGCTGAACGAGGCAGATCGCATCTGGATCATTACGGATGAGACAGTTCGCGACTTGCACTTGCACACGTTGCAAGAGGCATTAGGGTCTATATCTCAATCAACAAACATTCATGTCAGCACTGTGCCAGCTGGGGAGCAGAGTAAATCGCTTGCGGTCTACGGTTCTTTATTGGAAGAGGGAATACGTCATGGAATGACACGACATAGTATCATCCTTGCGTTTGGTGGTGGCATGATAGGTGATTTAGCGGGATTCGTTGCAGCGACTTTTTTGCGCGGCATCCCGTTCATTCAAATTCCGACGACACTCTTAGCACATGATTCGAGTGTAGGTGGAAAGGTCGGTGTGAATTTATCACTTGGAAAAAACTTGGTCGGGGCATTTTATCAACCGAGCGGTGTCGTGTATGATTTAACGCTTCTTCAGACATTACCAGATCGGGAATGGCGGAGCGGCTTCTTTGAATTGGTCAAACATGGATTCCTCGCACGACCATCGTTTGCAGATACGTTACTCGATGTCTCGTTGGATACTATCAAAGAGCTTGATCTTGAAGACTGGCTCGCACGAGGGATTAACGTTAAACGGGATATCGTCGAACAAGATGAGACGGAGCAAGGGATGCGTGCCTTCTTGAATTATGGGCATACATTCGGGCATGCCGTTGAATATGCGAGCCCGGGTCTGTCGCATGGCGAGGCAGTAGGGATCGGACTCGTCTTCGTCAAGTTTTTGGAAGGAAATGAGGAACAGGCGGAACAACTCGGACGATTGCTCCACCGTCTCGGAACCGGATTGCCGGACCGACAATCGTTCGAGACATATCTGGAACTGATGCGTCGTGACAAAAAGAATCACCAAACTACGATCCGATTCGTCCTTGAGAAAGAAGGACGTTTTGACTTAGAGGCAATCAGTGAAGAACGATTGCAACAAGCGTTCAATCAAACAATGAGGTGTTTAGAATGGGATTAAGAGGAACAGTACAAGTACCGGGCGATAAATCAATGACACACCGTGCTTTTCTGTTCGGTGGAATCGCTAAAGGAACGACACATGTCAGAAATGCACTCGAAGGAGCGGACTGTCTCGCTTCATTAGAAGCGATGCGAGCGCTTGGGGCACACGTCGAGCGAACAGCAGGAGAAATTCGCATCACCGGTACGGAAACGTTTCATGAAGCAACGATCGATTGTGGAAACTCGGGAACGACGATCCGTCTTTTAAGTGGGATTCTAGCAGGCGGTCAAGCAACGTATGTACTCGATGGAGATGCTTCCTTGCGCAGACGTCCGATGAAACGGATCACGGAACCACTTGCCTTGTTCGGAGCGAACATAACAGGTGAGACGGCGCCGCTTCACATTACGGGAACGCCACTTGTCGGAACGACGTATACGTTACCGGTCGCAAGCGCGCAAGTGAAAAGTGCCGTCTTACTCGCAGGTTTACATGCGACGGGCGAGACGACGGTCATCGAGCCGATTCTATCACGGGACCATACGGAACGGATGCTGCCGCAGTTTGGCGTTGACGTATCGATCGATGACTACGAAGATGGTCGACATATTCGTGTTCAAGGTCCTGTACATTTACAAGCGACGTCACTCGACATCCCGGGGGATCCATCGTCAGCAGCGTTTTGGTGGACGGCAGCAGCGATCGGGCAGGATAGTCGGATCACGACGACGCACGTCTTGATGAATCCGACACGGATCGGTTTTTTACAGACGTTGCGCCAGATGGGGGCAAGTGTCGAAATCGATCATCGCTCAGAAGATGGTGGAGAGGAGACGGCAGATGTGACCGTCGAGACGACATCGTTGCAAGCGACCACGGTCGAAGGTGAACAAATCCCTTCCTTGATCGATGAGATCCCGTTACTTGCATTGCTTGCGACGCAAGCAGAGGGACGAACGATCATTCGCGATGCGGAAGAGCTCCGTGTCAAGGAGACGGACCGGATCGAGACGGTCGTGACGGCGTTACGGCGTCTCGGGGCGAATATCGAGGCGACGGATGACGGTATGATTATCGAAGGACCGACACCTTTGCAAGCAGCGGAAGTCGACAGTGCAGGTGATCACCGACTCGCGATGATGTTGACGATCGCGGCGACAATCAACCCGGAAATTATAGTGCATGGACGCGAAGTAGTTGAAGTCAGCTACCCAACGTTCTATGATGATTTAAAGAAACTTCAATCCGACCGATCTGAGTAAGAAATAGGCGGATGACAGAAAGTGGGGCGTTTGCCTTGAATGAACAAGTATTGAATGGCATCATCGAAGAACTAGAACACGGCCATACCTCGGAAGCCTTAGCGACACTAGAACAACTCGAAAAGACAGGGACGGATGAGGATCGCCTCGCGGTTGCCGATCTCTATATCGAACTTGGATTATCAGACCGAGCAGTTAATCTATTGGCACCGCTTTACGTCGAATACGCAGGTAACGCCGGAGTCGCCTTGTTACTGGCAGAATGTTATATCGATTTGGACCGGGAAGAGGAAGCGATTTCTGTCCTTGAGCAGGTCGACACAACGGACATGGAATATGGTCCCCGTTCTCTCGTATTACTCGCTGACCTCTATCAGTCACAAGGTCTTGACGAAGTGGCATTAGCGAAGCTGAAGGAAGCACGTAATCTCGCTCCTGAAGAACCATTACTGGCATACGGATTAGCCGAGCTCTACATGACGCTCGGTGCGTTTGATCAAGCGGTACTACTATTCGCTGAAATCGCAGAGCGTCCAGAGTTACGTGCTGAATTGCCGCTCGATGCCCTGTACGCGGAATCACTCGCGATGACAGGACAATTTGAGGATGCGATTCCACTGTATGAACGTGCTGTCGCAGAACGTTCCGACTTGCATACGCTGTTTGGTCTTGCGATGACGGCTCACCGTGTCGGTCAACACCAAAAAGCAGTCGAGACATTCCAACAATTGATTGCGCAGGATCCGGATTATACATCAGCGTATGTACCGTACGCGGAAAGCCAAGCCGAACTTGGGCTGACGAAAGAAGCACTGAACGTCATCAAGCAAGGGATGGAGCGCGATGATTATAATGACGAGTTACGGACGATGGAAGCCTTATTCCTTCTCAAACTCGGCGATCGCGCAGGAAGTGTTCAAGCGTTACGTGAAGCACTCGCTTTAAACCCGGAATCAATCGTCGCAGCGGAACGTTTGCTTTCGTTACTGGCAGAAGACGAGGATCATGAAGCAATGATTGAGACGATCTCAGCCATTGAAGAACATGTCACGGCTCCAATTCTGACATGGTACCGGGCGCGCGCTTTATATGCGTTAGAGGAATACACGCAAGCGATGGAGAACTATGCGATAGTCGAAGGCGCATTCACGGAAGACGCGCTTTTCTTGAAAGAGTATGGTTTTGCACTCGTCGAGGAAGGACGGCGTGAAGAGGGACAACGTCTCTTACGACGCGCTGCACAGTTGACACCAGAGGATAACGAACTCGTCGACTATGTTGAACGAATGGATGGATGACTTCACGGGAGAAGGGAGTAGGATTGAGATGATAGAGAGAAAGCAGCGATTCTTACGCCGCATCTTGACCTATTACACGTTAAAGCGACGGGAAGCAAAATGGATCATCGATTACTGGTTGCGTAACGAGGCAAAACTCGAGCAGGTACACTTCGTTCAAAATGCGACTTTCGCTCCGAAAGCCATTATCATGACGACATATGGATTCGATGCGGAACCGTTTCTTTTTAAAAAAGGGGACGTCACGACGCTAGATCCAGAAAAAGCGTATCATGACATTCGTTTGACATCGGAAGATATCTACATCGAGCTAAACTTCCAAGGCATGATGATGGACGATGAATACTTGTCTTTACTGGAAGAAAATCCATTTCGTCCGGAAGTCGCTGTTGAACCGCGTTTAGCAGATGAAGCGACTCATTTCATCGCTGTCACGGTCAATCGACAAGAAGAAGAACGGTTGGTCCGATTGATCGATGAAGCACTTGATGCACGCGATCAACATCGATTCCACTCCCTTTCCGAACAGTTACGTCTCGTTCGAAATCAACTCCCTTAATCAAAGAACTCTATTGCTTATAACAGGCGATAGAGTCTTTTTCGTATGTGAAGATTTGTGCAAAATATGAAGAAAAATAGGGTGGAATTTCATAAAACGTTCACATTAAGAGAGCAGGAGGAAATGTGGATATGATACATTAAATGTGACGAATTGTAAGTAAGAAAGAAAGGGGGAAATGACTTGCGTTTCAAACCATCCGACGTACAGCGGACACGAAGCGAGCAAGCGTATATCGACACGCTAATCGTGCCTTTGCTTCCGATCGGTTTCGATGAGGCGATGCATGCTTATGCGGAATGCGCAGACATGACATTGACGGTGGCGTCCGAAGTCGAACGCCAGCTATCTGGACGGGCGTTGCTCTTACCTGCCATGACCTACATCGATGTACCGTCGATCGAACAGTTGGAAGGATGGCGTCAAGCGGCTGCTTCCGGGCAATTCCGTTTCATCACCTTCATCACCGCTGATTTAAGGTGGAAGGAGACTGCCGCAGAAGAGATTATCTACGTGCCACGTCTAGCTCTTGAGACGATGAGTCGTGACCAACAAGGTCAGATGGTCGGGAATTTTGTTGGACAAGTTCTCGAACAGTTAGGAAACCGTTGGACCGCGCTATGAAGCGGTTGACGCAATGATTTTATTAAGATACTATTACCATGTGAGAAATTTGTGTGAAGTACTGTCGTCTTGGGGCACAGCGTACATCACAAGGGGGGATCGAGATGGCTCAAAACGGGTCTAACGTAACACGTCGTCAATTCTTGACGTATACATTGACAGGCGTCGGCGGTTTCATGGCTGCGACAATGGTCATGCCGATGGTCAACTTCGCAGTTGATCCAGTCCTGAAGAAATCAGGAGCAGGCGATAAAGTAAAAGTAATGAAGTTGTCGGATATCACGACAGAACCAAAACGGGTCGACTTCAAGAAACAAACGCAAGATGCGTGGTATGAGTTCGAAGAAACGTTGTCGGCTTGGGTGTTCAAAGATGATAAGGGAGAAATTTTGGCCCTTTCACCGATTTGTAAACACTTAGGTTGCCAAGTCAGCTTCGGCGCAGATCCAACGCACCCGGAGCAATTCTATTGCCCATGTCACTTCGGACGGTATACGAAGGATGGCACGAACGTACCTGGTACGCCTCCAACGAAACCACTCGATGAGTATGAAATGCAACAGAAAGATGGTTACCTCTACCTTGGTAAACCAGTCGAAAGAGGTGCGTAAGCGATGATGCAAAAAATCTATGATTGGATTGATGAGCGCGTTGATATTACGCCGCTCTGGCGAGACATCGCCGATCATGAAGTACCGGAGCACGTCAACCCGGCACATAACTTTTCAGCTTTCGTTTATTGTTTTGGCGGATTGACGTTCTTTACGATCGTCATCCAGATTCTTTCGGGGATGTTCTTGACGATGTATTATGTACCGGACATCATCAACGCACACGCGTCCGTCTACTATCTACAAAACGAAGTCGCACACGGACAAATCGTTCGTGGTATGCACCACTGGGGTGCGTCTGTCGTTATCGTAATGTTGTTCCTACATACATTACGTGTCTTCTTCACTGGTTCATACAAAAAACCACGTGAATTGAACTGGGTCGTCGGAGTTCTCTTGTTCTTCGTCGTCTTAGCTCTCGGTCTGACAGGATACCTATTGCCTTGGGACATGAAAGCGTTGTTCGCGACAAAAGTTACGATTCAGATTGCTGAAAGTATCCCGGTCATCGGTGGTATCGCGAAGACCCTCCTTGCGGGTGGAGAAATCGTCGGCGCAAGTACAATCGCTCGATTCTTTGCGATTCACGTCTTCTTCCTTCCTGCAGCATTGTTCGTCTTGCTCGGGGCCCACTTCTTGATGATCCGTAAACAAGGGATCTCTGGACCACTTTAAACCGACTATCATCTAGACAACAAAAAAGGGGGAGAACACGATGCATCGTGGTAAAGGAATGAAATTCGTCACCGATTCACGGGTGTCGATCAATAACCGGATGCCGAACAAGTCAAAAGACTATTCGGAATATCCAGGTCGAACGGAAGCGTTCTGGCCGAACTTCTTACTTCGCGAATGGATGGTTGGAGCGGTCTTCTTGATCGGCTTCATGACTCTGACAATCGTAGAAGCAGCACCACTTCAAAACATTGCCGATCCGACGAATACGTCGTACATTCCACTTCCGGACTGGTACTTCCTATTCCTCTATCAGCTCTTGAAATACCAATTCGCTGCAGGTCCATACATCTTGATGGGAACAGTCATCCTTCCAGGTCTTGCGTTCACAGCACTTCTCGTCGCGCCATGGCTCGACCAAGGTCTTGAACGCCGTCCTGCGAAACGGCCAGTCGCCGTCAGCATGATGCTCCTCGCAGTCGTCTCGATCGTCTTCTTGACATGGGAATCTGTTCAAACGACACACTGGGATACCATCCACAAGCAAGGTGAGTTGACGATGAACGAAGGACCAAAAATTGATACATCGGCAAAAGGATACGAAATTTATTCGAACCAGTCATGTGTCAACTGTCATGGTAAGAACCTCGAAGGTGGAGCAGCAGCTCCAGCGCTCGTCGGAACGAAAAAGACTGAAAAAGAGATTTATGATATCGCAGTCAAAGGTGTCGGTTCGATGCCGGCTGGTCAGTTCAAAGGCTCAGATGCCGATCATAAAGAACTTGCGAAATTCATCGCTTCATACGGTGAAGGCGGCGAAAACAATAAATAAGCCAAAAGCCGGGGGAGCAATCCTCCGGCTTTTGTCGATGATGAGGTGAAACGATTGCAAGGAATATTTACTTTACTCCGTCATAAAGCCGTGCTTTGGATCGTCGGATTGATCAACTTAGCAGGCACCTTATACGGCTACTACTGGTATGAACCACAACTCGCGACATCGAAGTGGTACTTCTATCCGTTCATTCCGGATAGCCCAACCGCATCGCTGTTCCTTACGATCATCGTTTTTCTATGGATTTTCGGACGACGTTCCCGCTTGTTTGAAGCGCTCGCGTTCGTGACATTGATCAAATATGGTGTCTGGGCGGTCGTCATGAATGCCTTGATGTTGAACGAACTCGGCACATCAAACGCCTACTTAACAACGATGGCACTGATGCTGATGGTGTCGCACGGAGCGATGGCGTTTCAGGCGTTGTTATTCAGTCCTTTGATGACATTTCGCATCAAGGAACTTGTTCTCGTTGCGATTTGGGTCGTTCATAACGATGTCGTCGATTATGTCCTTGGGCAATGGCCCCGGTACCCGGCGCTTGCAGAGCACATCAAATGGATCGGATACGGTTCTTTCTGGTTGACTGGATTATGTCTTTTGATGGGATATCTGTTTGTCGCACGCGATTCAATTGACAATAAGGTCGCTTGAACATAAAATAGACCTATAAATAAAAAAGAAAGGAACGATGTCTCGTGGCAAACTATTTGATTTATCTCGCGATCATCATGATCGTCCCGATTTGGGCTCAGATGCGGGTGCGGAGCACCTATAAAAAATATCAAGATGTTCCGATTCAGAGTGGGGTGACAGGAGCACAGGTCGCTGACTTCATCATGAAGCAGAACGGGATTACGAACGTCCGGCTCGAGCCGATTGGTGGAACGATGTCCGATCATTATGATCCGACAAATAAAGTCGTCCGGCTTTCAGAAGACGTCTATTACGGTTCGACGGTCTCAGCCGTTTCGATTGCAGCACACGAAATTGGTCACGTCATCCAAGATGCGACGGATTATAACATGATGCGTGTCCGGCACCGCATTGCACCTGTCGCCTCAATCACGTCGAACTTATCGTTCCCTCTGTTGTTGATTGGTCTATTCGCTGGGTTCACTGGTCTTGCGATGCTAGGTGTCGTGCTGATGCTTGGAGCGGTCATCTTCCAACTCGTCACGTTACCGGTCGAGTTCGATGCTTCGAACCGAGCAATGGCGCAATTGACAGATCACGGAATCATCGACGCGGAAGAAGAACGTGGTTCACGCCGTGTCTTGAACGCAGCCGCTTGGACGTACGTCGCAGCAACACTTGTCGCCGTCGCCGAGTTTCTTCGTCTCGCACTGCTCGTCTTCAACCCGTCAAGTGATGACTAAAATGAAAAACACGGATTGCTCGTTTGAGCGATCCGTGTTTTTTTTACGTTTCTTTGATTGGGACTCGATTTTCGTCGAACGTGAATCCTTCTCCCGTTACTTCATAGACATCATGCAACGTGATGAAGGCGTGCTGGTCGACACTTTTAACGAGCGTCTTCAAGCGATTGATTTCATTGCGAGCGACGACGACGTACAATACTTCGAGATCCCGTCCAGAGTAACCGCCTTTTGCGATTAGACGGGTCGTGCCACGATTCATCGTCGCATGAATACCGTCGGCAATCTCCGTCCGGTGATCACTGATGATCATCGCTGCTTTACCGGCATACGTGCCCTCTTGCATCCAATCGATGACGCGGGCACCGACGTAGACGGCAAGTAACGTATACATCGCTTGCTTGTAGTCGAGATACGTCAAGGATGCGACGATGACGAAGAAATCGAAGATCAAGAATGTTCGACCGATCGACCAACCGAAGTAGCGTTTCGTCAAACGCGCGATGATATCGACACCACCAGTCGTACCACCATTGTTGAAGATGATACCAAGACCAACGCCGATGAATACACCGGCAAAGAGCGCAGCAAGCACCATATCGTCACGCAGGTCGATGACGAGTGGTGAATATTTGGCAATCAATCCATACCAGAAGGAAAAACTGAATGTACCGATCAACGTGTAGACGAAGGTCGTCCGACCAAGAATTTTATAACTGACGAAAAAAAGTGGGACATTCAATACTAAGTTCGTGATCGATGGTGATAATCCGAACAGACCTTTTAGAATCAGCGTGATTCCGGTGAAACCGCCTTCTGCTAACTCATTTTGAACGTTAAAATGATAAATACCAAAAGCAAAGATGAACGATCCGACTAAAATCCAGAGGATGTTCTGGATCCGAATCGGGAATTGGAATGGAGGTGCCATTTCCGTATGCTCCTTTCAAATCAAGACTCTTTCTCTAGGGTAACGGCACGGTCGGAAAAAGACTAGCTTTTCCTATGAAAATCATTCGAAAAGTGATCAGTATGGTCATTCCGATTGATATTGCTTAGAATAGAGACGAATAGAAGACATAAAGAGAGTGTGGTTTTATCATGAAAAAAGCAATTGGGATTCTTTGTTATCCATCCGTCGGCGGGAGTGGGGTCGTCGCGACGGAGCTCGGAATGAAACTTGCGGACCGTGGACATGAGGTCCACTTCATTACGTCGAGCATGCCGTTTCGCCTGACGGAATATCGACCAAACATCACGGTCCACTTGGTTGAAGTCAACCAGTATTCCGTTTTTAAATATCCACCATACGACATTACGTTAGCATCAAAAGTCGCAGAAATCATTGATTTATTCGATCTTGATGTCATCCATGCCCATTACGCCGTTCCGCACGCGGTCTGTGCAGATCTCGGACGAAACATGGCTAAGAAAAAAGGCGTCGCCGTCGTGACGACGTTACACGGAACGGACATCACCGTCATCGGGCAAGATTTAGAGATGCAACCGGCTATTCGATACGGCATCGAACGATCAGACGCGGTCACGGCCGTCTCAGAGAGTCTAGCACTTGAGACGAATGCGACGCTCAATGCACACTACGACATCGATGTCATTGCGAACTCGATTGACGAGAGTGTCTATTATCCGATGCGGGATGAACGCTTGAAGCGGCATTACGGCATCGAAGCGGACGAAGTCGTCGTCATTCATATCTCGAACTTCCGACCGGTCAAACGAATCGATGATACGCTTGCGGCGTTCGCCATTGCAGCGAAAGACCGGAAGATGCGTCTGTTGCTCGTCGGGGATGGTCCAGAAATGGGACAAACGAGACGTCGCGCAAAGGAACTCGGCATTTACGACAAAGTGATCTTTGCCGGTAAACAGGAACACGTCGCGCAATTGCTCGCCATTAGTGATATTCATGTCCTGTTGTCAGAAAAAGAAGCGTTCGGGCTCGTCGTCCTTGAGGCGATGGCAATTGGGGTCCCGAGTGTCGTCTCGACAGCAGGTGGCTTACCGGAAGTCATACAGGACGGCGTCACCGGATATATCGTTCCGACTTACGACGTTAAGGTCGCTGCGGCGCGCATCGGTGAACTTGCGGATGATCCGTTGTTACGAGAACGGATGGCAGAAGAGGGTATTCGCGATACTCGTCGTCGTTTTGATTCGAATGAGATCGTCCGTCGTTATGAACAAGTCTATGAACGGGTGTGTGCGCGTCATGAACTTGCTTGAAGGGGCGCATCATATCATTCAGACGATCGAACAAGCGGGTGGTGAGGCTTATATCGTTGGTGGTGCCGTTCGCGACATGTTACTCGACCGGACACCAGGAGACTATGATTTAGCGAGTTCGATGTTACCGGAACAGATCATCGACTTATTCCCTGTCGTCATTCCGACTGGGCTCGAGCATGGAACCGTAACGGTCGTTCTCAACCACATACCGTACGAAATCACGACGTTCCGCTCGGAAGCAACCTATAGCGATCGTAGGCGACCGGATGCGGTGACGCTTGGCGTTAGTTTGGAAGAGGATTTGACCCGGCGTGATTTTACGATCAACGCGATGGCACTCAGACCATCCGGACGTGTGGATTTGTTCGGCGGAGCGCGCGACATCGAAGAGCGAATTATCCGGACGGTCGGCGAACCAGCTGAACGTTTTAATGAAGATGCGCTTCGGATGATGCGGGCGTTCCGCTTCATGAGCCAACTAGATTTCTCGCTTGACGAGGCAACTGAACGAGCAATCGTTAAACTCGCTCCGCATCTAGAGGCCGTTGCGATTGAGCGGATCGCAATCGAGTTCGAGAAACTCTTACTTGGTCCTGGAAAACAGCAGGCGTTACAGGCGATGCTCCGGACAGGAATCGAACGCTACCTCCCCGGTATGACTTCAGAAATCGTCAAAGGACTAGCGCAGCAGTCGTTTCAGGGTGTCTCAAAAGATGCCGTCTGGACACTCGTACTCGATGCCGGTCTTGCGAAAGATCAATTGACGCGCTGGAAACGATCGAAACATCAAGTGCAGCTCGCTGTGCGTTTAACACCTCTGTTACACCGACCGTTACAAGACTGGGATCGTTATCAGTTGTCGGACGAGGAACTGATGATCCTTCAGGAAATGACCGGAACGGATTATCCAGAGCGATCAGACTTACCGATTCGCAGTCGTAAAGAGCTCTCTGTCGACGGAAAAGACATGATCGGCCTCGGTCTTCAAAAACAACAGATCAAGGAAGCACTTTTGCATTTGGAATACAGTGTCGTCACGCGTGCTTGCCCAAACGACCGCGTGACATTACTGAAGGAGGTAGAGCGATGGCGCACTCAGTCCGAGAACAAATCTTGATCGCACTTCGTCAGCGGACGTGGTACTCCGGACAGGAATTAGCAGAGACGTTAAATATTTCACGTACCGCCATTTGGAAACATATGCAAACCTTAAAGGAAGAAGGATACCAGATCATCTCGAATAAAAAACTAGGCTATCAATTAGTCGATGAAGGCGATTTGCTGACGCCGATTGCCATTGAACAATGGTTAACGACAGCGCGTCTTGGTCGCCACATCCTTCATTTCGAAGAACTGGACACGACGCAGCGGATTGCACATGAGCAAGCGCAACAGCAAGCGCAGGAAGGAACACTCGTCGTATGCGATCACCAGACGAATGGACGCGGACAGCTAGGGAGAACGTGGCATGAAGCGAAAAATGAAGGCATCGCAATGAGTCTACTCGTCCGACCGGATGTACCGATGCACCAAGCAGGTCAATTAACGCTCGTAGCAGGTATTGCACTTGCCCAGTCTCTTCAAACATTCAATGTTCCGGTTACGATTAAATGGCCGAACGATATCTTGATCAACGGTCGTAAGGTGGCAGGCATTTTGACGGAAATGCAGACCGAGGCGGACCGAATCAGTTCAGTCATCATTGGCATCGGGATCAATGTGCATCACGAGCAGTTTCCGGAAGGGATCAAAGATCGTGCTACCTCGCTCGTCCGAGAATCAGGAAGAACTTTCCGACGTGCGGAGGTCGTCGCGACTTTTTTGAATCGATTTGAACGACTATACACACAGTGGCTCGAGCTAGGGTTCGGATCTTTCGTCTCCGAGTGGGAAACACTCGCAGATCGCTTACATGAACGAGTGACGTTACGGACACGTCAGATGACCGCTTCCGGAACATTGCTTGGTATTGACGAGACGGGCACGATTCGGATTGAGACGGAAACGGGGGAGACCCGTTTCCATTCGGCAGAGCTGATTTACTGGGAAAAAGAATGAGGGTTTGAATCAGACGGTTTGCAGAGAGCTTTTCCCGTCATGTATAATAAAGCCACGGATGGTATCCGCTTGCCGGAACCATACCGAATTGACAGGTGCCAGTTTTAGCTGTTTCAACTGCCTTGATCTTAACGGACAGGGACAGAAGGACGATATTCAATTATTCCGCCTTCTTTTCCGCATGCATTTATTTTGGAGAAGAAGGCGTTTTCCTTTTGTCCTCCCTACACACGTAAGGAGAGAACACGATGCACACAATGAGTCCATTACTCAAAAAACAACAAGCTGGAGAGAAGCTCGTCATGTTGACGGCGTATGATTATCCTTCAGCAAAACTATCAGAGGCAGCAGGAGTTGATATGTTGCTCGTCGGCGATTCCCTCGGGAACGTCATCCTCGGCTATGACTCAACGATTGCTGTCACGGTCGACGACATGGTTCATCATGCGCGCGCGGTACGCCGCGGCGCACCACAGACGTTCATGATCGTCGATATGCCGTTCGCAAGCTATCACGGTTCATTTGATCGCACGCTTGAATCAGCAGCGCGTATCTTCCAAGAATCGCAGGCAGATGCCTTGAAACTGGAAGGGGCAGGGGAGATTTTAAAAACGATTCGTCGTTTGACGGACGCTGGGATGCCTTGTGTCGCGCATCTCGGATTAACACCACAATCCGTCGGTGTCCTTGAAGGATTTAAAGTCCAGGGGAAATCACTAGAAGCAGCCGAACAACTGATTGCAGACAGTTTGGAAGCAGAGCGTGCCGGAGCGAAGATGCTCGTCCTCGAATGTGTACCGCATCCGCTCGCGAAACGCATTCAAGAGCTCCTCTCGATTCCGGTCATCGGCATCGGTGCTGGCGCAGACGTCGCCGGTCAAGTACTTGTTTATCATGACATCTTGACGTATGGTGTCGGTCGTTTACCGAAGTTCGTTAAAGCGTACACGGACTGGAATACTTCAGGAACGGAAGCAATCGCTGCTTACGTCAAAGACGTCAAAGCCGGTGCTTTCCCTGAACTAGCACACTCGTTCCAGATGGACGAAGAACTGATTGGTGCGCTTTATGGAGGGACCAAAGAATGAAAATCATCCAGGACGTCCAGACGTTACGCGAACGTTTAGCGGGAGCCGGTTCAATCGGTTTTGTACCGACGATGGGATTCTTGCATGAAGGGCATGCCTCCTTGCTCAAACAAGCACGACAAGAGAACGATGTCGTCGTCTTGAGTATTTTCGTCAACCCGACACAATTCGGACCAAACGAAGATTTGGATCGTTATCCACGAGACGCGGAACGCGATCAGAAGATCGCGGAGGCAGAAGGGGTCGATTATCTGTTCTATCCGACGAACGAGACGATGTATCCGCTGGATATGGCCCGTGTTACGGTCCGCTCCGGTGATGATGTCTTATGCGGCGCATCACGACCAGGACATTTTGATGGTGTGTTGACGGTCGTCAGCAAACTATTGAACGTCGTCCGTCCAACCCGTGCATATTTCGGTTTAAAGGATGCACAACAGCTCGCATTGATTGAAGCGTATGTCGCTGATTATTTTGTTCCGGTTGAGATCGTCCGTTGTCCGATCATTCGCGAAGCGGATGGTCTAGCGAAATCATCACGCAATGTCTATCTATCGGAAACAGAGCGGACGCAAGCACCGGGCATCCAGCAGGCGTTGCAACAAGCGAAACAAGCACTCGATCAAGGGGTGCCTGTTGAAACGGTTCTCGATCGGACGCGCGAAGCACTTCAATTCGAAGGGACGACGATCGATTACGTCGAAGCCGTCGACTATCCCTCACTAAGACCCGTTACGGAACAAACGACGACGATTCTCTTAGCTGTCGCCGTGCAGTTTGCATCGGCACGCTTGATCGATAATTTACTATATACGAGAGGAGCATGACGATGTTACGCACATTCATGCACGCTAAACTACACAAGGCCCGGGTCACCGAGGCAAACTTACACTATGTTGGTTCGATTACGATCGATGAAGATTTACTCGATGCTGTCGGGATTCTTGAAAATGAAAAAGTCCAAGTGACGAACAATCAGAACGGTGCACGGATTGAAACGTATGCGATTAAAGGTGCTCGTGGTTCAGGTGTCATCTGTTTGAACGGTGCGGCAGCTCGCCATTTCCAAGTCGGAGATGAGGTCATCATCATGGCGTACGCGCAACTATCCACGGAAGAAATCGCGACACATGTTCCAAAAGTGGCTGTTCTAAATGAACAGAACGACATCAAACAAATGTTGTCTCAAGAAATCGCCCACACGATCTTATGAAATTTTAGAGACCCGATCATGTCAGCGGGTCTCTTTTTTTGTTAAGATGAAGAATGAAATGCCATCCGGTCATGGAGAGGATGGATAAAAGGTGGAGGATCAGTGTTGAAGAAAAAGTACGTCGTAGTCGACCTGGAAACGACAGGTCATTCCATAAAGGCTGGCGATGAGATGATTGAGATCGGCATGGCGGTCATTGAAGATGGACAGTTGACAGAACAATTGTCTGCCTTCGTGCGTCCGACCCAACCGATTCCTCCGTTCATTTCCCAGTTGACGGGCATCACGGATAAAGATGTCAAAGAGGCCGAGACATTCGATGTCATTGCACCACGTGTCTTATCATTGCTCGATGGTGGTGTCTTCGTCGCACATAATGTGCAGTTCGATTTAAACTTCTTAAACGATGCGTTAGAAGAGGAAGGATACTTGCCGTACACAGGTCCTGTCATCGATACGGTCGAACTCGCACGAATCTTACTTCCGACAGCAGAAAGCCACGCGCTGTCGCATCTGTCAGAGTCATTACAACTTGCCCATCAAGAGGCGCACCGGGCAGGGAGTGACGCTTCGGCGACGGCTGAATTGTTGCTTGAACTACTCAAACGACTACATACGTTGCCGCTTGAGACATTGAAGCACTTAAGACGTTTATCACCACGCCTGTTCAGTGCCATCGAAGAGGAAATCGACCATGCGATTCGTTTAGTCGGCATCGAGGAGGATTCACAGTTTGATCGTTTCCGTAAAATCGCTTTGAAAAAGCGCCAGACGATGGAGCGGTTGGCACATCCACCCGTTCTTGAACCGTTCGGACCATTCGTTGATGAATTGAATGCCGTGACATTCCCTCGTCTATTCGAAGGATATGAAGAGCGACGTGGGCAGCTCGAGATGATGCGTCATGTCTATCAATCGCTCGATCAAGAAACGCCGTTACTTGTCGAAGCGGGAACGGGAACCGGGAAATCGCTCGGTTACTTAGTCCCGGCAGCGCACTACGCGCTCGAACATGAAGTGCCAATTGTCGTCAGTACACACACGATTCAATTACAGGAGCAACTGTTCGCGCGTGATTTACCGCTCTTGCGTCAATTGTTCGATACGCCGGTCCAGATTGCATTGCTTAAAGGACGAAGTAACTATATCGATTTACGGAAATTCGAGTTTTTCTTGAATGATCAAGAGGATGCCTATAACTTCACGCTCGCAAAAGCGATTCTGCTCGTCTGGTTGACGGAGACGGAAACAGGAGATTTAGAAGAAGTCAGCTTACCAGGCGGTGCAGCGCAAGGCAATATCGGAATCAAGCAATTGATTCAATCCGATAGTCAATCGCAGCTCGGACGGTTTGATCCCTGGTACAGTCGGGACTTCTTCCAACATGCGATTCGCCAAGCAAAGGATGCGACGATCATCGTCACGAACCATGCGTTGTTGTTTAGTGATCTGCAGTTCGAAGCAGGGGTCTTACCGAAAGGAAGTCCGTTGATTCTTGACGAGGCACACCAAATCGAAGAAGTCGCGAGCCATCATTTTGGTCTCGTCTTTGATGGACATACGTTTGATCGTCTGTTCCGCCAACTCGGGTATTCATCTGACAAAAAATTATTACACCGCTTGCTCGATCTGTCGGAAGAATGGGATATCGCCGAGATGGTTGAAGCCCATAGTGAGACGGTCGATGAAGCACTGACGACGTTACTCGAAGAAGCAGACGGTCTATTGATGATCATTCAAGCGTACGGGCTTGAACTGGCTTCCCGCAAAGCACGACGGGAAGGAATGGTCAGCATTCGCTTCAAGCGACTCGACCGTTCGATGCGTGCTGTCCAAGAGAGTGCCAAGCGGGTTGAATTGGTGTTGCGGCGTTTGCGTCAAGCAATCCGGGCGATTCATAAACTGTTCCATGAACACCGGGAGCAGATGAGTTATCGGGAGCGTTCGCTCGTCGCGGATTTAAAAGCGATCACGTCACAAATCGAAGAAGCGGAGCTCGCGATCTTCGAGACGATGCTTGCCCCGCACGATGACACGGTATCTTGGATCGAGACGTCTGTTAAGAACCGGAAACTAACACGGGTCTACACACAACCAATCGACATTTCAGAGCGACTGCGTCGCGAAGTCTTTTCGAAACGGACGTGTATCCTGACGTCGGCGACGTTGACTGTCTCGAACAAGTTCCAGTTCATTGAGAACCGTTTAGGGCTCGATGCGTTCGAGACACGTCGTTTCGTCGTTCCGTCACCGTTCGGATATGCCGAAAACGTTCGACTGATGATTCCGACGGACCTTCCGCTTCTACAGGATGTGCCACTGCCGGAATTCGCGGAGACGATTGCGGAAGCCATCTTACAAATCGCAGAGGTGACGGAGGGACGGATGCTTGTCTTATTTACCTCGAACGACTTGCTACGACTGACGCATGAGGCGACGAAGCCGTTGCTGCCAGACCGGTTTACATTACTCTCGCAAGGGGTCACGCAAGGTTCACGGCAACGACTGATGAAACAGTTCAAGCAACTCGATGCCTGTATCTTGTTCGGGACGGCTAGTTTTTGGGAAGGGGTCGATATCCCGGGAGATGATCTCAGTTGTCTCGTCATCGTCCGCCTACCATTCGCGCCACCGGATCAACCAATCGTCCAAGCACGCTCGGAACGGATTGAAAAACTCGGAAAATCATCATTTTTCGAATACAGCCTACCGCAAGCAATCATTCGCTTTAAACAAGGGTTTGGTCGCTTGATCCGGACGACGAACGATCGTGGTGTCGTCTTCGTGCTCGATCGCCGGATCGAGACGACGCGTTATGGAAAACGATTTGTCACGAGTCTGCCGAAAGTGCCTGTTTTATCAAAACCACTCGACGAACTGACGGCAGAACTAGAATTGTTCTTGAATGATGGCGATTGAGTCTATTCAGATAAACCCTATCGCATTATAATAGATAGAGAAAAATGAGGGAGGACATACAGATGGATTCAAAAATTGAAACACTTGCGACCGTCAAAGTGAATCGCCATGACGATACGTATAAAATCGTCGACTTATTGAACCGGACGCTGAAAACGGAAGATTTAATGTTCGGTCTTGCTCTCGATGAAAAAGATAAGGAGCAGATGGTCTTCACCATCTACCGCACATGAAGTGGAAAGTCACGCTTGGTCTGCTGAGCGCACTCATCATCTTGGCTGTTCTTGGAACAGCCGTTTATCAGGTGACGATCGCTGAGGCAAAAGACCGGGAACAGAGCGTCGCCGAGCAAGCAGAGGCACGTCTGAAAAAAGAACTCAAGCCAACGGACGTCCGGTTCGAATCTATCTTTAACGGGAAACGCCAATATGTCGTTTTTACGATGAAGCAGAGTGGACAGGCGGTACGGGCGTTCGTTCCGAAAAAAGGAGCGATTGAGACACGACCGGTTGCTGATGGTATTGCCATCAAGACGGTCATCGCGGATCATCCGGAACTCGGAGACATCGTGTCTGCTAAGTACGGCTTTGAGGATCGTGCCGTCATCGAGATCGTTTCAAAGACGACGACAGGCTATGATTATTCGTATTACACGTATCAAGAAGGTTCTTTCATCAAACGATTACGAATCAAGTAAAGGGAGTGGGCGACATGTTATCGAAACGCGTACGACAATTGACACCATCTACGACGCTAGCCATCACAGCGAAAGCCAAGGCACTACGTGAAGAAGGTCAAGACATCATCGGTTTAGGTGCGGGAGAGCCCGACTTCAATACACCGGAATTCATCATCCAAGCAGCATTCGAGGCAGCAGAAGCAGGCGATACGAAATACACGCCGTCTGGCGGAACGGTTGCCTTGAAGGATGCGATCATTGAAAAAACACGCCGTGACTTATGGATGCCATATGAACGTTCAGAAGTCATGGTCGCTTCAGGAGCAAAGCATGCACTATCAACGTTGTTCCAAGCGATTCTCGACCCAGGCGATGAAGTCATCGTCCCAGCACCATACTGGGTCAGTTATCCAGAGCAAATTAAACTCAGTGACGGCGTACCGGTCATTTTAGAGACGGACGAATCGTCTCGCTTCAAAGTGACACGGGAATTGCTCGAGCAACATATTACCCCAAAAACGAAAGCACTCGTCTTGAACTCACCATCGAATCCGACAGGAATGGTCTATTCGAAAGAAGAGCTCGAGATGGTAGCAGATGTTGCAATCAAGCACGATCTACTCGTCATCAGTGACGAGATTTATGAAAAGTTGCTCTATAACGGTGCGACACATATTTCGATCGCGTCCTTACCAGAAATGCGCGAACGGACGGTCATCATCAATGGTGTCTCGAAGTCCCATGCGATGACAGGCTGGCGGATCGGGTATGCAATCGGACCGAAGGAGATCATCTCTGCGATGACAAACTTAGCGAGCCATTCGACGTCGAACCCGACATCGATTGCGCAAGCGGCATCGGTTGCTGCGTATGCTGAAGGTGATGCACCGGTCGAAGCGATGCGTGTCATCTTTGAAGAACGACTTGAAAAAATCTATGCACGACTCATCGAGATTGAAGGATTAACGTGTCTGAAGCCGGAAGGGGCATTCTACTTGTTCCCACATGCAAAGCAAGCTGCCGAGATGTGTGGATTCGATAATGTCGATGACTGGTGTACAGCTGTTTTATCTGAAGCGAAGGTCGCCTTGATTCCAGGTTCAGGATTTGGTGCACCGGACTATGTCCGCCTATCTTACGCGACGGATCCGGCACGTGTCCTAGAGGCACTCGACCGGATTGAAGGATTCATCACGGCACATACAGCCGTTTAATAGAGAGAGGATGTTGACTGTTGAAAGCAATGATTCGGGATGTAAACAAATATGTAGGAGAAGAAGTGACGATCGGGTGTTGGTTAGCAAACAAACGCTCAAGCGGTAAAATCGCCTTCCTCCAACTACGGGATGGCTCTGGATTCATGCAAGGTGTCGTCGTCAAAGAAACGGTCGGCGAAGATTTATTCAAACAAGCAAAAGGCTTAACACAGGAATCATCACTATGGGTGACCGGTGTCATCAAATCAGATGGCGGTCGGACAGCAATCGGTCATGAAATGGAAATTTCAAAAATCGAAGTCATCCATGAAGCGATCGATTATCCGATTACACCGAAAGCACACGGAACGGACTTCTTGATGGATAACCGTCACCTCTGGTTACGTTCAAAGCGCCAGCATGCGGTCATGGTCGTTCGGAACGAATTGATTCGTGCGACGTACGAATTCTTCAACCAAGAAGGATTCATCAAAGTGGATCCGCCAATCTTGACAGGTAGCGCACCAGAAGGAACAACAGAATTGTTCCACACGAAATATTTCGATGAAGATGCGTACCTTTCACAATCTGGTCAGCTTTACATGGAAGCGGCAGCAATGGCACTTGGAAAGGTCTTCTCGTTCGGTCCAACGTTCCGTGCTGAAAAATCAAAAACACGTCGTCACTTGATCGAATTCTGGATGATGGAGCCTGAGATGGCATTCCACGATCACGAGATGAACCTCGAAGTCCAAGAAAACTATGTCTCGCACCTCGTGCAATCAGCACTGAAAAACTGTCGTGCGGAACTTGAGTTGCTTGGACGTGACTTGACGGTCCTTGAAAACATTAAAGCACCGTTCCCGCGCGTCAAGTACACGGAAGCAATCGATATGCTCAAGGAGCAAGGATTCGACGATATCGAATTCGGTGATGACTTTGGTGCACCACACGAGACAGCAATCGCAAACAGCTTCGCACGTCCTGTCTTCATCACGCACTGGCCAAAAGCAATCAAACCGTTCTACATGAAAGAAGATCCGGAAAACCCAGACTTCGTCTTGTGTGATGATTTGATTGCCCCTGAAGGATACGGGGAAATCGTCGGTGGTTCACAACGTGAAGAAGATCATGAAAAACTCCTCGCTGAGATGAAGAAACATGGTCTTGACGAGACAGGTGCTTATAAATGGTATCTCGAAACACGCCAATACGGTTCTGTTCCACACAGTGGCTTCGGTCTTGGTTTAGAGCGGACAGTCGCTTGGATCACAGGTGTCGAGCACGTTCGGGAAACAATTCCGTTCCCACGTCTGCTAAACCGCCTCTATCCATAAGCAGTAAGGAAAAACATCGACCCATCGTCTCGACGGGTCGATTTCTTGTTTAGACTAGAGAATCGAGGAAATACGATGAATCATAATTTAGTGCAATTATTCGAGGAAGGGACGGTCGTCTTACCGAAACGATTGTTCACCGAAGCAAAACGATTAGGTATCAGTTTTGTCGAGTTCACGTTAATTGGTCAACTGTTTGCCTGTCGGGCAGAAGGCATGGAGATGCCGTCTCCGGAAGAGTTAAGTAATCGACTTGGACTATCCGAGACGGAAACGATCGAGACGACTCTCGGTCTATTGCAAAAAGGATTACTAGCGATGGAGAATGTCAACGGATCAGAACGTTATTCGCTTGTGCCACTTTACGAAAAACTGATGGCACCACCGGAACAGGAAGCACCAAACTTTGATACAATCAACCCGTCTGTCTTCCAACAGTTCGAACGGGAACTGGGCATGATGTCCCCATTTCAGATGGAGCAAATCATTCAGTGGTTGACGATCGAAAATATTTCGGAAGAGCTCGTGCTCGCTGCACTTCGAGAAGCGGTCTATCATAACGTTCGCAAGATGACTTATATCAATCAAATTTTACGAACATGGGAACGCGAAGGCATCAAGACACTTGAGGATCTTGCCGGGCGAGGAGGCTGAGTAGATGTTACGGAAAGCAGAAATCGATCGGATTGAAGCGACGTTAGAAGAGATGTTTCCGGATGCATTTTGCGAGTTGATTCACCGCAATCCGTTTGAACTGGTCGTTGCGGTCGCACTGAGTGCGCAAGCGACCGACGTACTCGTCAATCAGGTGACGCCTGGATTATTTGCTGCTTATCCAGATCCTGCTTCACTTGCTGCGGCACCGGTCGAGGAAATCGAGGACAAGATCAAACGACTTGGATTATACCGGAATAAAGCCAAAAACATCAAGGCACTGGCAGCACAACTCCTTGCGCAACACGACGGTGAAGTCCCGGCGGAACGAGCCGAACTTGAAGCATTACCTGGTGTCGGGCGTAAAACGGCAAATGTCGTCTTGTCTGTCGCCTTCGATGTCCCGGCATTTGCGGTTGATACACATGTCGAGCGCGTCTCGAAACGTCTCGGAATCTGTCGGTGGAAGGATAATGTCACACAGGTTGAAGCGACACTCATGCGCCGTTTCAAACGAGAACGTTGGTCAAAACTCCATCATCAATTCATCTTCTTTGGACGTTATCACTGTAAGGCACAACGTCCGAACTGTGAAGCTTGCCCGTTACTCGACATGTGTCGAGAAGGTAAAAAGCGGACAAAAGGATTAGCGACACCATAAAAAAGTGGATCCCTATCGGATCCACTTTTTTTGAGTCATCAACCATTCCAAGGGGTATCAGACCATTCACGACGCTTTTTCGTGATCGGTACTTTTTTGAAACCCCAGTTTCGGAAATCTTGGTCCGGGCTATCGCGGCGAATGTAAATTTTATCTTTGATGGCTTTAAAAATCCGGTTTTCGTCCCCATAATGGACAAACCGTGGTTTTACCTCGATGACACCACGACGGACGCGGGACAAAGGTAAGCAGACCAAATCGGCAATCTCAAGACCAGATTGGTAGAGGTCGCTGTCTTTTTCAGCAAAGATGAAGCCCTTGATTTTTTGACGGCTTTTTTCAACGTCGAGATGGACCGTTCCTGAATTGAAGATATCGAAGAATGCCTTTTGAATCAGCAAGTTCTGATAATCATCACGACTTTCAAGCACAACACGTGCACTCGTCGCTTCTGTCTCATCAAGGAAGGAATAGAACGATTTCATTAGATGAGCGAAGGCAACGACATACGGATCCTTCGGTGTCGAGAAGAAGTCTTGCAGCTTCTGTTTATCGACTTCGACACTGACGATCGTACAATCGATATCGACTAAAAATTCCGGTAAGGCAATCCAGAAGTGACGCAACATATCGATCGTGATCCCGTCTTCTTTTCCATATGGATGTTCGGCTTTTAAAATTTCTTTGAGATGAAGCGGAATATGTGGATCCTCAAAGACTTTTGCCTTGAAGTCCATCAAACGTTGACGAAGCGGACTCGGTTCGCCCGTCTCATCCGAATCGATGGCATATTTATATTCCATCAAGACACCTGTTAGATTGAATTGTGTATTCCCCTTAGGTGTTCCCGTCTCGTCAACGAACATGATGTATTTCTTCGGGGCAGGGGTTGAGTTCTTAGGAAATCCTTTGACATCAACGCCTTTGACGTTCGATTGTACCCGTTTGTTCAAATGAATCTCCTCCAATTGCACGATAATTACACAGTCTTAAGAAAGAAATGCTCTTGATGCCACTTTACACGCTAGGCGACTGAAAAGCTATAGCCTGGCAAGTGAAACCGGTGAAACATTCCCTTATAGATTAGGTGTTCGACTCAAGGAAGATAACTCCTGTTTTTAATTATTATTCTTCGCCATTCATCAATCGATCGATATAGCGGACGGATTTAATCGTTTCATTGAAACGTTTCAGACTCGTCTTCGGCTGAAAGGCTTGGACAGAAATCTGCTTCAGTTGATCCACAGCACTTTCGACCATGCTCGGACGTAAGTAAGGACTATCTTGGGCATTCGTTTGCCACTGCGCAATCAGTTGATCTGCTCGTTCGACGAACGGTACGACGTCTCGATTGAAGTCATATTCGGTTCCGGCACGTCCTTCTTGATATATACGTTCAATCTCTTGTAATAACGGTTCAATTGTCATTGGTTTTTAACTACTCCTCTCGGCCGATACGGTACAATCACATATCATGGTACAATAAACGCGATAGGAGGGGAATCGTTTTGAACTACCCGAATGGGA
The DNA here is from genome assembly GCF_031844245.1 of Exiguobacterium sp. BRG2. Taxonomy (NCBI): domain Bacteria; kingdom Bacillati; phylum Bacillota; class Bacilli; order Caryophanales; genus Exiguobacterium; species Exiguobacterium sp. BRG2. The sequence goes on from NZ_JAUZUW010000002.1 coordinate 253,504, forward strand.
AAAAATTTCAAAAGCCACTCGAGTCGCACGGAACCCGAATCAAGAAGGCACGATCAACCGATTCAACCTTTTCAAATCGTGGGATGACGCTCGAAAAATTATTGAATGAAAGTAATACGTTTTATCTGACTCATAATCGGGCAATCATTCACAAGAAACCCACTCCGTTACAAATCGTTCAAGTGGATTATCCAAAGCGGTCTGCAGCTGTCGTCAAAGAAGCTTATTTTAAGCAACCATCGACGACCGATTATAATGGTGTCTACCGCGGAAAATATATTGATTTCGAAGCGAAGGAGACGACAAATAAAACGTCCTTCCCGATAAAAAATTTTCACCCCCATCAAATCGCACACATGCGTCAATGTGTCGAACATGGAGGAATTTGTTTTGTCATCATTCGATTCAGTCTGTATAATGTGCAATATGTGCTTTCAGTCGAGCACGTGTTCCCCTGGTGGGATCAACTCGAAAGCGGACGGAAATCCATTCCGCTGACGATCATCGAACAAGACGGTATCAAAGTCGAGACTGGCGCGTACCCTGCTATTGATTATTTAAAGGCAGTGGACGAACTATATTTCAATTCAGACACTTTTTGATTGAAGGAGAAGGATAGCATATGGAAAGAAGTCGTGTCGCACGTCGTGAAGAGACGAAGTCATCTGAGAAAAAGATGAAACGGACGAAACGTCCCCAAAAGAAAAAATCAGGTGGAGGATCCGGTGGGAAAGGTCCACTCTGGAAAAAGTTATTGTTGATTGCTACCGGATTATTCATCTTGATGATGTTGATCGGAGGCGGATTTGCGGCTTATGCGATTGCTACGGCACCTGAGCTTGATGAAGCAGAGCTTCGTGATGCTTTACCGTTAAAGATTTATGCAAGTAATAAAGAGGAAATCACAAAAGGCGGAACGAGCCGAGAATATGTGTCGATCGATGAAGTACCAGAAGTCGTCAAGGACGCATTCATCTCGATCGAGGACCGTCGCTTTTATCAGCATAACGGGATTGATTTCCGCCGTCTCGGAGGTGCCATCATCGCGAACGTCACCGATGGATTTGGTTCTGAAGGCGCTTCGACGATCACACAACAGGTCGTCAAACAATCATTCCTCAGCTTTGATAAAACAATCACACGGAAAGTCCAAGAGCAATGGCTTGCGATCCGCTTAGAGCAGGATTATACGAAAGATCAGATTTTAGAGATGTACTTGAATAAAAACTACTATGGTCAAAACTCATTTGGCATCCAGACCGCTTCAAAAGCCTATTTCAATAAATCAGTTGATAAGTTGAATTATGCGGAAGCTGCAATGCTCGCGGGATTACCGCAACGTCCGACAGCTTATGATCCAATCAAAGGAGATCCGAAGCTAACGAAATGGCGTCAGACACAAGTCCTCAATGCGATGCAAACGACAGGCGTCATTACAAAAGCGCAACGAGATAAAGCGGTCAAACAACCAATTTCGAAATTAATCAATCCAGCGCCGAAGTCAACGAAGGATGAATCATATGATAGTGTCATCTTCGACATGGTATCAAAAGAGTTAGAAGATGATTTTGGTCTAGAAGGAAAAGATATCTATGGTCAAGGGTTAAAGATCTATACGTCGATTGATAAGCCGATGCATGACTATATGAACGAAGCGATCAAAAAAGATCAAATCGTTCAATTACCGGAATATGCTGAAACGGCTGCTACGGCAATTAATACGCAAACCGGAGAAATTCTTGCAGTCGTCGATGGTAAAAATCCAGGTAAAGGAACAGCGCGACGAAACTATGCAAATGAACCCCATCAACCGGGATCATCCGCAAAACCATTCTTCGCATACGGTCCGGCCATCGAAAATGACAAATGGTCGACTGCGAAACAATTGACGGATAAGCCGACAGAAGTCAACGGAAAAGAGATTGGAAACTATTATGATGGATATCGTGGTACGAATACGATTCGTCATTGGTTGAAAATCTCGGCTAACACACCTGCCATTCAAACGTTCCAAGAAATTGGTGGGGATGCAGTCGAAGCATTCGCTGAAAAGTCTGGCTTGAAAATGAAAGACGATGAGTCGATTTCACCAGCTTATGCAATTGGTGGGATGAAGCATGGTTTTAATACGACTCAGATGGCAGGAGCTTATGCAACACTGGGTAATGGGGGCGATTACATCAAACCACACGTCATTAAATCGATTGAGTACAGTGACGGATCTAAAATCAAGTCACCAATCAAATCGAAAAAGGCGATGGAAGACTACACAGCTTATATGTTGACGGATATGCTTCGTGATGTCTTGAAACCAGGCGGTACGTTCCCAAGTGCTGGGTTGTCGTTTGATGCAGCCGGTAAGACAGGGACAACCAATGATTATAAAGATGTCTGGTTTGCAGGATATACATCTGATGTCTCGATCAGTGTCTGGACAGGAACAACGAAATCAGGAAACAACAATGGATCCGGACTCAGTGGTCCATATAACAGTACGATGGCACAGCAAATCTGGAAAGATTTCATCACGAAAACACGCGATCGAACGCCAGCGCCATTTGAACAACCAAGTTCTGTCCTCAGTATCGGAAACGAATTATACGTGAAAGGGACGCAGGAACCTGTCGTTGAAAAAAAGACGGTACCCGCTCCGACCGGATTACAAGCATCTTACGATGAAGACGAAAAGAGCGGTGAACTGACTTGGAACTACAATGACGCTGCGCTTCGTGCCAATGGGTATGATAATGTATCGTTTGAAGTGAAGATGACAGATGCTGATGGTAAATCATCGACAGTCGGAACGAGTACGACGAATCGAATCAGTATCAGTGGGTTAAAGCCAGGTCGCTCGATATTCCAAGTCGTAGCGAAAGCGTCAGGAGAAAAATCGGGACCAGTCTCGACGACGGTAACGGTCACCGATCCTGAAGAAGAAAAACCGTCAACGGACGAGCCAACGACGGATGAACCAACGACGGATGAACCGGCGACGGACGAACCATCGACAGATGAACCGACAACGGATGAACCGGCAACGGACGAGCCGACGACGGATGAACCAACGACGGACGAACCAGCGACGGATGAACCAACAACGGACGAACCGACAACGGACGAGCCAACGACAGACGAACCAACGACGGATGAACCGTCAACAGATACACCGAATTTAAATGATGGTGCGAATGCACAAAACAATTCGAACGGTTCAACGGAACGAAACAACTCGAATGATAATGGAAATAATGGTCGTGGAAACGACGCTACGAATTCTACAACACCATAAGCACGACTTGTAAAGAAAGACAAGACCAAAGACGAGTAGATCGTTCTTTGGTCTTGCTTCTTTTTTTGTATAATGAAAAGTGGAAGGAAGTGAAGGCATGCAAGCGAAACAAACGCTCGTTGCATTTCTTGAAGAATTGAAACAGGACCGTTCATTCATGGAGCGGATTTCGTATATGAAAACGATGGAAGCGACAGCGGGACGCTATGTCGATTTTCCAGAACAGTTACCGGAACGCTTGCGCCAAGCTCTCCGGACACGTGGCATCACTCAGTTATACCGTCACCAAGGATTGGCGTATGAACGCGTACAAGCAGGCGAGTCGACGGTCATCGTCACACCAACCGCCTCGGGAAAGACTTATTGTTTTAATTTACCGGTCTTATCACACTTGCTCGAACATCCAAACGCACGAGCGTTGTATCTGTACCCGACAAAAGCGCTGGCACAAGATCAAAATAGTGAGTTACTCGAACTGATCGATCAATTAGAGGCTCCAATCCGTTGTTTCACATATGACGGAGATACGTCACCGACGATTCGAACAAAAGTACGAAAAGCCGGGAACATCGTCATTACGAATCCAGATATGCTACATTCCGGAATCTTACCACATCATACAAAATGGATCGAACTATTTGAGAACTTAAAATATATCGTCATCGATGAGCTTCATACGTATCGCGGTGTCTTTGGCAGTCATGTCGCGAATGTCATTCGTCGCTTACGACGGATTTGTCGGTATTATGGCAGTAATCCCGTCTTCATCATGACAAGTGCAACGATTGCAAATCCAAAGGAACTAGCCGAACGATTAACGGAGAAAACAGTCGGACTAATTGATGAGAATGGTGCGCCGACAGGACGAAAACATTTTCTCGTCTATCAACCACCGATCGTCAACGCACAACTCGGTATTCGACGCTCGGCGACACTTGAGACAAAACAATTAGCGATGCGCTTCATCAAGAACAAGTTTCAGACAATCGTCTTTGCACGGTCTCGCGTCCGCGTCGAAGTCTTACTGACGTATCTGAGAAGTATCTATCCGCACGAGCTTGGTCCTCGATCCATCGAAGGGTATCGGGGTGGTTATTTACCAAGTGAACGTCGCGATATCGAACGACGGTTACGCCAAGGAGAAATCACAGGTATCGTCTCGACAAATGCTCTTGAACTCGGTGTCGACATCGGTCAACTGCAAGTGTGTATCATGAACGGCTATCCAGGTACGATTGCTTCACTTTGGCAACAAGCAGGACGAGCGGGGCGTCGGCAAGATGATGCACTAATCATTCTTGTCGCCTCATCTGGTATGCTCGATCAATATGTTGCGGAACGACCAGAGTTATTCTTGAATCAATCCCCGGAAGCAGCGCGACTTGATCCAGATAATTTGATCATTGCCGTCGATCACGTCAAATGTGCGGCGTTTGAACTGCCTTTTACGAAAGGCGAATCATTTGGAACGCTTGATACGGAAGACATCCTCGAGTACTTAGTCGAAGAGCGTGTCCTGCATGAGCGAGGCGATCGTTTTTATTGGATGAATGACGCGTTTCCAGCACACGGGATATCGCTACGGTCGAGTGATCAAGAGAATGTCATCATTGTCGATCAGACCGAGGTACCGAATCGAGTCATCGGCGAGATGGATACCTTTAGTGCAATGACGTTGTTACATGACGAAGCCATTTATTTGCATGGGGCCGATCAATACCAAGTCGAGTACTTGGATTTTGAGGAGAAAAAAGCATTCGTCCGTGCAGTAGACGTTGATTATTATACAGATGCTAATTTTTCAGTCGACCTTTCCGTTCTCGAAGAAGATGAACAGTATGCAGTGGGAGAATACAGTGTTGCGCGTGGAGATGTCAGTGTTCGGGGGATGGCGACGATGTTCAAGAAGATCAAGTTCGGAACACATGAGAACATCGGGTCTGGTCCGATTCACTTACCAGAACGAGAGATTCATACGACAGGTGTCTGGTTCACCTTACCCGATCATGCACGCTCCTCGACGGAGCTTGAACAAGTGTTGGAAGGTGTCGCGAATAGTTTACGACGTGTTGCTCCGCTTTATTTGATGTGTGACGCTAGTGATGTCTTCGTCGTGCCGCAAGTCAAGGCGACACACACGCAGCAACCGACCGTCTATCTATATGATCGTTATCCTGGAGGCGTTGGTCTCGCAGAATCAATCTACAAACAACGTGGTGTCATGCTACGCGCAGCGCGTGATTCGATTGTCACATGTCCTTGCCAGGACGGTTGTCCTGCTTGTATCGGCATGGTCGGCGTAGCAGACGAGAAAGAACGAACGATTCAGTTGTTAGCAGAAATGGAGAAGGAATTATCATGAAAAATCGTCTTAGACGAATGCTGAAATCTACATCAGACGTCTCATCGGAGAATATAGAGCCTTCTGTCCTCGAAGTGGAAACGCTAAAACCAACAAGTGGATGGACTGAAGAGCAACAAGCCTGGATTGATCGTGGGGCGGATATCTTAACATTCGAACAAGAGTGGATTGTCAGGATCGACAAACGCTATGCTTTGACGGACCGGCATGGAGACCGGAGTTTTGCCGAAGTGTATGAGTCTTTACAGCTTCCTCATCCACCACTTGCGCTGGATGTCCCACTTGAGCAGGTCATCTTCTTTGATACGGAGACGACAGGATTGCGGGGAACCGGAACGACGATTTTTTTACTCGGGTTTGCGCGCTTTGAGCAGGGAGGATTGTTGATGCGACAATATTTCTTACCGCATCCGCACTTTGAGGCTGCCTTTTACCATCACTTCCTGCATGATATCGGGGATGATGTCCGATTCGTGACCTATAATGGAAAAAGCTTTGATTGGCCGCAAATCAAGACACGACACGTTTTCGTTCGGGAACGTGTTCCACGATTACCGAAAGTCGGTCATCTTGATTTACTCCATGTTGCGCGGCGCATTTTTAAAGGAATGTATGACTCGTATCGATTGACAGCGATGGAAGAGCGGATTGGGTTCGAGCGGGAAGGTGACCTACCTGGTTTTTTGGCACCAATGCATTATTTCCAATATGTCGAACATCAGCAACCGGAAATCATGATGGGCGTCTTACAACATCATCTAGATGACTGTCTAACGCTCGTTGGACTGTATGATGCGTGTAACCGTCTTGTCACGCATCGGGCGGAAGCACCTTCTCCTATTCAAGAGAACATCGCGATTTGGTTAGCGGATCTTGGAATCCATGAAGAATCCCATGCTCATTTTCAGCAGGTTAAAGAATTATCATCAGAAGGATGGCTACGCCAAGGGTATTTGCATAAAAAAATGAAGAACCATGAACAAGCTAGAGACTGCTTTTTAAAAAGCGATAGTTACTTGGGGTATCTCGAACTTGCGAAGTGGGCAGAGCACATTGCAAAAAATCCTGTGCTTGCTTATGATTATACGGAACGAGCACGACAACACGTCGAACGGCATCATTGGTTAATCACTAAAAAAGAACGAATATTAGCTGAACTGGATCATCGAGAACGTCGGTTAAAAAGGAAGTGTAACTCGTGAAAGTAGTTGCCATCACAGGATACAAACCAAATGAACTAGGCATCTTTGATCAAAAACACCCGGGTATCCGGGTCTTAAAGGCAGCATACCGAGAGCGGATGATTCGCTTGATTGAAGACCGTGGAACAGAGTGGTTCATTACGAATGCCTCGCCTGGATGCGAAATCTGGGCATGCGAGGTCGTTCTTGAATTAAAAGAAGAGTATCCAGATATTCATCTTGGTATCCTCTTGCCGTTTTTAGAACAGGAAGCGCGCTGGAAAGAACCAGTCCAAGCACAGTATCTTTCGATTCTTGAACAAGCTGACTTTGTCGAAGCAATCAGTCAGAAACCGTATACGGATCCATCGCAGTTGCGCAATAAAACTGAATTCATGATCCAAAAAAGCCAAGGATTGTTGTCGGTTTTTGATGAAGAGCATGGAGGATCAGCGAAATTTTTAGTAGAGCGTGCTAGAATGGAAATGGAACAATCCGATTATCAGTTATTTTTGATTACACAAGATGATTTATCTTGGCTCGAACAAGAATTACAATACAATGATCAGTGGGAGTGAAGAGGATGTATAAGCCATTGTTGACAGCGGACGATATTTACAAAAAGGAATTCAAGACCGGCCTCCGTGGCTATGTCATCGAGGATGTCGATGGGTACTTGGATCAAATCATTAAAGACTATGAAGGATTCGAACGTGAAATCGAGCGTCTGAAGAAAGAGAATGAGGCGTTGAAACAAGCACCGGCTCAACCAGAAAAACGGGAAGAGCGTCGTGTCGAACACGTTGAACCGCAAGTGTCGAGCTCGTCCAATTATGACATGTTACGTCGTATTTCGAATCTTGAGAAGGCGGTTTTCGGTCGCCCTCATCAAGACTAATGAAAAAAGACATTTCTGCCAATCGTCAGAAATGTCTTTTTTGATTTCCTTCTTTTTGAAAGAATCGTCATGTATACGAAAACGGTGTTAAGATAACTACTAATACATATTACAAAGGATGATGAATCATGTTACAAGTCATGACTGCTTCTGTTCCGGCACCACCACGCCGTCGCTTTTTTGCAAGTAAGCAATTGAATACGATGACGCATGAAACAGATGCGCTCTGCAATGAAATCCGTCATGTATGTCGTTTTGATTGGATGTTATTTGAACGTATACGTCTAACTGAAACGATTATCATTCCCTTTGCTTTGATTGGTCCAAAAGGGTTGTTTCTTGTGTTGCAAAACGATGCAGTCGTTAAATGGATGACGGAAGAATCCTGTCATGTCATCGATCCTATGCATGGGAAAAAGGTGTTTTCACCCCATCCGATTAATCAATCGAAACGAATTGTCCAAATGGTTCGAAAAACGCTAAAAAAACAAGGGATCGTCATACCGATTCATGGCATCACACTTTTTCCGAATGCACCACAGATGCGGACGGAACGAATTAAATTTCCGACGGGTCATACATTCAAAGATGTGCGAGCGTTCATTGTTTCAAAGAAATCCTCTCCTGTTCAAGAGCAAGAACGAAAACAAGTCGCGTTTTATCTCGCGCAGCAACAGGAATGAATAAAGGCAGTGAAGCGAACGCTTCACTGCCTTTCATTTAAATTTATCGTCTTGGTCGAGACGCAAGGATTTTCTCGGCTTGATCCAGGTCTTCTTTTAAGACATACACCGCTACGCGATCGTCTAAATCTTTACTGAAGCGTCGGAATAAAAACGAAGTCTTGACGCCGCGTTCGACTCGAATGTCTAGATCAGCTGCCTCAAGTCGAGCAGCATCCTTCAATAAATCTTCTCCTTTTTCACCGAATGCTTCTCCGAGAAGCGACCATCGGAGATTTTCCTTCGCTCGTCTACTGACGATGACAAGAAATGCCATAATCAGAAGAATGATCAAAATCGTTCGAATCAGTTGTATATCCATATCTGCCTTCACCTCATCTTCTATCATACCGAGTTAGCGCGCATAAAGTAAACGTTCAACATAACGGGCGAACGATTTACTTTTTAAACCTTGCTGGCGATACGCGATATAACCGTCAGGGCGAATCAAATATAGTCCGGATTGCTTAATGCCGAAGCGTCGTGCGAGTTCGCCACCTTGATCGACGACACCATCCTCTTTAAGGGATTGATGGATAGGTACTGTCTCAAATAGATCTGGATAGGTATAGGCTAGTTCCTTAAATGGCTCAAGAAGATCGTCAGTTGCGTTTTTTGGTAAGAACAGCAGTAATAAGAAATTCCGATCGGCACGACGTAATAATAGTTCGTTCTTTTTTGTCCGCGGATGGACGACTTCACTGTAAGGCATCGGTTCACCCGGCTTAGGTGTCAATGGACTGAAGTGTCCTTGCGTGACAAAGGTCAGGCTTGCTGGGTAGTGACTGTTGAGCTGAGCAATTCGATTTGTCACGAAATGATGTAAGGGTGCGATCTTGAGACTATTTCGAATGACTTTTTCTTGTAGAGGCAACAAAAACGGAATGTTGATCTGCAAGAGTTCGGTTGCTAAATTCGTTGATCGTAAGATACCTTGTGCCGCTTCGCGGCGTTCGACACTGTAAGAATCAAGCAACGGAAAACTCGCTTTGAACTGATGCACACACCAAAGTTTCCAAGCAAGGTTCATCGCATCAGCAATCCCTGTATTCATTCCTTGACCACCGACAGGGGAATTGATGTGTGCCGCATCCCCAATCAAATAAATTCGATGGTGACCAAATTTCTCGATAATTCGATTATGGACACGGAACATGGAGTACCAATGGACTTTTTTTAGCTCGAACGGTACTTTGGCTCGATTTTGTAAAAAATCATCAATCGCTTTATGATCAGTCGGAACAGGTCCGCTCGTTAGATTGCCTGTAATGCGGAATAAATTCGACTGAAGTGGGAAAGACTCGATGACTCCATGATCAGAGAAGAAAATGTGGACCTCTTCGGAAGAGAGCGGCCAGTCGACTTCGATATCGGCCAATGCCCACGACTCTTTGAACGATTTTCCGCTAAATGGAAGTCCAAGTTCTCGACGAACAAAGCTATTCGCGCCATCAGCTCCGATGATAAAGGAAGCATCTACCGTCTCTGTCTCTCCTTTATGTTGTAAGGTAGCAGTAACGAACGTTGGGAATTGAGCGAATCCTGTTAATTCCGTATCTCGTTCAACGATATGTCCGTAAGTGGCGAGTCGTGCTTCGAGAATCCGTTCCGTCTCACTTTGAGGCAAGAGCGTAACAAACGGAAAAGGTGTATTTAAATCAGTAAAATCAAGCTTTGCCTGCCATGCACCATTAACATAGAGGTTTCCTTGATTGATTTTGATCGCATTTTCCATTAAATCTTCTGCCACGCCAAGTCTTGCGAACAATTCAAGGGAACGTGCTTGAATGCCGATGGCTTTGGAGACGACAGATGGTCCACTTGCACGTTCGACGATGCGGAAGGATAATCCATAGCGCGAGAGTGCGAGTGCGAGTGTTAAACCGGTTGGTCCGGCACCAATAATGAGGACATCTAATTTTTTATTCACGGATAACCCCCCTTAATTTACATCTTAGCCAAAACTCGTTACCATTAAACTATTGATGACACGCTCGACGTGTGAAAGGATGAAACTTGTGAACGAACAACTTTTTACGACAGAACGATTAATTGCGAATTTTAAGGAATATATCCGTCAGAACGAGGCTCATCTGACAAAGCGCAATGCTTTAAACGCCTACTACAAGACGGTAGCGGGATCGATTTTATCAGACCGGATCGCTAAAAATGCGGATCTGATCGTTCGTATGCGCCATCTTGAAGAAGCGTATCATCATGTTGCACAAGAAGGGCGATGAAGCAGGTGAACTTAGCCGATATCCGAAAACACTATGTAGATTCAGAAGAACGTTTACCTCGACATGCAGCAGCCGTACTCGTTCCTTTGGTTGAACAGGATGGCGAAGTCTATCTGTTATTTCAAGTACGAGCCAAAACCCTACGTTCGCAACCAGGCGAAATCGCTTTTCCGGGTGGTCGGATCGATATCGGTGAATTACCGAAAGCAGCAGCCATCCGTGAAACGGTTGAAGAATTAAATGTCAGTGCTTCCGAGATTGAAGTGATTGGAACGCTCGAACCACTCGTGACACCGAACCGGTCAATTATTTATCCGTATCTTGGTATTCTACATGCAACGGATTTTAATCCTTCACCGGCAGAAGTCGATCATGTCTTTCTCGTATCCTTGACAGAATTGATGACTTCTAAACCAATCAAAGGGGATATGGAGTGGCGGATACGCCCTGGTAAGGAAGTGCCGACCGAACGAATGGCGAATCGAGAAGCATATCTCGATCGTACGTATACGGTCACGGAGCATTTCTATGAGCACGGGGATTATCTAATTTGGGGATTAACCGCTAAAATCTTACGCCAGTTCTTAGCTCAATTGACGCGTGACTAGCTTTTTTGGTCGTTATTTTATATGATTAACTGTAATTGAACGTGTCAGGAGATGAGTCAAATGGAAGAAACAGAAGAGTTATTCGATTATATCGTTGGCGATATGGTAAAAACGAAAGAAGGCTGGGTGGCGGAAGTAACGGCAGTATTGACAAATACGGTCGTTGGTGATGTATCCCACACGAAAAACTTTGAGGCACTCGGCTTAGAGTTTGAAAAACAAGTTTTATTAAAGTCAGAGATTGAATTGCTAGAGCGCAAAACAAAATAATACATGAAAGCATACCAAGCTACTATGGTGTGCTTTTTTTATGTTCATTCAAAAAAATGAATAATAATGAAATATGATATTGGCTGGAGTGTAGATAGGTCAATCGAAATGACTGAAAACATCGAAAAGATACATTTATTACAAAAGAGTAACAAAAGATGAATCGTAACAGAACGGTTACAAAATATAAAAGCGTTGCTACACAACGAATGAGAGCGTTTTTTGTAAGCGTGTAACCATTTCGTTACTTTTTGACAGATATATTTCAAATCATGGTGTTCGCTTTTCAAACGGTTTGTCGCCGTGATACGTTGTGCGGGTCGTAAAACGGCGAGAAAGGTTGGCACCAACATGAAACGAACATCATTCCTATTATCCCTCTGTTTAGCGGGATTCATATTTATTCTTTTGCCGCATCATGAAGCTTCAGCGGCACAAATCGGGATTGGAACAGAGAAGACGATCGTACAAAATCCGTTAGAGATGAAACGTCAAGCTGCTCAAAAAAGGCGGGAACAAGCTGAGGAAGAAAAGCGAGCTCGATTACAAGCCGTAGCCAAACAAAAAGCAGAAGCGGAGCAGAAAGCAAATGCAAATGCTAAAAAGAGAGCACGACAAGCTGCGAAGCAAAGCCGGAAGCAAGTGAAGACGAATCGTTCATCAAAACGTACGGTAACATTTGAAACAACAGCGTATACGACAAATCCAGAAAACAATGGAAGCCGCTTGTATAATGGTCGCGCCTTAACGGCATCGGGTTATGACGTCACGAATACGATTACATACGAAGGACGTCGCATCGTTGCTGTCGATCCATCGGTCGTACCGCTTGGAACTAAGGTACATGTAGAAGGTTTCGGCGATGCGATTGCGCTCGATACAGGTGGTGCGATTCGCGGGAAAATCATGGATCTTCTTGTCGGTTCAAAACAAGAAGCATTAGAATGGGGTCGCCGTCAAGTCACGGTGACGTTCGAATAAGAGGCGTATATGGGTAGGCGATGGATAGTTTCCATCGTCTTTTTTGTTTTGATGAAGAATATAATAACGATCTGTTCGATGTTGGATTTAGAAAACAGGGGAAAGAGTGGACGGAATAGGTTTTAGAATGTCCAAGAAAGGGGAATTTTACAAAGATAATAAACAGGGGAAACGAGGGATGAGGAGTGATTGAGTTCAAAGATGTCGGTAAAACGTATGCGGATGGAACAAAAGCGGTGCAACACGTTAACTTCACCGTTGATCAGGGTGAGATTTTTTGTTTGATTGGTCCATCGGGTTGCGGAAAAACAACAACGATGAAGATGGTCAATCGATTGATCGATCACACAGAGGGTCAAATTTGGATCGACGGTGAGCCGATCATGTCAATCAACGAACATGAACTGCGGCGGCGAATCGGTTACGTCTTACAACAGATTGCCCTCTTTCCACATATGACGATCGAAGAAAATGTCAGTGTCGTGCCAGAATTATTAAAGTGGGACAAAGAAAAGGTGGCGCGTCGAGTCGATGAATTATTCCGTCTGACAGGTTTAAACATATCGCTTAAGAAGAAATATCCGAGTGAACTTTCAGGGGGGCAACAACAACGTGTCGGTGTCATGCGTGCGCTCGCAGCAGAGCAAGACGTCATCTTGATGGATGAACCTTTCTCCGCCCTTGATCCAATTTCACGTGAACAATTACAAAATGATTTGTTGCATCTAAACGAAGAGCTTGGAAAAACAATTTTATTCGTTACGCACGATATGAACGAGGCATTAAAACTGGGCAGTCGCATTTGTCTGATGAATGCTGGGGAGATTGCTTTCATCGGAACAAAGGAAGAAGTACTAGCGAGTAATGATCCATTTGTTCAAGAGTTCATGCGTCAAGTCAGGGGGAAAGTCGAATGAACGGCTTGATTGAAACGTATCAAGATCGGAAAAGTGAATTGCTTCAAGCGTTAATTGAGCATATTCAACTATCGGTCATTTCGTTACTTATCGCATGTTTCATCGCCATTCCGCTTGGGATCTACTTATCACGGAATAAACGTCTGAGTGAGTGGTCGATTGGTGTGACTTCCGTCATTCAAACGATTCCATCATTAGCGCTACTTGGTCTGATGATTCCACTTGTCGGAATTGGTACAGTCCCGTCTATCATTGCACTTGTTCTCTATTCTTTATTACCAATCGTTCGTAATACCTACACAGGTCTCGCCGAAGTCGATCCTTCAATTAAAGAGGCGGCACGCGCATGTGGGATGACCCCGATGCAAAGTCTATGGAAAGTCGAACTTCCGTTAGCTTTGCCTGTCATGATGGCCGGAATTCGAACGGCGATGGTATTGATCATTGGTACGGCAACGATTGCTGCCTTGATTGGTGCTGGTGGACTAGGGTCGATCATTCTCCTTGGAATTGACCGTAATGATAACTATCTCCTTTTGCTTGGTGCGATTCCAGCAGCTCTCCTTGCTCTTCTATTTGATGGTTTACTACGCCAAACGGAAGTCGCAACTCGTAAACGGCAGACGGCACGTCTCGTGACGGCAGTCGTCTTAATGGTCGCAATCGTCATCGCACCTTTCGCATTCGGCCGTAGCGAACGACCAGATCTCGTCGTTGCCGGAAAACTGGGCGTGGAACCGGAAATCTTAATGAATATGTATAAAATCGTCATCGAAGAAGAAACGGATTTAAAGGTTCAAGTCAAACCAAACTTCGGGAAGACGACATTCGTTTATAAAGCACTCGAGTCAGGAGACATTGATGCTTATCCAGAATTCACAGGAACGGTGCTCGCTAGTTTGACGAATGAAAAACCAAAATCAAACGATGCAAAAGAAGTATACGAACAGGCGAAAACCGGTCTAAAAAAACAAGATTTGACCTTATTGCCACCAATGAACTATAACAACACCTATGCTGTAGCCGTTCCGAAGAAATTAGCGGAACGCTACGATTTAAAGACGATTTCTGATTTAAAACAGGTCGCGAATCAACTGACGGCTGGATTTACATTAGAATTCAAGGATCGCCAAGATGGTTATAAAGGAATCCAAGATAAATATGATGTCAATTTCAAGAAGGTCGTCACGATGGAACCGAAATTGCGTTATAAAGCGATTGAATCTGGTGAAATCGATGTCATTGATGCGTACTCGACCGATCCAGAGATTGCAAAATACGACATGCTTGTTTTAAAAGACGATCAGCAATTATTCCCACCGTACGAAGGAGCACCTTTACTTCGTCAAGAGACAATCGATGAGTATCCAGAGGTAAAACAAGCGCTTGAGCAATTATCGGGCAAGATTTCCGATGAAGAGATGTCGAAAATGAACGAAGCTGTCGCGTATGGTGGAAAAACTGCAAATGCGGTCGCCCGCGATTACTTGAAGAAGGAAGGCATCATCCAATGAAACTATTGCTGATCAGTAACCCGACAGCCGGTACGAATGGTACAGGATTACTTGGAGAAGTCATCGAACCGTTAAGTACGTTGTTCGACGAGATCGTCATTCGAAATACAAAACAAGCAGGAGATGCGATGCATTTTGCGGAAGAATCATCCGCGTTTGACGCTGTCGTCGTCATCGGTGGAGATGGGACGGTCTTTGAGACGATCAATGGTGTAGCGAAATTAGAAAATCGCCCGATACTTGGCATTATTCCTGGAGGTACGTGTAATGATTTCGCACGAACACTTGGCTTACCGATGGCGCCACGGCTTGCAGCAGAAGCAATTGCTATGCAACATGTCGTTCAAGTCGACCTTGGGCAAGTCGGAGATAGCTATTTCTTGAACTTTCTCGGTGTCGGTCTCGTCACCGAAGCGTCGATTGGGATCGATACAGAAGAAAAAGCGCGTCTTGGGAAGATGGGGTATTATTTATCGACGATTCGCTCGAGTTTAGAAGCAAAACCATTCGAATATGAATTAATTTTAGATGAAGGTCGTCAAATGACAGGTGAAGCAGTATTGATTCTGGCAGCAAATGGCGAATCACTGGGTGGAATCGAGACGAATTTGTCGGATGGAGCTTATAATGATGGAAAACTAGATTTGGTAATTGTTGATGAGGTAAATTTGACGACAATCCGGGACGTCATCCTTCAAAAAATTGGTCTCGCCAATGATCCATCTTTTACCCATATCTTGACGAGCGGATTTCAATTAAAGACAAAAGGAGCAAAAGTCATTGATACAGATGGTGAAAAAGCCATCCATACACCAATTACCGTCAAAGTGTTACCGGAATACCTTCGAATGTATGGTGGCACTGATTAATACAATTTGAGTCGAGAGAAGGTCGAGATAATATTCGACCTTCTTTTTTTATTTTCATGCAATGCGTATATGCGGTTATGCTTTGACGCTTTAAAGAAAATATTTGATAAAGGATGACTTTCATGATTTCTTTCTGTACAATGAAAAAGTATTTTGAAAAGGAGGTGGAGCACCATGAAAGGAAACGCATGGGCTTCAAAAGTTGGATTTATTTTAGCAGCAGCGGGATCCGCCATTGGTCTGGGGGCCATTTGGAAATTCCCGTATACGACTGGAACAAACGGAGGGGGCGCCTTTTTACTTTTATTCCTCGTGTTTACCTTGCTACTTGGATTGCCTGTCTTGATTGCTGAGTTTTTAATCGGTCGAACGAGTGGGAAAACGGCACTTCAAGCGTTCTCGGCGCTTGGTCATAAGAAGTTCACGTTCATTGGTGTCCTGGGTGTCATCGCCTGTTTCTTGTTGCTCTCTTTCTACAGCGTCATCGGAGGCTGGGTCTTAATTTATACCATTCTTGGTTTTACAGGTCGGTTAACGACAATGGATAGTGGAGCACTCGGTGAATTGTTCGGAACGATTTCAGCCTCACCGCTTTATGTCATCTCGGGGCAATTGATTTTTCTCGCTCTGACATGTTGGATCGTTTTACGTGGTGTTCAATCTGGTATTGAAAAAATGAGTAAGATCATGATGCCATTATTATTCGTGTGTTTCATCATTCTTGTCTTACGATCGTTAACGCTTGATGGTGCGATGGAAGGCGTCAAGTTTTTCGTTCAGCCTGATTTCTCGGTGCTCAACCGAACTTCTGTCCTGAGTGCCCTTGGGCAAGCGTTCTTTTCCTTATCGCTCGGTGTATCAGCGATGCTGACGTATGCATCCTATATGAAGGAACGTGGAGAAATTAACCGTTCGGCAGCATGGATTGTTGCGATGAATGTAGCCGTCTCATTATTAGCAGGATTTGCGATTTTCCCAGCCGTTTTTGCTTCAGGTCTTGACCCGGCAGAAGGCCCAGCGTTACTCTTTATCGTCTTGCCGACCGTCTTCAGCCAAATTCAATTTGGTTCGTTGTTCTTGATACTATTCTTCTTGTTATTCGCTTTCGCGTCGATCACTTCATCGATTGCGATGCTTGAGGTCGTCGTTGCTTCCTTGACGGATCGAAAAGAAAACGCGACGATGCGCGATAAAAAGCGGACGACTTGGCTTGCGACACTCGCAATCGCCATCGTCGGCATTCCATCTGCACTCTCGTTTGGAATTCTAGGTGATGTACAATTCATGGGGAAAACATTCTTTGACAGTGTTGATTTCCTCGTTTCAAACATTCTAATGCCGATTGGTGCATTATTGATTTCAATTTTTGCCGGTTACAAACTCGACCGAACTCTTATCGAGCAGGAGCTAATAACAAGTCCATTCATGAAAAAAATCGTTCCTGTGTGGCGGGTAAGCGTATGCTACTTGAGTCCGATTGCGATTTTGATCATTCTCATCTGGCCAATTTTTGGATGATATATAAATAAAACTCTCGGAAGGTAGTCGACAACGTATGTCGACTACCTTCTTTATCGTAAGAGTTGATATAAAAAAGGTGAACAGTTCGTTCTTCGGTCTGATGTCATTACTGCAAAAGTATGTTGAAATATAAATATACGAGGCGTAATATTTCGGGAAAACGGGAAACTTTTTGTTAAACGTTACGTAATGTTAAAATAAAGACACGTAGACCTGATAAAAGAATCAGCAAGAAGGAAGAGGGGATGATATGAAGTCTTCATGGTGGATATTTGGCTCCATCGGTATGATGTTCGTATTTTTACAATTGGCTGATACGTTCAACTTTTCGGGAATCTTCATCGCACTTGGGTTATGGTTCATTTGGAGTGGTTACCGGACTAAACCAGGACGACGATATCGGACTGAACGAAAGTCGACCGAAATCAAGCGGAAAAATGTCAAAAAGAAACTACTACTCGATGACGAAGATGAGTTTGTGGGCAGTGTCATCTTAAAACCCGAGCGGGCGACACGACGCTTTGAGGAGACGGATGATTTAGAACTTCAAGTCTTGCAACGGACGATTGAGGAAGGATTTGTGAAAATCCAGACGTATGATCAAATCGTTCCCTCCATACGAGATGGTGAAATTAGAAGTGAGATGCGAATGGTTTCACGCGAAGCCCATGTATTGTTCGAAGAGTTATATGAAAGTCCACGAGACGTCAAAAAAGTCCGAGACTTCTTTACATTCTACCTAGATTCCTTATTATCGATTTCAGAAAAATACGCCGATCTGGAACGCCGAGGTGCCCAAGTTCAAGTTGATACGAAAAATCAACTGATTTCGAATTTGAAAATGATTGGTCAAAAATTAAAACAACAACAAACCTTATTGCTCGAAGGGGATACCGTTGATTTAGAACGGGAACTCTTGACGATTGAAAAGGTTCTAGCACAAGAGACTGAACAACAAAAACAGGAGGAGAGTTACCGACATGACCCATTCTGATAAAGAAACGTGGCAACAATGGCCTGATGAGCAAGATCAACCAACGATCTCCGATCCGTCGGTCGATCTAAATATAGCGGAGACACCTCCTAAAATGCCGGCACGCCCTGTCGAAGAGATGATTCCTTCGGATGTTCCAGCAGAACAGCGACAAAAGATCGAACGTTTGCTACAAGTAATCGATCTTCAAAAGACGGATGCCGTCATGCAATTTGGAGCACCCGTTCAGCGTGAACTCTCTCAATTCTCCGATCAAGTCTTAAGTGAAGTAAAAATGAAGGACGGCGGGGAGGCAGGAAAACTGCTGAGTGATTTAATGCAACGTGTACGTCAAATGGATCCAGACACACTTCAAGAAAAAAAGAGTTTCTGGTCGAACGTTCCGGTTATTGGGCGAGCAAAGAAAAAAGCAGAGACGTATTTCTTGCAGTATGAGAAAATGAGTGCTTATCTCGAGGAAGTCGTACACAATCTTGATCGATCGAAATTTGGATTGATGAAAGACATCACTTTACTCGACCAAATGTATCAAAAAAATAAACGTTATTTTGAAGAATTGAACGTCTATATTGCGGCTGGCGAGACGAAAATCGCTCATGTGCGTCAGCATGAAATCGAACCGCTACGGACAGAAGTCGAGGTATCTCGGGATCAGACAAAGTTACAGGAATTAAATGACTTGATTCAATTGACGGACCGTTTCGAAAAGAAAATCCATGATTTAAAATTATCACGAACGATCAGTTTGCAAATGGCGCCGCAAATTCGCGTCATTCAACAAAATAACCAAATTTTAGCGGAAAAAATCGAATCGGCAGTCGTCAATACGATTCCGCTCTGGAAAAACCAAGTCGTCTTATCCTTAAGTTTATCACGTCAAAAAGCAGCACTCGAAATGCAAAAGGATGTCACCAACACGACGAATCAGCTACTTGAGCAAAATTCGAAGTTACTGAAAGAATCGTCGATTGAAATTGCGGAAGAAAACGAAAAAGGAATTGTTTCTGTCGAATCATTAAAAGTGGCACACCAAAACTTGATTGAGACACTTGATGAGACATTACGCATTCAACAAGAAGGAAAACAAAAACGCCGCGACGCTGAGCATGAATTAGAACGAATGGAAAACGAATTGAAACAAAAAGTCATCGAAGTTGCCTCAAAAAGTAGAGAATTACCGAATCGACCATACTAAGGAACACGAATTTTCGTGTTCCTTTCCTTCATGAAAGGAAGGATTTTAAATGAATATAGAAGAGAAGCAATTGAAGTGGGACACAACATGGTTATTATTTGCGCGGATGATGGCAGATCGTCATTCAAAATGCGCCTCAAAATCCGTTGCTTGTGTCATCGTCAAAGACGAAAAGCCGATTTCGATCGGGATAAACGGAACACCCAGTCAGCATGTGAATTGTAATGAAATTTACTTAAAGCAAGAGGGTATTCTCTATACATCAAGATCCGACCATCCGATTACTGAAGAGTCGATTGAACGAAACGGGATTCTCTTTTATCGTTGTGAAAATCAAGAGGAACATCATGAGTGGTCGAAGCAGCATGAGATTCATGCTGAAATCAATGCACTCGGTAAGCTAGCTGCCGATTCGACGAGTGCGCGTCATGCGACAGCATACGTCACACATAGTCCGTGTCATGCGTGTAGTTTAGCGCTCATTGCCTCTAAAATTGATCGTGTCGTCTATTCGACAGGATATGAATATGGGGACGGATTGAACCTGATGCGACAAAGTGGAATCGAAGTCATCCACTTACCACTCGCAAACGAATATTTTCTTGAAAAAATTTAACGGAAAAGGGTTGTAAACGCTTCCATGGCATTGTATGATGAAATCAAGCATTGCCATGGTAATTATTCACTCTTCCATTCGGACTGATTTTCAATCGAAAATCGGTCCACTTTTTTTAGAAAAGAATTGACAAGACTTGAATAGTTTGGCATGATGACAATAGAATATGACGAAGCGGAACGCCGCATTTTCATACAAAACCAATCAAGGAGCTGGAATGCCAGGTCGTTGAATGAAAAATCCTGACTCATACGAGTCAGGATTTTTTTGTTATGGATGAACAAGCATGGTTTCCTTGAGACGCTTAGCACGGATTTTACATTTTGTAGCGACTGCACCCGCGAGGATTGTCATAAACCGTTGACAAAGAATGTCTGGTTGCGACTGATGTAAAAACAGTTGATGCAATAGTCGATTGAAAGCGGCATCAAGTGTAGAAAGATGTCGTTTGATAGCGGTCGGTGACATATGTTGAATTTCTTCTGCTAAATAACCTGCATCACATTGGAAAGCAGAGAGGATCAACAATTCCGTCTGCATATCAGCCAAGGATAGTCCTTCTTCTTTAACACAATGACATGCCTGACGTAACTCATGAAGCAACAACTCTTCCAGTGCATGCGACGTATGCGATTGGTACGGATCATACGATTGAACAGCTTGCCGAATCTGGTCGCGTGTCACGATTTTGAATGGATCCAATTGATCGTGTGTGACGACAGCTTCGCTGTATAAATGAGTAAGTGGTCGAATCATCGTTTCTCCTCCTTTAAGCATAAAAATTGACTTCCACGTTCATCATAATTCATTTAGAAAACGCTTACAATATATGTTTGATAGTAGTCGTGATGAAATCGTCTCTGCTATGATATGGATGAAGAAAAAGGAGTGAGATGAAGTGATACAATTATTCAAGGCGCTTCCAGAAGTGACGATGCCTTCTAATGAAAATGACGCTTTTTCTATCAATCAATCAAATCAACCGATTGGACTTTCGCTAGATACACTTGTTCCTGGTGAGCGAATCGAAGAAGTACTACTCGTTGCCTCGGGTGAAATTCGCACAGGTCAAACCGGACGAGAGTGGTTACAGTTTACATTCAACTCGCCTGCTGGATCTTGTAAAGGAAAACAATGGATCAATCAAGGAACAGCAGAAGAAGCACTCCGTCCATATCTCGAGACACGAATTGTTCGAGTCGAAGCAAAAGTAGAAGAGTATCCGCCGCAATCCGGTAATAAATCATTGACGGTTCAACGCGTCACACCGATTTATGATGCTTCACCTACGCAGTTCTTGCCGCAGCTACCGTCAGAGGAGTCGCTTGAAACGTATCGTGATCAGTTACTTGGATTGATCGATCAACTAGATACGCCTTACCGAGAAATCGCGCTATCGATTCTGAGACAGTACTGGGCGGACTTTTCAACGCGACCGGCTGCCTTATTTCATCACCATGCTTATATCGGTGGATTATTAAAACATACTGCCTGTATGATGACGATTGGTCAAGGAATCTGTGATAGTGAACAACCGTATTTGACATTGCTGAAATGTATCCAAGAAGCAGAGGCCGATCACAAAAATGAACTATTCCAAGCATCTGAACGAGAGATGCGTCAATTTTCTTGGGATGACAGCTTTGATGCGCTTTATCAAGCAGCAAAAGGAATTGCTCTGTTAGATCAACGACCGAATCCGAATGAATTGTTGCTCGGTATTTTATTGCACGATATCGGTAAACTATGGGAATATACACATGCAGGTGCATCGACAGATCGTTTTTCGAGACTGTTACACGTAACCGAAGAAGAAGAAGAACTAGCAGGTATTGCGCTTGATCCAGATGGTGTTCTTATAGGACATATGCCATACGGATGCTTCGTGCTCGAACAAACGCTTCGAGAAGAAGATATTCGGTTACCACGAGCGGTCTATCACCGTCTCATGCATATGGTATTATCACACCATGGGAAACGCGAGTGGGGATCAAGTGTTACGCCGCAAACGGCGGATGCCTGGTATCTTCATGCGATTGATCTGCTCGATGCACGAAAAGAAAAATGGCGTCAGCAACAAGGACGCTAAGGAGTGAAATCATGCCAGACAAAATACGTACGACCGTCATTACTGGTTTTTTAGGTGCCGGTAAGACCACGTTACTCAACCATCTTGTTTCTCAACCGACAGAGAAGTTTGCGTTGCTTGTCAATGAAGTAGGTTCTGTTCACATTGATGAAGCATTGATTGAGCGAAGTGATGAAGAGATGATCGAATTGACAAATGGTTGCATCTGTTGTTCTATTCGAGGCGATTTACGGGATGCATTGCTACGGATTGCCAAACGTCGCCGTGATGGGGAACTATCATTCGATCGATTATTGATCGAAACGACTGGTGTCGCTGATCCAGGACCGATTCTTCAGACATTTTATTTTGAACCAGCCGTTGAACAGTCTTATCAGATTTCAAGTGTCGTCACAGTCATCGATGCGTATCACTTAGAACGACAATTGACGTTCCAAGAAAATGTGAAACAAATCGGATTTGCTGATGTACTTGTATTAAATAAGATGGATTTAATTAAAGCATCAGAACGCGAACCGTTGATTGCTTTGCTGCGCGAACGAAATCCATCTGCAGCCATCATTGAAACGGAACAGGGACAACTGGAATCAAATCGACTATTTGAAACATTCCATTTTCCAAAAGAAGAACAAGTGCGACTCAGCCAACAAACAGATCAGATTCATCAATCCGTCGAAGATTTTACGGCACTAACGATCGTTGAGGAACGACCATTGAATCGAAATCGATTCGGTATGGTCCTACGTGAGGTGTTAGAAGCCTACGCGGAAGATCTCTATCGTTATAAGGGGATCATCCATTTTGCAGATACAGAACGAAAAGTAATCTTACAAGGGACAGGGATGATTTACGGAACAGCAATCCGAGAACCATTTAGCGAACAACCAAAGACGACGCTCGTCTTCATTGGGAAAGGGCTAGATGAGCAAGCGATACGAAAAGGAATCGAGGCGGCAATTGAACATGGTTGAACTTTATTTTGACGGAACGGTCCGTCCCTCAAACGACGAAGCAGCGGTTGGACTGTTTAGCAAAAGCTCCGAGGGCGAAGTCACAGAAAAAATGTATCAAATTCAAGCAATTAATAATCATGAAGCAGA
Source organism: Exiguobacterium sp. BRG2 (assembly GCF_031844245.1). Lineage (NCBI taxonomy): Bacteria > Bacillati > Bacillota > Bacilli > Caryophanales > Exiguobacterium > Exiguobacterium sp. BRG2. Next base: position 276,870 of record NZ_JAUZUW010000002.1, read on the forward strand.
ATTCATCGCATTTGCAAAAGCCGTCGAGTGGGCGCACGAACTAATTATTCAAGGAGAAAGCGTCATTTCGTTTCGGACGGATTCAGAAGCGGTTGCATTAGCGGTCGAACGTGAATTCGTCAAGAATAAACGAACGCAGACGATCTTTGATCCTGCTTTTGAACGCTATCAACTCTTACCACTCGCCTTCGTGAAGTGGATTCCGCGGTCTGAGAATAAAGCAGATCGCGTCGCACGCGAGGCATTACGATTATACGAAGCATAATTGAAGGCAAACACCCCTATCCTTATGGAAGGGGTGTTTGTTCATGTTCGATGCGTTCAATCAGGATTTGATCGACGCGACGTCCGTCTAAGTCAACGACTTCAAATCGGTATGATCCAATCACGACAGCACTTCCACGCGTTGGTACATCACCTAACATATACAGGATTAAACCGGCAACTGTATGATAGGCGTTTAACTGTTCACCGGGTAAGTCATCTGTATAGCCGAGCGTTCGTTTTAAATCATCGATGTGCAATAATCCGTCCGCTAGGAACGAACCGTCTTTCCGCATGACGAGTTCCGGTTCTTCCTCGACGCTTGAAATCTCGCCGACGAATGCTTCGAGAATATCGAACAAGGTGATCATGCCAAGAAAACCACCGTACTCGTCTAAAACGAATGCAATCGATACAGTTTCCTTCCGCATCCGTTCAAGTAAAACGGTTGCTTTCAGTTGGCGGGGAACAATCAGTGGAGATTGAATCAATCGTTCAAGTTCTTTGACAGGATTTTCCGTTGATAGTATTTCTTTTGCATCGATGAATCCGACAAAATGATCCAAATCCCCGTGACCGACCGGTAAGTTTCGGTGTCGCGCTTGTCGGAGCTCTTGTAGGATCGTGTTGGGTTCATCAGCTAAGTCAATCCACTCCGTAACCGTTCTGGGCTCCATCAGTTCATACGCATATAAATCATGAAAATCAAAGACACGAGAAACTTGCTCAGCTTCTGAACGATTAAATGTTCCCTCTTTCGTGCCACGAATTAGTAATTGCCGGACTTCGTCTTCCGTCTCGTCTTTCGTCTGCAATCGATCGAGACCAATCAAGCGGAAGATGGAACTCGTCGATTTACTCAAAACCCAAATGAATGGTCGAAGAACGATCGAGAAGAAGCGCATCGGTGGGGCGAGCCACATCGTAACTCGTTCTGGACTGACAAGAGCAACACGTTTAGGAACGAGTTCACCGATGACAAGCGAAATATAGGTGATGATTGTCACGACAAGAATATAACCGATTGTACTGGCATAAGGAGCAATCCATCCGAATTGAGCGAGCCAATTGATGACAGGACCAGAGAGCGCGGCACCACCGAATGCACCATTAACGATTCCAATTAACGTGATGCCGACTTGAACAGTCGATAACAGGTCAGTCGGTCGATCCAGCAACTCTAATGCGACATGGGCTGATTTTTTACCATCATCCATTGCTTTTTCTAATTTCGATCGTTTGGAAGAGAGCAAAGCGAGTTCGGTCATCGCAAATATACCGTTCGCCAGAATCAATAATAAAACAATTATTAAATTTATTAACCACATGAAATCTTCACTCCTTTTCGATAATAAACTATTCCCCAAAACTGTCTCCCTCATTCCCATTCTGCGAGCTTTCCGGTAAACTAGAAGAGAAGTAATCAAAAGGGGGAATTTGTTTATGGAATACCGTGTAGAACGTGACACGATGGGGGAAATTCGTGTACCGGAAGCGCAGGAGTGGGGCGCACAAACACAACGTAGTCTAGAAAACTTTAAGATCGGAACGGAAAAAATGCCGATTGAAGTCATTCGTGCCTTTGCAGTCCTGAAAAAAGGAGCGGCGCTTGCGAACCGCGACTTAGGTGTGCTTGAGACAGAAAAAGCTGGTGCCATTGCTGAAGTATGTGACGAAATCATCGCGGGGAAATTCGATGATGAGTTTCCGCTTGTCGTTTGGCAAACGGGTTCAGGTACTCAGTCTAATATGAACGTCAACGAAGTGATCGCTCGGGTCGCGACACGCAAATTAAAGGAACAAGGCAGTGAAACGACGATTCATCCGAATGATGATGTCAATAAATCACAAAGTTCAAATGATACATATCCAACAGCGATGCATTTAGCGGCAAAAACAGTCTTATTAGAATCACTTTTCCCAGCTATCGATGCTCTACATGCGACACTTGACGAAAAAGCAAAGGCTTTTGTGGATATCGTTAAAATCGGACGAACACACTTGCAAGATGCTACACCAATCACACTTGGTCAAGAAATCAGCGGCTGGGTCCGGATGCTTGCGCTTTCGAAGCAAATGATCGAACGGACGCTTGATCCATTAACGGAACTAGCAATCGGCGGTACGGCTGTTGGTACGGGGATTAATGCACATCCTGAGTTTGGTGATTTGGCAGCGAAGAAGATGAGTGAAGAGACGGGTTATGAATTCACGAGTGCGGAAAACAAATTCCACGCTTTAACAAGCCACGATCAACTCGTCTTCACACATGGTGCTGTCAAAGCACTAGCGATGGACGCGATGAAGATTGCAAATGACGTCCGCTGGCTTGCATCTGGTCCACGAGCAGGAATCGGTGAAATCACGATTCCAGAAAATGAACCAGGGAGCTCAATCATGCCAGGAAAAGTCAATCCGACTCAAAGTGAGGCATTGACGATGGTCGCTGCGCAAGTCCTCGGAAATGACGCAACGATTGGTTTTGCTGCAAGTCAAGGTAACTTTGAACTAAACGTCTTCAAGCCGGTCATCATGTATAACTTTATTCAATCCGTTCGTTTACTTACAGACGCCTTGCATTCGTTCAATGACCATTGTGCGGTCGGCATTGAACCTGAGCAGTCCGTCATCGCTGAGAACGTCGAACGGTCACTGATGCTCGTAACAGCGCTCAATCCGCATATCGGATATGAGAATGCAGCAAAAATTGCGAAAGCGGCGCATCAGTCAGGATCGACATTAAAAGAAGCGGCACTTGCGACAGGATTGCTAACAGAAGAACAATATGATCAATGGATTGTACCAGCAGACATGGTTCGTCCGAACTTAAAAGCATGAGTTGAAAAAGCGGGGGATATTCCCTCGCTTTCTCTTTATCCGAGAAATGTTATTCGGATCTATAGAAAGAGAGGGAATTGCATGGAGCAAAATCGAAAGCGGGCAGAAAAACAATTACAGCAAACGATCAATATGGTAGAGACATTACTTCGGATGCCGGCTGTACCACGATCAGAATTGCTTGCATTGGCGAGCTGGATGGAAGGACTCGGCAGAGAGGAACTCTTTAAGGGACTCGCCGATCAAGTAAGCCATGAAAAAATTACTTGGGAACGAGTAGACGTTGTCATTGATCAGTCAAGCGTCAAAGAATTATTGCAACCTATCGTCGATCAGTTATCAGAGCGCTCACGTGCTAACCGGGTCCGAAAGGAATTAGTCGTCACTGTGACAAAACGTTTTCTTGAGAATATCAAATGGAAAAAGTCACTGGAACAAGCGCGCTATATGTCACGTTTTTTTAGCTCGGTAGAAGATACCTTATCAATGTCACACGACATTAGGATGGACGCCGTCATCATCGATTATGCATGTATCACTGATTCAGTGGAAGTGTTCAAAAAGCTCATGAAGCAGATGGAATCCGCATTCGTTCCGATCATCATCGTCGGTCCGAGCCAATCAGAAGTCCGACAAAGTAGTTATGAGATGGGGGCCGATGATTATTGGGATGAAACTGTGAGGAATGAAGAACGTCATGTCCGCCTTGCGCGACTTTTACGAAAACTGAGAGTGGTATCGTCAACAATTTTGGTCGATGAATTGACAGGGGCTTATAATCGGAAATACCTTCAGAATGCATTTGATCGTCGCACAGCACGTTTAGAACGTGAACAACGAACATTTGGATTAGCGATTTTTGATCTTGATCACTTCAAACGAATCAATGACTTACATGGACATCCGACAGGAGACTTAGTCCTATCCGAACTAGCGACCGTCGTTCAACAAGCGGCTCGTCTCGACGATGAGTTCATTCGTTTCGGTGGTGAGGAATTCATTTTACTGTTTTCAGCAGAAACATTGCCTCAAGCAATCGCTAATATGAATAAAATACGTGAACGTATCGAACGACATGTTTTTGCGAATGGATTAAAAATTACTGTTTCGATTGGTCTATCCTTTTCATTTGATATACATACGACGCTTGCTCAAGCGACGGCGGAGGCAGATGAAGCGTTATATCAAGCAAAACGTAATGGACGTAACCAAGTCCTTTCCTATTCTACGGCAATATCGATTGAAAAATTATCGGTGTCTATCCGTGTCGAGGAAAGATTGCTTAAACAAGTCCGTCAGTTGGATCTACCCGATCATCCCAAATACCACTTCGAAGTGGTTCCATTAGACGATCGGCAGACAACACAACTACAACTGGCGATTCTTTCGCTTGATCAATTAGCGATCGAGAACTTTCTGCGACTAGAAGAATGGAGAAAACAACGAGATTCAATCATTGATGTTTTGGTCGTGACGGAACAAGAAGATGATCGTCTTGCAGAAGCCTTATCTCGAGGGGCTACCGATTATGTGATGGTAACTCATGTAGATCAAGAAGTGGAAGAATGGATCACAGAGTGGATTATGCAAATACCGTAAAAAAAACCAGCCTTTTCCTTCCGCTATTCGGATGGAAGAGGCTGGTTTTATAATGATCGATCATATTGACGAATGACAAAGGAGTAATCATTTCCTTCTACTGCATCATAATGCGTTTCAGACGTGATTTGAAAAGTAGACGGGATCTCGGGATAATAGACATCTCCCTCAAGCGTCGCATCAATTTCTGTTACATAGATGCGCCGTACGAGAGGAAGCGTTTGAACGAATAATTCCCCTCCACCAATCAAAAAGACTTCTTCCTCTGAATCAACATATGGGTGTAAGGTAGATAAATCATGCCAAATTGTCACACCATCTACTACATAATTTTGATCACGCGTGATGACGATGTTCTCTCGACCAGGTAACGGGCGTCCAATTGATTCGAACGTCTTTCTCCCCATGATGATCGGTTTACCAAGCGTCGTACGCTTAAAGTGTGCTAAATCAGATGGAAGGTGCCACGGCATGGCATTATCGCGTCCGATGACATGATTTTTCGTGTACGCTACGATGTGTGTAATCATACAGCTACTACACCTTTAATATGCGGATCAGGATCATATCCTTCGATGATGATATCTTCGAAGCGGAAGTCTTCAATACGATCGACAGTTCGAGCGAAGCGCAGCGTCGGTAATTTTTTAGGGGTACGTGTCAACTGAAGATTGACTTGTTCCACATGGTTCGAATAGATGTGGGCATCTCCGAGCGTATGGACGAAGTCACCGACTTCGAGTCCACACACATGAGCAACCATGTGTGTCAGTAAGGCATAGGATGCAATATTAAACGGTACGCCTAAAAAGACGTCGGCAGAGCGTTGATACAGCTGACAGGACAGTTTTCCGTCAGCGACATAAAATTGGAACAAGAGATGACATGGAGGTAACGCCATCTCATCGACTTGTCCAGGATTCCAAGCGCTGACGATCAAACGACGGGAATCCGGATTCGTCTTGATTTGTTCGATGACTTGTGCGAGTTGATCGACCGTTGTTCCGTCAGGACGTGGAAAAGAACGCCATTGTGCCCCATACACAGGTCCTAAATCCCCATTCTCATCTGCCCATTCGTTCCAAATGCGCACTCCGTTTTCCTGCAAGTAACGAATATTCGTATCACCCGAAATAAACCAGATCAACTCATGGATGATCGACTTCATATGTAGCTTTTTCGTCGTGATAAGCGGAAAGCCATCTTGAAGGGAGAAGCGCATTTGGTGACCAAACACGCTCAGCGTTCCCGTTCCTGTCCGGTCTTCCTTTTTTGTTCCGTGTTCCAAAATGTGTTCGCAAAGTGCATGATATTGTTCCATCGGATGACAGCTCCTTTTAAAAAAATCCAATTCCCATTGTACCATAAACCATCACGATTTTGAGGAAGCTGGCAGATGTCTTGTGAACAGATAGCGGAATAGACCAAAAAGAGGAATGCCGTCTTGCCATTGCAATGATTGTTTATTTCGAAGACGAATGCGTCGTAATAAATAAATCTGAAGAATATAAAACAGTAATAAATCGACTGTCATCGTTCGAACGAATTGATTCGTCTCGAAATAAATACGGAAAATATTCCAATCGGAACGTGCGAGGGCAAGCCAAAGCAATAATGTCGTCACGACACTCAGTAAAGCGACGACAGTTGGAATCCAACCTCGACGCTGAAACGGTAAAAAGGTTTTCCTTGGAATAGCGAGTGCGACATAGGGCATTAAAACGAATGCACCTAAGAAGAACGACCCTATGCTCGCAACGAGCGGTCCTGGTCGCATGAATCGTTTTTCATCTAAAAATAATAAAAAGAAAGCAAATGGATAAATGCCAAGTAAAGCAAACAAACTTAATGCGGAAGTATCAAATTGACTTTGGTCGAAACGTAAAAATGAAATTAAGAAACCTTCTGGAAAGACACGATTATTTCCAAATAACAAGATAAAGACAATGGCAATCGCCCAGACCAAGAAGAGCAAATACCGACGATACATTCGCCCACACTCCTTTCTCATACCGTTCTTTCCCATTATATTAGATGCGGTAAACACCCCTATTTCATATTCCATGATATCAAATAAGTAAAAGTTCTCACTTGAGCACCTCTTGTGGACATGTTAAGATGACGTTGTGAGAATTGAAAGCGCTTTTACAAATTAATGCAATCGTTTGCTCAATATGTAGCACCACAGGTACATAAAAGAGGAGAGTGTAGAAGATGGAACGTAAATGGTGGCATGATAGTGTCGTTTATCAAATTTACCCTCGTAGTTACAAGGATTCGAATGGAGATGGAATCGGTGACTTAAACGGAATCGTTGAAAAATTGGATTATCTGAAGACACTTGGCATCGACGTCATCTGGTTAAGTCCAGTCTATGATTCACCGAATGACGACAATGGATATGATATCCGAGATTATGAAGCCATCATGAAGGAATTTGGAACAATGGATGATTTTGATCGTCTTCTAGATGAAGCGCATGCACGAGATATCAAAATTGTCATGGATCTCGTCATCAATCATTCGTCGGATGAACATCGGTGGTTTGCGGAATCGCGTCAAAGCAAGGACAATCCGTATCGGGATTATTACATGTGGCGTTCAGCAAATCCAGACGGTTCATTACCGAACAACTGGGGTTCGATTTTCTCTGGTCCTGCATGGGAATATGATGAGTCAACAAATGAGTATTACTTACATCTATTCTCGAAAAAACAGCCTGACTTGAATTGGGAAAATGAACAGATGCGTCAAGAGGTTTATGGGATGATCCGTCGTTGGTTGGATCGAGGAATCGATGGTTTCCGGATGGATGTCATCAACTTGATTTCAAAGACACCTGGATTACCCGATGCGACGGTCCATCCAGGAGCATTGTATGGAGATGGTGGAGAACACTATATCAATGGACCGCGTGTCCATGAATTTCTACATGAGATGAACGAAGCATCGTTTGGAAAGTACGATGTTTTGACAGTCGGTGAGATGCCGGGAGCAACAACAGATGATGCCATTCTTTACACGGATCCGGCGCGTAAAGAGGTCAACATGGTCTTTACGTTCGAACATATGGATCTTGATTCAGGTCCGAACGGAAAATGGGATGTCATTCCGTTTGATTTGCTTAAACTCAAGCAAAATTTCACCAAATGGCAAACAGCGTTGCATGAAACAGGCTGGAACTCCCTCTATTGGAACAACCACGATCAACCTCGAGTCGTCAGTCGATTTGGTAATGATACGACGTATCGCGTCGAGTCAGCTAAAATGCTCGCTACGCTCTTACACCTTCTAAAAGGAACGCCATATATCTATCAAGGCGAAGAAATCGGAATGACGAATGTCGCGTTTGAAGACATTACGGACTATGAAGATATCGAAATTCGGAACATGTGGAAAGAACGTACGGAACAAGGAGCATCACCAGCGGAACTACTACGCTCCATCCATATCAAAGGACGCGACAACGCGCGGACACCGATGCAGTGGGATGCATCTGAAAATGCTGGTTTCTCGACTGGAACACCATGGTTGAAGGTCAATCCGAATTATCCAGACATCAATGTGGAACAGGCACTTGCCGATGAACAGTCCATCTTCTATTACTACCAGCAATTGATTCGACTACGACATGATCATGAACTCGTCGTATACGGTCGCTATGAACTCTTACTTGAAGATCATCCGGAAGTCTACGCGTATTCGCGGACGCTTGAAGGAGAAACGTGGTATATCTATTGTTCGTTTGCAGATCATGACATTCATGTACCGATTTCTCACGCGACAACAGATCGCGTGATTGGTAACTACGCTGACATCAATACATCGGATGGCTTGACATTACGGCCATATGAATCTGTCGTTTTCCGAACGTTTGACGCTTAAATTTTCTGATTAAAAAATGGCATTGCCCTTACAAATGTAGGGCGATGCCATTTTAGTCTTTATGAAGTGACCGTTCTAATTGCACGATCTGTTTCACTTGTGAAATAATTTTTTCGCGATCAGTTATTGTCGAATTAAGATGGATACCGTACAACCGTTCAGGACCAGAAGGCTTCTCATGCAATAAAAATCCATCTATGCAGAGCGGCTCGTGCCCTTCGATTAACGAGAACTCAACAACGATTTTCATTGATTTTTGAAGAGGCAGTTTTAATGCAGTAGTGATTGCGATTCCATTTGGTGAGATATTATGAATCTTCATCAAGCCTTTTGGTGTCCGTTGCTCATTTTTTAGCAAATAAAACTCGCCCGTTACGGGTGTTTTCAATGTATATCGAAACGGTTCATTACGTTTAATCTTCATCTAGGCACCTCCGTTCCTATTATCCGACAATTTGCAAAACTCTTCTAGTCTTTTTTATCAGGCTGCAGCATCTGTTGATCGTTTCGTCGGATGGATGCGCTTTGCTAAATACATGAATGGTGTCGCGAACCAGGCGACGACGAATTTTGCGAGATATGTCGTAATGAAGATTTGCCACCAAATAGAGAATGGCATATCGTGAAAGGCGATCGCACAAAATGTCAACGTATCGAGTAGTTGGCTTAATACAGTTGATCCCGTCGTCCGTAACCAAAGTTTTCGTTCGCCTGTCTTTTGACGAATCTTCGAATAAATGAAGACATCAAACAATTGCGACACGAGATAAGCGGCAAGACTACCGACAGCAATCCATGGCAGGAGTCCGAATAGTAGATGTAAAGAATCAGATGTTTCGAGTGCTACTTTATCGGCGAGTGGGGTATACAAGAGACTGAATTGCATGAGGACGGTCGTCGTGATCAAGGAAAAGAAACCCATATAGACACCTTTTCGAGCGACCTGTTTGCCATATTTCTCATTGAGAATATCCGTCGCTAAATAACAACTGCCATAAACGACATTTCCTAACGTGAAGACGAAACCAAAAATATCGACGGTTTGTGTGACTTGAATGTTTGCAATGATTGTTGCGATGGCAATCCACATCAACAATCCGGTCTTTCCAAATAGATAATAACTGAAAATCAATAATCCCATCGTTAATAAAATGGAAGGGATCCATAACCATTCGTTCATGAGGTAGACTCCTTTCTGTTCATACAGATGAAAATTGTACGCTGAAATCGATCGCCTGTCAAAGGTGAGGTACACATGTGACCAATATAAAAAAAGACCATGAATCTCATGGTCTTTCAGATAGTGTTCAACCGAGTCGTTGTAAAGAATATCGACGTCGTCTCCCTTTGACGTAATATTTCTCAATCGACGTAAAGTCATTTGCTTCTAAAATACGTTTCGCGTAAAAAGCGTGTGGTGATTGATCGAGAACACGCGCGCGTACTTCATGACGATCTAGTACTCCCGAATGCTTTAATGCTTCGGCAACTGCTTGAGTAGCTATACCACGTCGTGTATAAGGATCAAACACCATAAAGTCGAGTTGAAAATAGTGACCCATTTTCAAAAGTAGAACCCGCCCGACGATCGTATCTGCTTCAACGATATCATAGTAGTAATCTTCAGGATAACTGTGCTCGACGGAATCAAAAGCTCGCTCTTCTCCAAGCTCATGGTCATACCCTTTGATTTCTTGCGGAGACAGCCCATATGCTTGCTCGCCATACTTCAAGAAATGGTCGTACTCAGCTTGATCGACATGACGTAATGCTCGACGTCTTAATTCCATCACAAAATCCTCCCTCATCCCAATTGATGCTACGTTTACATTATAGCGATACCCTCCTTGCAATTGCAAAAATTAACTGGAACCGATCCGCAGGAAAAAAAATTAAAAAATCATTTTGTAATCATCTTGTGATTGTTTTAATTACCTCGAAATATGGTAAAGTAATGATGTAGACAACTGCATACTGGAAGGGGCTGGAAACGTGTTCACAGAACGTGACGGAATCAAATTGCGTTTAGAGCAAATCGAACGATTGTATTCGGACTTGAATCGTGAAGCGAAACAATTGACGGAACGCTTACGCCAATTAGATGAACAAGGGGATGAAGTACAACATGATCTTTCTCTTAACAAAGAAGATCGTGATCATTTGAAGTCAAGCATCGATGAGACACTTCAAGCTCTCATGAAACGGACTACGGTCGATGCAAAAGTCGAACAGGAAAAGCAAGAAGACCTGATTTCGAAAAAAGCATTGATCGAAGATATTGAAGGATTATTGAAGAAAAAGAAATGAGCTAGCTGCGGCTGGCTTATTTTTTATGGGGGAAAGAAGTATGAAATTAACCATTGGACTGACGACGTGTCTTCGTCCGACTGACGTCGTGCATGATCGTGTGAAGCAGTTGTTAGCGGATGAGACGATACATTTCGTCTATATCGCGCGGCAAAAAAAAAGCATAGAACACCTGCAACAGGAGACGGGATTGTCGGTATTAGTCGTCGATAAGAAACGACTAGATTTATACCCACTAGGCGAAACGACATCGTTCTTTTTCCATCCTTCAAGTGCGGTCTTTCGCATCAAACAAATTGATTCAGGTGGAAGAGATCCTCTCGTTGTGATGGGACGCCTATCAAAAGGGATGCATGTGTTAGATTGTACACTCGGTTTAGGTGCAGATGCGATTGTCATGAGTCATGCTATTGGAGAGCAGGGACGGATCATCGGTCTAGAAAGCAAGACTGAGACAGCCTTTGTCGTCAAGGACGGATTAAAACGCTGGGAAGAATCTTACGAACCAATCAATCAGGCGATGCGACGAATCGAAGTGAAAGTCAGACATCATCTCGCATTTTTGAAAGAATGTCCGGATAATTGCTTTGATGTCATCTACTTTGACCCCATGTTTGAACAGACTGTTGAAGAATCGACACATCTAGACGCTTTACGAAAACTTGCGAATTATGAAGCCTTATCTGTTGAAGCGATGATTGAGGCGAAGCGTGTGGCACGTCAGCGCATCGTATTAAAAGCACATTATGAGAGCCCATTGTTTGAACGGTTTGGGTTCGAAAGAACAAAGCGTAAAACGTCGAAGTTGCATTATGGCGTGATTGAACTGTAGATCAAAAAAAGACCTCTGCAATTCATACGGCAGAGGTCTTACTCGTTATTCGCTGATTATTGAACAGCGTCTTTTAATTCGTCTTCCATCTCTTCAAACGTTTCCTGAACGGCACTGACCGGTTGTTTCGTCATCAAGCTGACAACGACCGTAAAGATCAAGCTTGTGAAGAATCCAGGTACCATTTCGTAAAGCGTCGTACTAAGTCCGAGTTGAACCCAGATGATGACAGTCAAGGCACCTGAGATGATACCAGCCAGTGCACCTTGTTTCGTCATCCGTTTCCAGTAGAGAGAAAGCAAGATGATCGGACCAAAGGCAGAACCGAATCCAGCCCAAGCGTAACCGACAAGTGCAAGAATCGTCGCTGACGGATTCCAAGCGAGTACACTTGCAACGATTGCTACGACAAGAACAGCAATTCGACCTGTTAAGACGAGTTGTTTATCCGTTGCATCCTTTTTCAAGAACGTTTTATAAAAATCTTCTGTCAACGCACTCGAAGTAACGAGCAACTGTGATGAAATCGTCGACATGATTGCTGCAAGAATCGCAGCCATCAAGAACCCAGTGATATAAGGGTGGAACAGTACGTCAGAGAAGCGGATAAAGACCGTTTCCGGGTCGCCAAGTCCATTCCCTTGACCTTCGAAATAGGCAATTCCGACGAGTCCTGTCATCATGGCACCAAGAATCGAGATGAACATCCATCCGATTCCGATACAACGGGCGCTTTTTAAATCCTTGACTGAGCGAATCGCCATGAAACGGACGATGATGTGTGGTTGACCAAAGTAACCAAGTCCCCAGGCAAGGAATCCGATGATTCCAAGAACTGTTGTTCCTTTAAGTGGATCAAATAACGAAGGGTCTAATTTTTCAGCGTAGTTGTATGCACCATCGACTCCGCCGACGTCTGTCAATGCGACGACAGGAACAAGCACGAGTGCGATGAACATGATACAGCCCTGGACGAAGTCGGTCCAACTAACTGCGAGAAAACCGCCGAATAAGGTGTAGGCGATTACGACCGCAATCGTCAAGAGCATACCATAGTGGTAATCAAATCCGAATGAGCTGACAAATAGTTTTCCGCCTGAAACGATTCCAGCTGATGTGTAGAACGTGAAGAAGATGATGATGACGAGTGCTGACACAGTACGAAGCACGCGTGATTTGTCTTCAAAGCGATTCTCTAAGAAATCAGGGATCGTAATTGAGTCGTTTGCCATTTCCGTATAGAGACGGAAACGTGGTGCGAGTACGATATAGTTTACGTAACATCCAATCAATAAACCAAGTGCGAGCCAAAGGGCTGATACACCTGTTGCATACATGGCGCCGGGAAGTCCCATGAGCATCCATCCACTCATATCCGATGCACCAGCAGATAGTGCTGTTACACCTGGACCGAGATCGCGTCCGCCTAACATGTAATCTTCTGTATTCGTCGTTCGCTTGTAGGCAAAATAACCGATTGCCAACATGAGAACAAGATACAGGATGATCGAAATCCATTCTTGCGTCATAAAGTTAAATCCTCCAAATGCAATAGTTTTTTCAGCGATCAAGCATGTATTGACTTGTTCGCCAAATGATATGTTCCCAACCTTACAGGGGATAAAACGACTTTGCAAGTCACTCCATTTTCAGGAAAAGTGCCGCTACGCCTAGTGCCTTAAGGGATTGGGACGGTTTTAGTCCCTATTAAAGTTCTTCTAATCAAAATATTCCGAATAATTCACTGCATTAAAAAATGACCCTAATGATTTAAGGTCATTCGAGTCAAATTAATTGCTCCAAAATCGTTCGTACGCAGCGCTTAAGCGGTCTAGAGCTTGATCGAGCTGTGCGCGAGGGCAACCGATATTTAAGCGTTCAAACGTTTCTCCATGGGAACCGAATGAAGAACCGTGTGTCAAAGCGAGTTTTGCTTCCTTAACTAGCCAATCGGCGCGCGTTTTGCTATCGAGATTAAGTGCTTTGAAATCAATCCACAACAAGAATGTAGATTCTGGAATGATGACATTTAATTTCGGCATTTCTTGACGAATACGACGGACGGCATGGTCACGATTGTCTTCCAAATAAACAAGGAGTTGCGCTAACCATTGCTCACTCGCATGATCTCCGTACGCCGCCGAAATAGCAGTTGAAGCCAATGCGTTTGGATGAACAAAATGACGTTGCTGGACACGCTCGATCCGTTGACGAATCGAAGTGTCTGGTACGACCAAATAAGACGCGTAAAGTCCAGGAATATTGAATGTTTTGGATGGTGCGCTGACCAAAATGATTTTTTCATAATCTAAGGCAAGAATTGGTGTGTGGACAGAACCCTTATAGACGAGATCCGCATGAATTTCATCGGATACAAGGTAGACATCGTGTTGTTTCGCGAGTGCTACGATGCGCTGTAATTCTTCTTTAGGAAAGACTTTTCCGCTTGGATTATGAGGACTACACAGAATCATCATCTGCGCAGTTTGCATTTGTTGTTCGAGAAGCGAGAAATTCGTCCGGTACGTCTCTTCTTCTAAAAGAAGTGGATTCTCAACGATCTGCCGTTGGTTAGACTGAATGATCTGATGAAATGGTGGATAGACAGGTGTCTGGATGATGATTGAATCACCAGGTTCAGTTAGCGCTAGGACTGTATGGGCAAGTCCTGGAACGACACCGTTCGAATAAAGAATGGAATCGGTAGTGATCGTTACGTCATATCGCTGCTGAAACCAATGCTGAATCGCTTGTTTTGCTTCCTCTTCAAACATCGAGTAACCGAAATGACCTGTAGCAGCACGTCTTGTCAACCGTTCTGTGAGATGATGCGGTGGACGGACATCCATGTCGGCGACCCACATCGGAATCAGCTCATCGGATCCATAGAGTGAATGAAGTCCGTCCCATTTGACGGATCCTGTATTTCGTTTCTCAATCGTTTCATCGAAATTAATCTGCTCCATCAGACTTCACTTCCTATTCTTTTTAAGTTAAACTGCTCCATTTCACCATAGCGGATAAAGAGAGGAAGGAGCAAGTCGGAAAATATAAGGTTTAACATTTATTCGATCAGGCAATTATTTAACTCGAACCTACCATAACAGAACGGAGTGATGATCATGTTACATTCTAAAGTAGTTGTCGGGCGAACGCCTGAAGAATTAGAAGAACGATTGAACGAATTTTTTGAGAACAACGGTGTTGGGTCAAACGCCATCATTACGTTGAAATTTTCAACATTCGTCGCGTCTAAAGCGGATGAACATTATTCGGTTTTAGTCGTCTATGATAATTCATTAACAAAAACGACACTGTAAAAAAGTAACAAGGAGTTGCGTGGAAATCACGTCGACTTCTTGTCTTGTCTTTTTTTATAAGTTATACTAGAAACAGATTTTACAAGCTTCCGTAGGTTAATGGCAGACCTCAGCAATGGTAATGCTGCAGTGCGAGTTCGATTCTCGCCGGAAGCATACATGCGTCTTTCGTCTCAAGTGATATATACTTGAAACGAAAGACTTTTTTTATGATGGATTCATCTTTGATTGAGGAGTGAACTTCATGCATCCAGTCATTCATTCTGTTGGCGATAAGATCAAGCAAGAACGAAAAAAACAAGGAATGACACAAAAAGCACTTTGTGAAGGGATTTGTAGTCAGGCTGAGATCAGCAAAATCGAAAATGGTCGAAATTCTCCGACGATTGATTTACTACAGCAAATTTGTCGAAGACTGCGCATTCCGATTTCATTGTTTTTTGAAGATGAAATCGTGTCACAAAAATTAAATGAGATTGATCAAAAAATGTTACGCCATATGAGAGAGAAAAATTACTCATCTATGGACAAAGATTTAGAAGAATATGCGAAATCAAATACAGCGTTTGAAATTCAAGTGTTAATTCGTTATCATCGAAAATTACTATTATATGAAAAAGGAAACATCGATTTTAGAACATGCATTTCTGCTTTATTGAAATTAGTCAGCGAAGAAAAGTTAGAAGAAAAATCATTTCTTCTCTATACTCGAATTCAAATGGCAATCGCTGTATTGTATACGAATCATGAAGATTACATGCATTCCCATCAAATCTACGTAGAATTACTAAAACTACATTATCAGACGCGAGAATATAAAAAAATTAGAATGAAAATCATATACAACTATTTACGTAACTTATACAGATTAAAGCGATTCGAGGAAGGGTTACAAGAAGTAGAACGAGTCATAGAAGAAACTAAAGAAATACAAGATTTGACATACCTTGGTCATTTCTATTATCAAAAGGGCTTTTTTTTAGAATCATTAAACGCTCCTGAGAAAAGTGTTAAAGAAGCTTACACGATTGCTTACTCATTTTTTACTGCGACAAACAATCACGCATACCGAAAAATTCTTGAAACACATTTATCAGATTTATTACTATTCCCTATCGACAGAAGTGAAGGGAAATGATGAATTTGGAAAATTTAACTTCGTCAATTGGTAAAAAGATTAAACAATTGCGTATCGAAAAGCATATGACTCAAAATGAACTATGTGAAGATATTTGTAGCCAAGCTGAAATCAGTAAAATCGAAAACGGCTTAAATTCACCGACTGTCGATTTGTTGCAACAAATTTCCAAAAGGTTAAAGGTGCCCATTTCTTTATTATTTCAAGAACATACGGATGAAGAACAATTTTTTCAAATTGATCAATTCTTATCCGATTTGCTTCGAGAAGAGAAGTACGAAGAAGCAATGGAGCGAATTAATCAGCAAGAAAAAAATATGATCACTGAAGTCGATATTTTAAAAAGTTACATTAAAACGATCATTGATCTAAAACAAAATCGGATTGATTTTCGGACAGCTGCGAGCCTACTCAGCAACTTGTTGAATGAAAAAGAAGTGTGGTCGCATTCCATTCAATTGTTCATTCGAATCAAAATGGCGATTGCAAATATGTATTCAGAAAAGGATCTATTTCATTTAACGGAATCCGTATATCAGGAATTGGAAAAAGAAATTGAAGCGCTCCAGTCGACTGCCCATCTGAATGCGCTATTAAAAATTTATTTTAATCATTGTCAGATTCTTGAATACCAAGGGAAGTTTGAGGACAGTATCGCCATCGCTAAGAAAGGATATGAACTATGTTTGCTGCATAATCATACATTTTTGTTTGGACATTTTTATTATCAGCTCGCGCACTATCACGAACAGTCAGGTGAAGATGAGATGTCACTTCAAAAACAGTATTCCGTCGCCTATACATTGTTTCACGCGTTTGAGCACGACGTTCGAAAACAGATGATTCTTCGCATGAAGGAAAAGTATATGTTATTTACCTTTGAGAAGTGATAAATAGGATGCGTAACCTTCTTGCCAAACAAGAAGGTTTTTTTATTAAAAGTGCAATCAAATGAGTAGTGAGAGGTGATAAGATGAAAAACGTACATCCAATTGGGGAGACACTGAAATTTTATCGACGTTTGAACAACGTATCACAAAAAGACATTAGTACAGGGATCTGTAGTCAGGCTGAAATTAGTAAAATTGAAAACGGTAAGGTAATGCCGACCGTTGAATTATTACAGCAACTTGCTATAAAGCTTTGTGTTCCTATATCCGAACTCGTTAAAGATGGTGCTGAACATCGTTTGGAACAAGCTCGTATTCTTGACCAAGCACTTCGTAAGCTAGTACGAGAAAATAAATTTGATAAATGCCTTCGTGTAATGAAACAAGTCTCATCCAGTCGATCTTCTGACGAAGTAAGGCGAATAATGAGATACTATGAAATCGTGATCGCCTATCGGCAACAGCACGTTGATTATCGAACGACCTCAGTCTTATTTGCACGATTGATCGATCAAGAAGGTTTACAGGTGCAGGATCCGATTCTTTACTTTCGAGTCAAGATGGCACTATCCATTTTATATGCGGAGTGCGAACAGTATCAACAAGCAGAAAAAATATATACTGACGTATTACATTTCACGACAGAAATTAGCGGTTTAAAAGAAGAACGACTTAAGATTCTTTATAATTATGCGAAATTATTATATAAAGTTAATCAGCCAGAAAAAGGACTTCGTATCATCGAGGAAGGGATACTGCTCAGTCGAAAATTGAAATAAACATCCTATTTAGCGCACTTCTATTATCAACGTGGTGAATTTCATGAGCGAATGGGGGTAGATATCTTGCAGACGAAACATGATTATACGATGGCCTACGAATTATTCTCTGCCTTTCAGATGAAACAATATGCTGACATCGTTCTAGAGGTGAAACGTTCTTTTTTGCAGTCTATGCCTGAATGAGGTCATTGCTTAACAAGCGAGAAAAGAGGAGAAACGTTGCGTATTGAATCATTTGGTAAACAGATCAAACAACTACGGATCGAGAGGAAGTTGACACAAAAAGAATTAGCGAAGGATGTATGCAGTCAAGCTGAATTAAGTAAGATTGAAAATGGGAAAACTATACCAACAATTGATCTTGTTCAGCGTTTGTCTCAAAAGTTACATATTTCAATGGATCAGATCTTCATCGATTCAAATGAAGTAAAGCTATTTCAGCGCTATGAGGTACAACTAGCGGACTTTTCTAGACAACGTCGTTATGATGAAATGCTTGATTTCATGAGATGTTTACCAACTAGTCTTCCTCCTTCCGTTCAGTTATTGATTCGTTATTTTGAATGGGTCGCTCGCGAAGGGAAAAAAGATATCGATTATCGAACATGTATCTCACAGTTGCTTCGGTTATCGGATGAACAACAAATGGAAACAGAGTACCCTGTTCTTTATTTACGTATCCGGATGTCTGTTGCAAACTATTATTATTTAAACAGTCAGTATCCGTACGCGAGAAAAATTTATCAAGAATTACTAACCTATGATTACTCGACGGATACGCTGAAAAAGTTACAATGTAAAATTTTATATAATCATGCGCAACAGCTCTATTTTCAAAATGATTTTGTAACAGGGTTAGAGATTACTGAAAAAGGACTCGCCTTATCCGTTGAGCGAAAAGATACAGCGATGTTAGGACACTTCTTTTATCAAAAGGGATGTTTCTATGAAGAATTGAGTTACGCAGAACGTGATATTCGTGACGCGTTTACCTACGCCTATTCTCTTTTTACTGCTTTTGGTAATGAAAATCATGCCGCGCTAGTATTAAAAGGAAAAAACCAGTTTCTCTACTTTCAAATGTAATCTTGGAAGTAAAAGAAAGGAGTATAATTTGAATCATTTACCCGTCTCCATTGGTTATGAAATCAAGCGACTTCGAAAAGAAAAAAAGATCACACAGGCAGAATTATGTGAAGGCATTTGTAGCCAAGCTGAAATTAGTAAAGTCGAAAACGGTAAAAATTCACCTACCATTGATTTACTCCAACAAGTGGCAAAACGGCTGAAAGTACCATTATCGATGTTGTTTCAAGATCATTTACGAAGTGATGTCTTTCAATCATATGATGAACAATTAGCGGACTTGTTACGTACTAATCAATATGTAGATGCTCTGAAATTGAGCGAACACGTACTGTCTACAACTGAATATGAACAGGTACGTAATTTAGCAAGATATTATCAAGTCATCGTGCAGGAAAGAAGTGGTCAAATTCATTACTTAAAAGCTGTTCAATCGCTCGAACGGTTACTAAATAAAGAACAACTCTCGTTTGAATCAGCTACCTTGTATCTACGGATTCAGATGGGGATGGCGAATCTGTATGTCGAACACGGTGACTTTGAATTAGCGGATGATCTTTTTCAGAATTTGATTCAAGCAAAATACGAAACGATCGAATTAAAAAAAGTTCGAATCAAGATTTTATATAATTATGGACAACAACTTTTACTGCAAAAAAAATACCTTGCTGGTCTAAAAATCACCGAACAAGGTATTCAGGAGAGTCTTCAGTTGGAAGACGGTCATTTCTTAGGTCACTTTTACTTTCAAAGGGGATACTTTAAGCAGCAATTAAATGGTGATCTCTCAGATATCCAGCGTGATTTTACGATGGCTTATTCCTTGTTTTGTGCATTTGATATGCCGATTCATGAAAAACGTCTTCTGGAAGAATATGCAGAGTATGTTCTATTCCCAATTTAAAACGAAAGACCGAATTGTCGGCACTCTTGAAGCGCTTGTTCGATCAATTCAGATGCACGATCAGGGTATTGCTGATGTCCTTCTAAAATGACAGTTGATACATCATTGATCCCAAAGAATGCTAACAAGTCTAACATATAGCGAACCGCGTGTTCACTTGGGGCTTTCTCTTTTGTCGAGTAATCACCACCGCGTGAATGAATCAACAGCACTTGTTTGTCTTCAACAAGTCCGATCGATCCTTCGGCTGTATAACGAAACGTTTGACCAGCCTGGGCGAGATAATCCATGTAATTGTGAAGCGGTGCCGGAACCGTTAAGTTCCACATCGGAAATGAAAAGACAACTTTATCGGCATCTAAGAATCCGTTTAGATATTCTTGAAGCCGTTGTGCATGAGTCGCATCATCTCCAGTTAATTCTTCCCCTTTAAATAGCCGCCCTGCCGCGTTCGCAAGTTTTAGGTCAAAGAAGGGAAGACGTTCCTCGAATAAATTCAAAACCGTAATTTTGTCCTCAGGATGGTTTTCACGATAAGCATTCAGAAAGGCATCGTTTAATTCAGAACTGATGCCTTTTTTTTGATGTATGCTATCGTTTGCTTCGATGAATAGTAAATGAGACATAGTGATCGCTCCTTTCTATACCTATCTATTCCCATTTTGCTTAAAATCATGACTTCCCATTATTTTATTATTTTTAGAAAATTCAAGTTTTATTTTGGTTCTGATAAGGAAAATAAACGACAGGAACTTGAAAGAGGGGATGGCGATGAATACACAGCGACGTTCTTCCAATAGTCAGCAATATCATCGAGAAATTCGGGCAAATTATCAATTGTTCGGGATGATCATTTTTATTTTGACGAGTTGTGGTGCCGTTTTATATATCGTTGCCAATACATTTAGTAGTTAAGGTTTAAAAGGGGAGGATTGGATACGTGCACTTGTCATTGCGAGTGCTGGGAGTGTTCAATACTTCATCGGTAAAAGTACATTGTCAGACCGACTAAAGCCACATATGATGTCTAGCGTTTTTTTATTGATTCCATATATTTATCATCCATTCATCGGTAGGGGAGTCCAGACAGTTTGGGCATGTGCCCTTCTATTCATATTAACTTCCTTAGTCGTCATCAACCGAACGATGCTACTGTACGCAACAAGCATCACGACGGTTTCTCTTCTTTATATTTGGTATCAAACTCCATCACTTGAAAACACTTCGATGTTTGTATCCGATCACATCGCGCGTATTGGACTTATCTTGATTGCGACGATCATTAGTTTACTGATCCATAATCAATATGTTACCCGTCTTGAACGAAATATTGAATACTTAGCCCGTTTACAGGAACAAGCATTTACGGATCCCGTGACAGGTTTACCAAACCGCTCTTCGTTTGTCATTGAAGTAGATAAGAAAAAACAAGATGGCGATATGATTTGTCTCGTGGATTTGGATGATTTCAAAACAGTAAATGATGCATTCGGTTATCGAACTGGTGACCGTTCATTACACATCATTGGTCGACGATTGATGAATCGTTTTTCAGATTGTACGATTGCGAAAGCGAGCGGTAGTGCTTTTTTACTGCATGCGCCTTATCATCATGATGCACGAGTCCTCTGTGACGATATTTTATCAAGTGTATCAGAACGTGTACAAATTGACTTTAAGCAAATCAATGTTACTGCGAGTATTGGTGTTTCCTATATCAATGATGAATCGACGGACCATGTCATCAATGACGCGGAGATTGCACTATTCACAGCCAAAGCAAATCGAAAGAACACGTATGCGATCACAGACTTAGCAATACAAAATGAACGGAAGCGAGCACTCCAGTTAACGCGCGATTTATATGATGCAGAATTGGATCGAGACTTCTTTATTTTATTTCAACCTCAAGTCAATGCGAGAACGCGTCAAATTACAGGTGTAGAGGCTTTAATTCGTTGGAATCATCCGGAATACGGTCTTGTTCCACCAGTTGAGTTCATTCCACTCGCGGAAAGAACACGATTTATTGAGACATTAGGGCGATGGGTCATGCGTCTAGCCTGTCTTCAAGGAAAAGCTTGGTTGGAGGAAGGGAAGGAACCTCTAACGATTTCGGTTAATGTTTCACCGTGGGAATTACGACAAGCTGATTTTACGAATCGAGTGCTCACTATATTAAAGCAAACAGGTTTTCCTCCATCACTACTTGAAATCGAGATGACAGAACATATCTTTATCGAAGGAACCGAGCAAATTATCGAAACATTAAACGCACTCCATTTGTATGGCATTCGAATCACTCTTGATGATTTTGGAACTGGATTCTCATCCATGCAACCACTCGTGGAACTACCATTCGATCAATTAAAAATTCCAAAAGAAATCGTTCAAGAAGCGATTCATTCTGAAAGGAAACGAGCGATGATCGAGACGATCATTCAATTAGGAAAACGATTAAATATGACAATCGTAGCAGAAGGAATCGAACTTGAAGAAGAGGCAACATTGCTCGAACAGATGGGGTGTCATACGTTGCAAGGATATCTATTCTATCGACCGCTTCAGCCGCAACAATTAGAATATTTTTTAGCGATGTGTCGAGAAGGCTAAACAGATATCAAACAATTGAAAATACAAACAGGCGAAGGATCATGTCCATCGCCTGTTTGTATTACCATATAGGAGATAATAAATCAGAGATACCGGGCAAAACGACGTTCGAGAATCTCTTGGATGACTGCGATACATGAACATATACCCCAGTAAATGAACGCAACGACAAAATAGACGGTCATATAGTCGAATTCACGCCCACCAACGATTTTTGCCTTTTGAAAAATTTCAGGGACAGTAATCATGGCAGCAAGCGACGAAGCTTTGACAAGATCTAGCAAGACGTTCGAAAGCGGTGGGATGGCAATTCGAATCGCTTGCGGCAAAATGATGCCAACAAACGTCCGATACCTAGATAAACCGAGGGACGCCGCTGCCTCTTCCTGCCCACGATCAATCGAGAGTAAGGAAGAACGAATGATTTCTGCCATGTATGCCGCACTATTTAAACTAAAACCAGTAATCGCAGCGGTCAACGCGTTCAGTTGAATATTGATGACTGGCAGCCCGAAATACAACATGAACAATAGCACGAGAATGGGTACACCACGCATAAATGAGATGTAGGCGCTCGCTCCAATACGCAATACTCGAAAATGAGAGAGACGACAAAGGGCAAGAATTAACCCAATTCCAAGACCAATCGCCATGCTGAGCAAAGAAATCCATAATGTTTGTCCAAGTCCACTTAAAATATATGGAAACGAATCGACCGCCAATTCAGGATTGAAGACGGACCGCCAATCAATCGATGACATCGTTAGTTCACATCGACAATCGTCGTTTTGACGTCAGGCATTTGGGAAACATTCTTTCCGGCATAAAATTGCTTCGAAATGTCTTTTAATGTACCGTCTTCCTTCATTTTATCGAGTTGTTCGTTAATGTTGGATTGAAGTTCTTTATTGTCTAAATCCATGATTAAACCGACTTGGCTCGGATTATAGGCGATGTCCGGATGAATCGTGATATCGAAGTCTTTGAAGAAATCGACAGCGAGTGTTTGCAAGTAATAATCATTCAAGATGACGTCTGTGCGACCGTTTGAGACATCTCGTAGATATTGATCGTTCGTCGCATTATCGTAAGTGACTTCTTTTGCACCGTATTTTTTAGCAATCTGCATATATGTCGTTGTTGCTTCTCCGGCAGCTTTTTTTCCTTTTAGATCTTCTAAAGACTTAATGCCTGACAAATCACTTTTACGGACGATTGCCGTACCATACGTATATTTATATGGTTTTGAGAAAGCGAATTTTTCTTTACGGTCATCGGTGATCGTAATGTCGTTAGCCGCAAGGTCAACCTGACCTGTATTAACGCTTGTCAACATACCGTCGAAAGACATCTCTTTGAACTTTACTTTCAAATCAAGCCGTTTGGCTACTTCTTTGACGACTTCAACGTCAAACCCCGTCAATTTATTACTTTTTTCATCATGATAGGACGTCGGGTAAAGTGTACCTGCTGTTGCGACGACGATTGTGCCTTCTTTTTGGATTTTATCGTATGCGGTTGCTTTCTCGTCTTGTTGACCGCATGCGCTTAATAGAATCGAGCTTCCTGCAATCAAGAGTCCCGTCCATTGCATTGTTTTTTTCATCGTATTATTCCTCTCTTTATTTCCGTAATCAGTAACGCTGTTCCTATATAAAAATACCACGGAATCACATGTTCGGGCAAAGCAATACGTGCATAAAGTGTTGGATTTAACTAAAAAAAATATTGAATGAATATCCAAGTATATGTAAGCGTTATCAATGTTGATATATGGTGATTCTATCTCCAGAGATTGATCAAGATGGTGATTATGCATAGTAGCGAATAAACATAAAAGGGTGTAAAGTGTAACTTAACTGAATATACAGAAAATTAAGAAGGCAAGGAGAGTGCTACTATGACATTTCATAAATACCCTGAACAGCAGGGCTTATACGACCCTCGTATGGAACATGATGCGTGTGGGATCGGGGTTTACGCACATCAAACAGGACGAGCGAGTCATGAAATCGTTGAACATGCATTGGCCATGCTTTGTCAAATGGAACACCGTGGTGGACAAGGGAGTGATGCGAAGACTGGAGACGGGGCGGGTATTTTAACGCAATTACCAGATCGGTTGTTTCGTGAAACGGTTCGGCACATTTCCTTCCCTAAAAAAGGGGATTATGGCGTTTTCATGATGTTCTTGCCACGTGAGGAACGAGAACGGATGCGACTCGAACGAACGTTAGAGTCAATCATTTTGACGGAAGGGCAAGACGTCTTAGGATGGCGAACCGTACCCGTCCAGTCCGAAATGCTTGGATCAGGTGCACGTCGTACGGAGCCAGTCATTCGTCAATGTTTCATTGGTGCAAAGGCGATGGAAGGATTGACATTTGAACGAACACTCTTTTTGATTCGTCGCGCATTTGAACGTGAATCGGAGCAACTCGGTCTTGAGCAATACGTCTTGAGTAGCTCGAGTGAAACAATCGTGTATAAAGGACTCGTGACGACGGATCAACTACGTGCGTACTTTGATGATTTACGTGACGAACGCTATCAGTCAGGCTTTGGTATTGTACATTCACGTTTTAGTACGAACACGTTCCCAAGTTGGAAACGTGCCCATCCAAACCGTTATTTGATTCACAATGGCGAAATCAATACGTTGCAAGGAAACATCCGGGCAATGCGCGGTCGAGAACGTCGACTTGCTGAGACGACGTACGGTAATCGGGCAGAGGAAGTGTTGCCGATATTGGATGAGACAGGTAGCGACTCATCAATGCTTGATAATGCGTTTGAGTTTCTTCATCTGTCAGGTCTTTCTCTCGCTGAGACAGCACTGATGCTCGTGCCGGAACCATTCGAACATGCCGAAATCAGACCGGCGAAGCGCGCGTACTATGAGTATCACAGTAGCATGATGGAACCGTGGGATGGTCCGTCTGCCATCGTCTTCACGAACGGAAAACAGATTGGTGCGACGCTTGACCGAAACGGTTTACGCCCGGCGCGATATGTATTGTTACGCGATGGTCATTTCATGTTGTCGTCAGAAGCAGGAGTACTCCCTCTTCGTGAACAAGACATTTTGTACAAAAAACGATTAGCACCGGGTGAACTCCTTTTACTCGATTTTGCGTCCGGTCAGTTAATCGCAGATGAAGAGATCAAGCGGGAGTTAGCGACACGTCACCCTTACGCGGAGTGGCTCGCTCAAGAAGTCGTTTCCCTCTCAAGTAACGACTTCAAGGAAACACTCATTGAACTTGGAACGAAACAGCGGCATTTTGGATACACGCGTGAAGATATCGATCAATACTTGATTCCACTCGTCGAAGAACAAAAGGATCCGATAGGCGCGATGGGAACGGACATACCGCTAGCGGTCTTAAGTGAACGTCCTCAATCCTTGTTCCGTTATTTCAAACAGCTATTCGCACAAGTCACGAATCCACCGATCGATGCGTTACGCGAAGAGATCGTCACCTCGACGCTAACATGGCTTGGTCGACAAGGGGAGCTGCTGACGCCGAACCGTGCGAACTGTCGTCGTGTTCGCTTAGAGACGCCGATCCTGCGACCAGACGAAGCCCATGTGCTTAAACAATGTGGACTTAAGCAGAAAACGATCTCAACGACGTTCACCGACTCGCTTGAAGAAGCGCTTGACATGATCGTTGATGAGGCTGTGACCGCTGCACAAAACGGGTATGAATTATTGACGTTATCGGATCGTCTCGTTCGCCCTGGAGCATTACCGATGCCAATCCTCTTAGTAACGAGTGCGATTCATCATGCGCTGATCCGTAAGGGATTACGAACAAATCTCAGCTTGATCGTTGAAGGTGGAGAAATTCGTGAGGTCCATCATGTCGCGACGTTGATCGGGTATGGTGCGGATGCGATTTATCCGTACCTTGCATATGCGACGCTTGAAGAAGCAGTAGGGGATCGTTTTACGGATGTAGCCAAACGTTATCAAAAAGCAGTCACGGAAGGCGTCGTCAAAGTCATGTCGAAGATGGGCATTTCGACGATCTTCAGTTATCGGGGCGCTCAAATCTTTGAAGCAGTCGGAATCGATCGCTCTGTCATCGAACAGCATTTCACTGGCACGGTCTCTCAATTGAGTGGGATGACGCTTGAGCTGATGGAAGAAGAAGTCCGACGAGCACAACAGGTTGCAGATGAACGGATTCATTTAGAGTCCGGCAGTGTCTTCCGGTACCGTCAAGCAGGAGAACATCATGCGTTTAATCCAGCGACGATTCATTTGCTGCAACACGCATGCCGCACAAATGATTACCGGCTCTATCAAAAGTACGCACAACGCATTCAGGAGGAACCAGCAACGGTGCTACGACATCTGTTGACATTCAAGGAGACGACGGCAATCCCGATCGAAGAAGTCGAGCCCATTAGCGAAATCGTCAAATACTTTAAAACAGGTGCAATGTCATACGGCTCGTTATCAAAAGAAGCGCATGAGACACTCGCGATTGCGATGAACCGCTTAGGTGGAAAAAGTAACAGTGGTGAAGGTGGGGAGGAAGAAGAGCGATACGAACACGATGAAAATGGCGATTTCCGGATGAGCCGAATCAAACAAATCGCCTCTGGTCGTTTTGGAGTGACGAGTCATTATCTGGTACATGCCGACGAATTACAAATCAAGGTGGCACAAGGTGCGAAGCCTGGTGAAGGTGGTCAATTGCCTGGTGAAAAAGTCTATCCATGGATCGCACGTGTGCGTGCATCAACACCTGGTGTTGGATTGATCTCCCCACCTCCACACCATGATATCTATTCAATTGAAGATTTAGCCCAGTTGATTCATGACTTAAAACGTGCGAACGATCAAGCCCGGATTAGCGTCAAACTCGTCGCCAAAGGAGGCGTTGGAACGATTGCTGCTGGCGTTGCGAAGGGGTTAGCAGATGTTATCGTCATCAGTGGTCATGACGGCGGAACGGGCGCCTCACCTAAGACGAGTATTCAACATGCCGGACTGCCATGGGAACTTGGTCTTGCTGAAACACATCAAACGTTGACATTAAACGGGTTACGCGAGCGTGTCGTTCTCGAGACGGACGGAAAGCTATTGACCGGTCGTGATGTCATCCTCGCAGCAATGCTAGGAGCGAATGAATATGGATTTGCGACAGCACCACTTATCGCTGTCGGCTGTATCATGATGCGTGCTTGTCATCTCGATACGTGTCCTGTTGGTGTCGCGACACAGGATCCAGAGCTCCGCAAGAAATTTACCGGATCTGCCGATGATGTCGTCCATTTCATGACATTTATCGCTGAGGAAGTACGAGAACATTTAGCAAAGCTAGGTGTGAGACGGTTGCAAGATCTCGTAGGGCGTACGGATTTACTCGAACCATCGGAACGACAACGAACGCATTGGAAGGCGAAAAGTCTTGATTTCTCTCGTCTCCTCGTTCATGTGTCACACGGTCCGGCTGAACAACAACAGCATCACGTTGAGCGTTCCTTTGACGCTCGTGAAATCTCGCCGTATTTGGAGGAGGCAGATTTCAGTCAGCCACAGACACTACGTTTAACGATTCAAAATACAGACCGTGCGATTGGCACGCAGACCGGTGCAATGCTGACCAGACGATTTGGGGCACTTGGTCTTCCGACGGATCGATTGAAACTTGAACTGCAGGGATCTGCCGGGCAAAGTTTAGGTGCGTATCTCCCACGTGGTATGACGCTTGATGTCACGGGAGAAGCAAATGATTATGTAGGAAAAGGGTTGTCCGGGGGTATCATCGCCGTTCATCCTCCACGTTCGATTTCGTTCGTCTCGTCCGATCAATCGATCATTGGTAATGTCGCACTTTACGGGGCGACAAGTGGAGAACTTTATGTCAACGGTCAGGCAGGTGAGCGATTTGCGGTTCGAAACAGTGGAGCCGTCGCCGTCGTCGAAGGAATCGGCAACCATGGACTCGAGTATATGACCGGTGGATCCGTCGTAGTACTTGGCGATGTCGGAAAAAACTTTGCTGCCGGTATGTCAGGTGGTGTCGCCTATGTCTTGCCGCGTAATCCTGAACAATTTTTACAACGTGTCAACCGCGAACTCGTCTCGACGGGACCTGTCACGCATGTCGAAGAGATTGCGCGACTGAAGACGTTCATCGAGCGGCACGTCGCACGGACCGGAAGTGAGCAGGGAGATGCGATTCTAGCGAACTGGGATCATGTCATTCATTCGTTCATCCGCGTCATTCCTTCGACGTATGAGAAAGTGACAACGTTGATGGCTGATTTCGCTAAACAAGGACACAACACCGAAGAAGCGATGTTGCTCGCATTCGAGACACATCTAGGGCGCAGAACAGGAGGGGTACGATGAAACGACGCGATCAATTCATGACAGTTGCTCGTTCGGGTGGAACGGAACGACACCCAAGCGAACGAGTGGGTGATTTTAAGGAATATAAGACGGCTTTGACGGAAGCAGAAGCGAGTCAACAAGCAAGTCGATGTATGGATTGTGGCACCCCGTTTTGCCATGTAGGGGAAGTATTTGATCAAGTGAAGATTGGTTGTCCAGTCTATAACTTGATTCCAGAATGGAACTTGCTCGTAGAAGAAGGACGTTTTCAAGAGGCACTCGATCGCCTTCTTGAGACGAACAATTTCCCGGAATTCACGGGTCGCGTCTGCCCGGCGCCATGTGAAGGGTCGTGTACGTTGTCGATTCATGAACCTGCGGTCGCGATTAAAGATATCGAACGGGCGATCATCGACATTGGCTTCGAAAAAGGATGGGTCGTGCCCCGAATTCCAGCAATACGATCGACACGTTCGATTGCCATCGTTGGATCTGGTCCTGCCGGTCTTGCGGCTGCCGATCAGCTGAATCAAGCCGGTCACCAAGTGACGGTCTATGAGCGGGAAGATCGGATTGGCGGATTACTCACGTACGGTATACCAGCCATGAAACTCGATAAAGAGGTCGTACAGCGCCGTGTTGATTTGCTTGAAGCAGAAGGAATCCACTTCCGGACGAACGTCACGATCGGTGCAGATATCACGCTCGAGACACTTGAAGCGGAGTATGACGCCGTTATCTTATGTGTCGGCGCGACGGAACCACGCAAATTAACGGATGCGCCAACGCGTGGAGTTGGTTATGCGATGGATTATTTGACAGGGGTGACACGTCACGTGCTCTCGCAAGAACCGTTGTCTCCTGATCACGATGCGAGAGATAAGGATATTCTCGTCATTGGTGGCGGCGATACCGGAGCGGACTGTGTAGCGACGGC
This sequence comes from Exiguobacterium sp. BRG2, assembly GCF_031844245.1. Taxonomy (NCBI): domain Bacteria; kingdom Bacillati; phylum Bacillota; class Bacilli; order Caryophanales; genus Exiguobacterium; species Exiguobacterium sp. BRG2. The sequence goes on from NZ_JAUZUW010000002.1 coordinate 306,620, forward strand.
GCTCCGTCAACGCTGCCGCTCCGTCGTCCAATTCGGCAAGCATGAACAACCGGATACGACACGTGCAACAGGAAACATGTGGCCGGATACACCTTTGCTTTATTCGATTGATTATGGATATGCGGAAGCATTCCAACAATTCGGTCGGGATCCCCGTGAATACTTGATCGCCATCAAGCGATTCACGACAAGTGAATCGGGTCAAGTCACCGGTGTCTGGACGATTCAGACGACGAAAACAAAAAATGAATCGGGTGCGGTGATCTTTGAGGAGATCAAAGGGAGCGATCGTTACTTCCCAGTCGATCAAGTCTGGATTGCCATTGGATTCAGTGGTGTCGAAGAGAACGTACTCGAACATTTAGCAGTCGCCTCGGAACGTGGGAAAATCAAGACGATTCGTTACGCGACGAACCGTCCAGGAGTATTTGCCGCAGGTGACGCAAGACGTGGTCAATCATTGATCGTCTGGGCGATTCGCGAAGGTCGTGAAGTAGCAGAAGCCGTTGGACAATATTTAAAAGCAATGCAACAAACAGGCTAAATCACATCGTCTGGATTTTCTGGCAACATCGGAAATCCAGGCTTTTTTGTGTTTGGCAAAGAAATCTGCCAGTTCAAAAATAACTATTGATTTTGTTTCAAGGTGAAACACCGAAAATATTTCTGCTATTCTTATAAAATGAAGAGGAGGTATGACAGATGAATTCAGAAATCATCTATTTCGTATGCGAGAGTGGAATGGCGAGTAGTATCATGGGGGCTACGATTTTAAAAAAGCGCTTACTTGAATGCGGTATTACGACAGACGTCAAGACATGTCGGATCGCAGAACTACCTGATCAAGCAGCTTTTATCGTCGGAGAAGCGCAACTCGTCCATCGACACGTATGGAAAACACATTGTTCGGTTCATCCAGTCGATCGGATTCTTGATCCGACTGCATATGACGTCATCCTCGAATCTTGGCAGAAAAGAGTGAGGCTGCATGACTGAATTTACACCACGTGAACATGATATCTTATTTTTCCTCTTATCACGCGAGGAACCTGTTCAAATACAAGAGATTGCGGAAACGCTCGAGACATCGGATCGAACGATTCAACGTGAACGCGATCGTCTTGCCCAGTCTTTAGAAGATCATGATTTGCGTTTGACATATGTTCGCGGCAGAGGTCTCTTGATTGAGGGAACGGACGAAGCCAAACATGCATTACGGGACCAACTCTTGTTGTCACATAAACAATTACCGAACGCTGAAGATCGCCAAGTCGAGTTAGCGTATCGGCTACTACAAGAAGAAGGGATGGTCAAATTACAGGCAATCGCCCATGCGATGTATGTGGCTCCGAGCACGGTTAGCCAGGATTTAGAGCGGATTGATGAGTGGTTTCTACAATATGACCTTGAAATCAAGCGCAAAAAAGGTATTGGTGCCGAAGTCATCGGCGAAGAAATCAACAAACGCCGTTTACTGATTTCATTGATCTTTACGCAATGGGATGTTCTTGCTTTCTATCGGTTGTTGCAAGGCGACGCCGGGCAATTACCTCATCTGTTACAAATGAACCGAACATCATGGCTTGAGATGATCAATCAAGCGTATGCAGTCATTGCACCGTTGACGAAAGAAGGGCGTCTCAATGACCGACAAATCATGCGTGCGACACTCAGCTTAGCTTTACAAGCGTTACGAAAAGATCAGTTTCCGATGCGTTACGAGTTAAAAGCGTATCCGGTCGAAATCCTCAAATGGGTGGAACGCGTCGAAGAGCGATTACCTGACACATTGTCGATTGCCGAACGCCAATGGTTATCAGAAGAATTGCGTGCTTTCTTTCAATCGGACGCAGGAGATACGGAAGAACTCGTCACGCGCCTCCGTGTGAAACGATTGATTGAACATGTCTCCTTATTGTATGGAACGAACTTTACGAAAGATCATGCTTTGGAGCGGGGGCTCGTTTCGCATATACAATCCTATACGCGTCAAAATAGCGTTAATCCGTCCTATGTCATCAAACAAATTGAACGGGAATATCCACGTCTGTTCGATGCGGTCAAACAAGCAGCATTATCGATCTTCACAGATGCGACATTTGAAGACGTAGATTTAGCATTTTGGGTCATGCATTTCGGGGCTGTTCTCAGCAAACCGACACCTAAACTACCATATCGGGTTTTAGTCGTCTGCTCTGCTGGACTCGGCTCTTCAAAGTTATTGATGAATCGGTTACGGCAAGAATTTACTGAACTTGAACATATCGATAACTCGTCACTGTTTGGCATTGAACGGTTACCGATTGAATCGTATGACTTCGTTTTATCGACCGTGCCGTTGCCTGACATCCGCCCACCACATCTTCTTGTCAACCCGTTGCTCCCTCAGGATGAGGTCGAACGGATCCGAAAATTGATTCTTGCCTTACCAAAATCCTTCCAACCAGAACCACGGCAGACGAAAACAGAATGGCTCGATCTCGAGCAATTGCATCGGCTCGTTGCATCGTCGATTCAAGTGTCGAACGGATTTCAAATGGAACGGTTGGAGCGTGTGGACGATGGGATTGAATCGTTATTATTTGAGATCAGCACACGCATGGTCGACCAAGGATTAGCAAAATCAGCTGTTTCACTCTCGGCGCAATTGTTGCGTCGTCATGAGATGTCGGGTCTTGGTATTCCAGGAACACGGCTTGCTTTATTCCACGGACGTGATGCGACAATTCAAAGAGGAGGATTTCTTATTTTTGAATTGCCTGAACCAATCGACTTACTCGGGATGGATCAACAGTTGCAATCTGTCGAAAGGCTTCTTGTCCTTGTCGCACCGGAAGAGACCTCAAACGAACTGCTTGAATTACTCAGTTCGATTAGTGCCGCAATCATTGAAAGTCCCGAACAAATGGATCAATTTGAGTTCGGAGAGGAACATGCAATTCGTCTGCTTTTAAATCGAACGTTTCGAACGGTAATTGATCAATTCCTAGGCAATACTTGAAAAACCCCTGTCACTCGATCTTTGAAGTGGCAGGGATTTTTTCTTGGATCAGGCAGGCTTCTTTCCAGTCTGTCCAACTTCTTGGACAAAGACTGAACTAGGAAAGATTGAGTAAGCGCTTGCAATGATCTTAAAATAAGGGCATAGCAAAGCAATCATCTTATCAACTCATACACGAAATGGAGGCTAACGCAATGGCGACAGCTCAAAATGGAGCACGGGGTATCCGTGTACAAGTTCAACGGTTCGGTAGCTTTTTAAGCGGTATGGTCATGCCGAACATCGGTGCATTCATCGCTTGGGGGATCATCACGGCACTCTTCATCCCGACTGGATGGGCACCGAATAAGGAACTCGGGGAACTTGTCGGTCCGACAATCACCTATCTCTTACCGTTGCTGATTGGATACACGGGCGGGAAGTTAATGCATGACGTCAGGGGAGGCGTTGTCGGGACGCTTGCGACGATGGGGGTTATCGTCGGAACAGAGATTCCGATGTTCCTCGGTGCCATGATCATGGGACCACTTGGTGGATACGTCATCAAAAAGTTCGATCAGTTAATTGAAGGAAAAGTCAAACCAGGTCTCGAGATGCTCGTCAATAACTTCTCAGTCGGAATCATCGGTGGTTTGTTGATGCTCGGTGGATTCAAAGTATTCGGACCACTCATGACAGGTCTTGACGACATCATGGCCGCAGGAGTTGGTGCAATCGTCAGCGCACATTTGTTACCACTAGCGAGTTTGTTCATCGAACCGGCAAAAATCTTGTTCTTAAATAATGCGATCAACCACGGTATTTTAAGCCCGCTTGGTCTCGACCAAGTAAATGAGGCGGGTAAATCAGTTCTGTTCTTACTCGAAGCCAACCCAGGTCCAGGTCTTGGATTGTTACTTGCATACTCGTTCTTCGGTTCTGGTGCAGCGAAGAAGACAGCACCCGGTGCAGCATTTATCCAATTCATCGGTGGAATTCACGAAATCTATTTCCCATACGTCTTGATGAAGCCAGTCTTGTTGCTTGCGATGATTGCAGGTGGCATGAGTGGTATCCTCACTTTCGTCCTGTTTGATGTCGGATTAGTCGCACCCGCTTCACCTGGTAGTATCATCGCGGTCCTCGCAATGGCATCACGCGGTTCTTACGTCGGATTGATTGCAGGTGTACTTGTTTCAGCATCTGTGACATTTATTGTCTCGACTGTCCTGCTAAAAACTAGCAAGGCAAAAGAAACGTCGCTTGAAGAGGCAAGCGCGAACGTCAGTGCGATGAAAGGAAAACAATCAATTGCCTCATCACTCGTTTCAGCTGATGCAAAACCACTTGCGGAAGTCGAACATATCATTTTCGCTTGTGACGCTGGTATGGGATCGAGTGCGATGGGTGCATCCGTTCTTCGCAATAAAATCAATAAGGCGGGCTTACCCATCAAAGTGACGAATACGTCGATCAGCCAACTTCCACCAAACGCTGAACTGATCATCACACACCGTGATTTGACGGAGCGGGCAAAGGAACAGGTACCATCGGCAGAACACCGGTCAGTCGATAACTTCCTGAATGCCGGATATTATGATCAACTCGTCCACGAGATCGAAACAGCACGGAATAAGATTTCTTAAAGATAAAGATAAAGACACTCAAGGAGGAATAAACATGACAACGACAATGAACCTTTCACCGGAACTTGTATTACTTGATCAACAATTCGCAGACGAGACGGCAGCCATCACGGCTGCCGGTCAACTCCTCGTCGATCACGGATATGTCGAAGCGGGGTATATCGATTCAATGCAGGAACGTCATGCCTTATCAACGGTCTACATTGGCAACCATGTCGCGATTCCACACGGAACAGAGTCGGCTAAATCACAGGTCAAGAAAACGGGGCTATCGATTCTACAAGTACCGCAAGGCGTAGCGTTCGGAACGGAACAAGCACGACTCGTTATCGGCATTGCTGGCGTCGGTGATGAACACCTCGAGTTGTTATCGAATATCGCAGTCATTTGCTCCGATGAGGAGAACGTAGAGCGCATCGTAGCAGCGACATCAAAAGAAGAAATCATCGCGTTATTGACAGCGGAGGTGTAATGATGAAAGCCATCCATTTTGGTGCCGGTAATATCGGACGAGGATTCATTGGCTTACAACTCGTCAAGACGGGTTACGAAGTATGCTTCGTAGATGTCAATACGACAGTCGTCGATGCATTAAAAACACGACATACCTATGAGGTGGGTTATGCCTCTGAAAGAGGAGGGCGTGAACGGGTCGACGGCGTGACGGCACTTAACAGTTTATCTGAACCAGATCAGGTCGTTGCAGCGATTCGTGAAGCAGATGTAATCACGACAGCTGTCGGACCGAGTTTGTTGTCGAAAGTAGCTCCTTTGATCGCGGAAGGGTTACGTCAACGGGATCAACAGACACCTGTCTACGTCATTGCCTGTGAAAACATGATTGGGGGGTCAAAACACTTACAAACAGAGGTGGCGAAACATCAACCGGTAGCGGAGAATTGGTATTTCCCGAATGCAGCAGTTGATCGGATCGTGCCACTTCAGCATCACGAAGATCCGTTGTACGTCGAAGTGGAAGAATTCTTCGAATGGGTGATCGAAACGACTGGACTACCGGAAGCCTATCCACGGATCGAAGGCGTCACCTATGTCGAGGATATCGAACCGTTCATCGAGCGGAAGCTGTTCACTGTCAACACGGGACATGCAATTGCTTCATACCTCGGAGCACTATTTCATAAAGAGACGATCGCTGAAAGTCTAACAGATCCACGCATCCGTCGGGGTGTCCAGACGGCACTTTACGAAACAGGGTGGTTGTTACTTGAAAAGTACGGCTTTAATCCGGTCGATCATAGTGCGTACATCCAAAAGAATATGAAACGCTTTGAAAACCCGCGAATTCATGATGAAATCATTCGTGTCGCCCGTTCACCGATTCGTAAATTGAGTCCAAGTGACCGACTTGTCAAACCAGCAAAGGAATTGATGGAGCGTGGGATTGAAGCAGATGGATTAGCACGTGGGATCGCAGCAGCCCTGACCTATTTCGATCCAAATGATTCAGAATCTTCAGAATTAAATGCGTATATTACGAAACATGGAATCGAAGATGCGCTGAACGCATATCTACAACTGTCAGCAACGGATCCACTTGGATCTCGGATCGTTGAACATTATGAAGCGATGCAACAACAACTCAACTCGATTGCTTAAGAATGAATAACTCTGTAAGCCGAACACCTTTCACATCTGTGAAGGGTGTTCTTAGTTTGCGATTTAAATATGTCATGGTATCGACAAAATAAGCAGTTTCTAAAAATCTTGCTATCACAATTTGATTACAATTTGTATATTAAATTTGGAATATTCGAAAACGAATATTTAGCGAATAAAATACATTGTACGCTATATGAACGGAACATCTCTATTCCGATTTTTCAGGTAAGAGAAGGTGATCATATGTTGAATTATAAAGTGAATGTATATAGATTAAACGGAGCACGACCAAAAACTACAAAAGGAACCGGACCAAAACATTTGATTTATTCGAGTCAGTTTTCTTCACGTACACCAGTCCATTTATTGCATCAACTCATCTTGAATCGATTGTTGGTTGAGCAAGAAAAAAACCTAGATTTAACGTATACGATCGAAGTAAATGCGGTACTTGATCAATTCGTGATCGACGTCCGTGTCTTTTCAACAGATACGGTCAGCATCCAAGTCGAGCGTGACTTGATTGAAATCATTGAACGTGAAGAAGTTCGTCATATCCCAGCGCTTGAAATCGGAAAACCGGATTTCGCAGAATTCGCTCATATCGTCTTAAAGGTGAAGGAAGGTGGACCACGCCTTTCACAAGAGGATACGCAACGAATTTTCAATGAGTCTGGTGTTCGAGGACGAATTATCCTGCACAAGGAGCGAATCGATAGTCATGAACCCTCCCATTCGATTCAGTTGTTGATTGGTGGGGCCGAGAAGTGTTTGTACAGTCTCTCGCAATATCAGCTTGATCCACTCTTCCGTAAACATGGTTTGACGATTCAATCCTTGAATCTGTTACCGTTTGATTTATTCATGATTCGCGACAAAATCGCGATGCTGTCTTCAGCAGATGCTTCGCAACTGTGGATTGATGACATCACGACATCCAAGAACGGACGATCACATCAGATTTGTTTTAACGATGGGAATGAATGCATGACGGTTATCTGTGATCTTCATGGATCAATTCGGTCTTATAAATGTTCGTGATGGTTTAATTCTTCTTCGAATAGGCTACATTCTTAACAGAGGTTCTAACGAAGGGGAGTCGAACAATCATGTTATCTAAACAACAGACGGAAGAATTCAAGCAACGGTTATTGAAGGAAAAAGAAAAGACGACATCAAACATCGAACAACGCGATACCGATTACGATGAAGGTGAACTGTCGAGTTACGATAATCATCCTGCCGATTCCGGCGATGAATTGTTCTTGCGGGAACGTGATCAAGCAATCACGGATATGCAAGAGGATATGCTATCGGATGTGGATCGCGCCTTAAAAGCAATCGAGGACGGAACGTATGGCATTTGCGAAGTCTGTGGAAAAGAGATTGAATTCGAACGTCTTGATATCATTCCAGAAACCCGATTATGCATTGAGCATGCAAAAGAAGAAGCAGAACAAAACGAGAACGATCCGAATTCGCGACCAAGCGAAGAAGATGTACTAGATCCATCTGTCACAGCTCGCGGGAAAGACATCGACGGTGATACGGACGGATTCTCGAAAGTAAGTGACTTTGGTAGTTCCGATACACCGTCTGATCAAGAAGATGGAATCGATCCGACACGGTCTTGACCGACAAAGCATCTCCCGAAAATGGAGATGTTTTTTTTCGAAAAAAATCACAAATAGTTACCTGAATTTTTTGACTTTTCATATAATTTTGATACGATGGTATCGAGGGGACTGTTTTAGCCTATATTAAAATGTAAGCGCATACAAGCATCCGTCTCACTGCTTGACCATTTTAGTTGAGGGAGGAAATAACGCATGATTTATGACATTCCGAACAAGCAAGGGTCAAAAGTACAGTACAAGGAACGGTATGAAAATTACATCAATGGAAAGTGGACGGCACCTGTCGGGGGAGAATATTTTGATAATGTGACACCTGTTACTGGTAAGGTGTTGTGCCAAGTCGCTCGTTCTACAAAGGAAGATATCGAACTCGCTCTTGACGCAGCACATGCGGCAAAAGAAGCATGGGGAAAAACATCTGTAACCGAACGTTCGAATATTTTAAATAAGATCGCCAATCGAATGGAAGAAAACCTCGAGATGCTCGCTTATGCGGAAACACTTGAGAACGGAAAAGCCGTTCGTGAGACACTTAACGCCGATTTACCGCTCGCGATCGACCACTTCCGTTATTTCGCTGGGGTCATTCGTGCCCAAGAAGGTTCGGTTGGCGAACTCGATCAAGATACGGTTGCGTATCACTTCCATGAGCCACTTGGCGTCGTCGGTCAAATCATTCCGTGGAACTTCCCGCTCCTGATGGCTGTCTGGAAATTAGCACCAGCTCTCGCAGCAGGAAACTGTGTTGTCTTAAAACCAGCAGAACAAACACCAGCGAGCATCATGGTACTCGTTGAGATCATCGAAGATTTACTTCCACCAGGTGTGCTCAACATCGTCAATGGATTTGGTCTTGAGGCAGGGAAACCGCTCGCTTCAAGCAAACGAATCGCCAAAATCGCCTTTACGGGTGAGACGACGACAGGACGTTTGATCATGCAGTACGCTTCGCAGAACTTGATTCCGGTCACACTCGAACTCGGTGGGAAATCACCGAACATCTTCTTTGAAGATATCATGCAGGCAGACGATGCATTCTTCGATAAAGCAATCGAAGGATTATTGATGTTCGCGTTGAACCAAGGGGAAGTCTGTACGTGTCCGTCGCGTGCCTTGATTCAAGAATCGATTTACGAACCGTTCATGGAACGTGTTCTAGAGCGCGTCAAAGCCATCAAAATCGGAAATCCTCTTGATGTCGACGTCATGATGGGTGCTCAAGCTTCGAACGAACAGATGGAGAAAATTCTTTCGTATCTTGAAATCGGTAAGTCGGAAGGCGCAGAGTGTCTAATCGGTGGAGAGCGCAACATGCTCGAAGGAGATCTCGCAGAAGGATATTACATCCAACCAACGATCTTCAAAGGCCACAATAAGATGCGCATCTTCCAAGAAGAAATTTTCGGACCGGTTCTATCGGTCACGACATTCAAGACGGAAGAAGAAGCACTCGAAATTGCGAATGATACGTTATATGGTCTTGGTGCCGGCGTCTGGACACGTGACATGAACCGTGCTTATCGGTTTGGTCGTGCGATCGAAGCAGGGCGCGTCTGGACGAACTGTTATCACCAATATCCAGCTCACGCGGCGTTTGGTGGTTACAAAATGTCAGGTATCGGACGCGAGAACCATAAGATGATGCTCAACCATTACCAACGAACGAAAAACCTACTCGTTAGCTACAACCCGAATAAACTCGGTTTCTTCTAAGTCGGAAAGGACGTGGATGCAAATGGTGGAACGTGTTCAGGCGACAGCAGCTTGTCTTGAGTTGATCGACCAGTTGAGAGAAAAACACGGTCCGTTGATGTTTCATCAATCTGGTGGTTGTTGCGATGGCAGTTCCCCGATGTGTTTTGCGCAAGGCGATTTATTCCTGGGAGATCAGGATAAAAAACTAGGAGAGATCGGTGGTTGTCCGTTTTATATTCATGAAGATCAATATGAGTACTGGAAACATACCCAACTCATCATTGATGTCGTGGATGGTCGAGGCGGAATGTTCTCTCTTGAGGGTGTCGAAGGGAAACGTTTTTTGACACGCTCCCGTGCGTTCACGCAAGAGGAAAACGCTGAACTATCAGCATCAAGTTAATGAAGGATACAAACGCGATTTTGTCTAGGCGACTTGTTCATTCAGGTCGCTTGTACAGAATCGTGTTTTTGTTCGTATTACAGCGTTCTAACAGGATAAAAGTTGGTAATGCTGCATAAGAACGGTATAATGAACTCATATTTTGACGAGAAGATTTTTTCACACTAAGACATTATAGGGGGTCACCATGAAATATCCATTTTTAGGTTGGACAGGTCAAACGATCGGAGTGACGGCGCCCTCCTCCGGATTACGTGAACAGCAACAGGAATGGGTCGAACGAGCAGTTGAACAGGTACAAGCACGGCAAATGAACGTCCGTTTGGGCGAAACGATTTGGTCGCATCAACTTGCTGAAAGTGCACCGGTCAAACAACGGGCTGAGGAATTGAATCACATGATGACGGATGAGACGATTGATGCCGTCATCCCGCCATTTGGTGGGGAACGCGCCATTGATCTTTTACCCGAGTTGACGCCAGCTACTTACCAAACAAAATGGTTGCTTGGCTATTCCGATATCAGTACGTTATTGCTCAGTCTGACGCTTCAGACAGGAATTGCGACAGCGCATGGTCCGAATTTCGTTGAGCTTCGAAGTGAAGAGTGGGATGAGACGACAAGTGCCTGGCGACGGGTGCTCGCGACGCCAACTGGAGGAACCGTCACACAGTGGGCTTCCGATCGTTATCAATCCGAGTGGACTGATGAAGAACGTCCAGCAGGTTCATTATTTCAGTTAACGGAAGCGACGGAATGGAAAGCACTTGATGAGCGAACAGAAGTGACCGGACGGTTACTTGGTGGCTGTCTGGAGACGATTCGCCATCTGATAGGGACACCGTACGGAGATGTGCGTCGTTTTCAGCGTGAAGAGATCAACGGAGAACCGATTCTCTGGTACTTTGAGGTATCTGAAGCGAGTTCTGCAGAGGTGCATCGGACGCTTCGACAAATGGCGTATGCTGGATGGTTCGACCATGCGGCTGGCTTTTTATTCGGGCGTACATCTGCAAGGATTACTGAAGATCTGACATGGCTAGACGTGTATCACTATCTAGCGGATGAAACAGGCTTACCAGTCTTATATGATCTTGACATCGGTCATCAGCCACCGCAGTTGACGTTAATCAATGGAGCGACAGGTGTGGTTCGTATTCAAGGAAAAGATTCACGAATCGATATTACGTTCAACTAAAAAGGAGAGCACGCAATGGCACGTCGTAAGTTTCAAGCATTAGGCGTTTATAAACGCGTCCATATTAACCCGGAGACACGTCGAATGACGTTACCGGAACCGTTTTACGATGCACTTCGTCTAGAAGATGAATTGCTGATTGCACAAGTCGGAGATGTTCTCGTCATGCGTCGTCCGGGGGAAGTCGTCGAGATAGAAACGGATTTATTGAGCGAACTCGTAGAAGATGGATTCACGGGTACAGAGCTTGTCCAAGAGTTTGCCTACCGGCGTCAGCAACAGGAACAACGATTACGTCAACAAGTCTTGCAGGATGAAGAGGATGACCATGCTGCTCAACTGAAGATCGAGCTATAACGGAAAGAAGGAGTGGGGCAGATGCGTCGCAGAACAAAAATTGGAATCGGAGTCATCGGATCCGGATTAGTAGCAGCGAGTTATTATTTTTATGAGATGGCAATCGCCACGAATCCGAAGCCGTTCTTATCGAATAATCGGGATTTGAGTGATGAGATGGTCCGGTTGATGCAACCTGGACAGACATGGATCAAGGAGCAGCCGCTCGAGCGGATCGAGATTGAAGCGAAAGACGGCTTAACGTTGCGCGGACATTTCCTCCCGTCTCCTGTTCCGTCAGATCGGATTGTCATTCTCGTGCATGGATACGGAGGCGTCGGAACGGATTTAGCCGGATTCGCCTATCTGTACCATCAGGCCGGTTTCCATGTCATGATGCCCGATAATCGAGGACACGGAATGAGTGACGGTCATTATATCGGATTCGGATGGCATGATCGGGAAGATTGTCTCAGTTGGTCGAACTATCTGATTGAACGGATTGGACAGGATGCGAAACTGTTCTTACATGGTGTGTCGATGGGAGGGGCGACCGTATTGATGACGAGTGGCGAACAACTTCCACCACAAATCAAAGGAATCATTTCTGATTGTGCCTATACGTCCGTCAATGCTGTTCTTGCGTATCAGATGAAGCGGATGTATCGACTACCACACTTCCCGTTTTTAGGGATGACGAGCGTATTAACGAAGCTAAAGGCAGGTTATACGTTCCGTGAAGCATCAGCGCTGAAACAGGTCAAAAAGGCACAGGTTCCGATTCTCTTCATTCATGGTGGTGCGGATACGTTCGTACCGACAGATATGGTGTATGAGCTGTACGAAGCCTGTCCAACGGAAAAGGAACTGGTCGTTATTCCGAATGCCGCACACGCGATGGCATATTTCGAGGATCCGGCTTTGTATGATGACGTCGTTGAGAAGTTCGTCCGGAACATCTTGCGAAATGATTGACAACTCAGTTCGTTACCCGCTATATTAATATCATAAATCAACGTCGTCGTGGCGGAACTGGTAGACGCGCTAGACTCAGAATCTAGTGGTGGCAACACCGTGGAGGTTCAAGTCCTCTCGGCGGCATAAATGATTGAAGGAGGCAATCCCATCAAGGGGTTGCCTCCTTTTTTGATAATGAATAGAAAACGATTGCATTGAATAAAAATTCAGAAATGTTTATCTTTTTAGAACTTTTCTGGTAAAATACGTTTTAAAGAGGGTACTCTTCAGGGAAAGTACTAAGTGGAGTCGACAATCTTTAACACATAGGAGAGGGGAAACAAACATGAAAAAAGGAAGTATTTTGCTAGCGCTCTTGATGAGCTGTATTCTCGTACTTGGTGCATGTAGTATCGGTTCGAAGGATGAAGGGTCTTCAGAAGGAAAGACGTATAAAGTTGGTATCGACGTCACGTATCCACCATTTGAGTACAAAGACGGGGACACGTACAAAGGAATCGACATTGATCTTATGAAAGCAATCGCTAAGGATCAAAACTTCAAGATTAAATTTGAAGCAATGGATTTCAGCGGTATCATTCCAGCACTTCAAGCAAATCAATTGGACGTTGCCATTGCCGGTATGAGTATTACACCAGAACGGAAAAAAGTCGTTACATTCTCAGACCCATATTTCAAAGCTGGTCTTATTTTAGTCGTCAAAAAAGATGAGAATGGTATTAAATCCGTTAACGATCTTAAAGGGAAAAAAGTAGCCGTCAAAAAGGGAACGACGGGTGCAAAATATGCAACGGATAACGCGGATAAACTTGGCTTCACTGTTACACAATTCAATGACAGTCCAGCGATGTTCCAAGAAGTAAAGAACGGTAACGCAGCTGCCTTGATTGAAGATTATCCGGTCATCTCATATGCAAACAAACAACAAAACCTTGGATTGAAACTTGTCGGTGATCGTCTCAACGGTGATAACTACGGGATCGCTGTCTTAAAAGGTGAGAATAAGGATCTGCTAAAGAAAATCAACAAAGGACTTGCGAATCTGAAAGAAAACGGTGAATACGATAAAATCGTTGACACGTATCTGAAATAAGTCGCAAGGCGATAAGGGAGTGGGATAGCCAATGGAAGTGGTCAAAACCGCATTTCCATTTTTCTTGGAAGGGCTTCAAGTCACATTGTATATTTTCATCATTGCGGTCATCGTCGGCTTTCTGATTGGCTTAGTCGTCGCATTGATGCGGTTGTCACCGTTAAAGATTTTGAACGCGATCGCGATCATCTATATCGATGTCATTCGTGGTACACCGTTCATCGTTCAGCTTTTCTTCATCTACTTTGGACTCAACTCGCTTGAGTGGTTATCGATGGACCGGATGTATGCAGGGATACTGACGGTCGCGATCAATGCTGGTGCTTATTTCGCGGAAATTATTCGAGCAGGTATCCAGTCGATTGATAAGGGACAAACAGAAGCCGCACGTTCACTCGGGATGACAGGACGTCAAACGATGGTTCAAATCATTTTACCGCAAGCATTCCGACGGATGTTACCAACGATTACGAATCAATCAATCATCAGCTTAAAAGATACATCGTTGTTATCGATCATCGGCATTGCTGATTTGACGCAACAAGGTCAAGTTCAGCAATCGACGACGTTTGAGCCATTCATCGTTTGGTCTGTCGTCGGATTGATGTACTTCGTCATCATTTATCTCTTGTCATTCGTGGCGAAGTTCTTGGAACGGAGGTTTACATTACGATGAGTATCATTGAAGTGAAGAATCTAAAGAAATCATTCGGTTCGAATGAAGTCTTAAAAGACATCAACGTCTCGATTGCCGAAAAAGAAGTCGTTTGTGTCATCGGTCCGTCGGGATCTGGGAAAAGTACGTTTTTACGCTGTTTGAATCGATTGGAAGAGATTACAGGTGGCACGGTCATCGTCGATGATTTCGATATTACGAGTCCAAAGGTCGATATCAACAAGGTCCGGGAAGAAGTCGGGATGGTCTTTCAACATTTTAATCTCTTCCCGCATAAGACCGTGCTAGAAAACGTCACGCTTGCACCGATCAAAGTGCGTAAATCGGATAAAGAACAGGCGAAACAGCGGGCACTTGAACTACTCGATAAAGTCGGATTACGGGAAAAAGCGGATAATTATCCAGGTGAATTATCTGGGGGGCAAAAACAGCGGGTCGCGATTGCCCGCGCGCTCGCGATGAATCCGAAAATCATGTTGTTTGACGAGCCAACGTCAGCGCTTGACCCGGAAATGGTCGGTGACGTGCTTGCCGTCATGAAACAACTTGCCCTTGAAGGGATGACGATGGTCGTCGTGACCCATGAGATGGGATTCGCTCGAGAGGTCGGAGATCGCGTCTTATTCATGGATGGTGGCTATATCGTCGAAGAGAACGTGCCACAAGTATTGTTTGATTCTCCACAACACGAACGGACGCAATCGTTCCTTAGTAAGGTCTTATGATGGAACCGGCGTATCTAAATGCGGATACGCCGGTTTTTGACGAATCATAAATAACTGTCTAAGCGCTCATAAGAAAAACTTATACATTTAAGCGTGAGAATTTGGGAATTCGAAATGCACACATAGGAAAAGAGTAGTAATATAGTAACGAAGGCACTTTCATGGAAGAATGACACGATCATTCCTTCTCATGACGTTCAGCGTTTTATTCATGCAATTCCTTTTGAAAGCGCTAACAGGTAGGGGGCTGGAAACACATCGAGTATCCACTAGATGTGTGGGGAGAAATATAGAAACGGGGGGAACCGTACATGGCAGGCCACGAGCAAGATCAACAAGCATTCTATGGACCAAACCTTGGCTACATCATTGAATTGTACGAGCGTTTTTTAGAAGACAAGACATCCGTTGATGAGGAGACACGTGCTTATTTCGAAGAGCATGGTGCACCCGTGACGGAAGCAGTCGTACCGATGCAAGTCGAGACAGGAGATTTCGAAAAATATCTTGCGGCGAATCGTTTAGCGGAACAAATTCGTGCAAAAGGACATCTTGCGGCGGATATCTATCCGCTGAAGGACCATCCGCGAGAAACAGGATTATTCGAATTGAGTCAGTACGGATTGACAGAGGCAGATCTTCGAAAAATGCCAGTCTCACTCGTCTGTCCTGAACCACCAACTGGTGTACAGGACGCGTTTGAAGGCATCGAACATTTAAAAGCGCAGTACACGGGAGCAGCCGCAGTTGAGTTCCAGCATGTCGACGATCTCGATGAAAAGAAATGGCTCCGACAGAAAATCGAGCAAGGTGCTTTGACGGCGACGCTAGACGCTGAACAAAAGAAACAATTGTTCAAACGCTTAGCTGAAACGGACCTTTTCGAAAAATACTTGCACAAAACATATGTCGGTCAAAAACGCTTCTCGATTGAAGGACTTGACGCGATGGTGCCATTGCTCGACACGATCGTCGGACACCTCATCTCGAATGGGTCGGAGACGATCAATATCGGAATGGCACACCGTGGACGGTTGAACGTTTTGGCGCACGTACTTGGGAAGCCATATGAAATGATCTTTGCTGAGTTCCAGCATGCACCGAACCACGACCTCGTACCATCTGAAGGATCGATCGGGATCACGTACGGTTGGACGGGCGACGTGAAGTATCACCTCGGTTTAAACCGAAAACTCGAGCAAGAGACACGTAACGTGCGGATGACGCTTGCGAACAATCCGTCGCACCTTGAGTTCGTCGACCCAGTCGTCGAAGGCTTCACACGTGCGGCACAAGATGATCGCTCACAAAAAGGGGCACCACGTCAAGAGCAAGCAGCAGCAGCTGCGATCCTCATTCATGGGGATGCAGCGTTCCCAGGTCAAGGAATTGTGGCTGAAACTTTGAATTTAGCGAATCTCAAAGGATATAACACCGGCGGAACGATTCATATCATCGCGAACAACACGATCGGCTTCACGACGGAGCCGACGGACTCCCGTTCGACGCGTTACTCGAGTGATCTTGCCAAAGGATACGAGATCCCAGTCTTCCACGTCAACGCGGATGAGCCGGAAAGCTGTCTCGCAGTCGCTTTGCTCGCGAGCGAGTACCGGGCAACATTTAAGAAGGATGTCATGATTGATTTAATCGGATATCGTCGTTTTGGTCATAACGAAATGGATGAACCGATGAATACGAACCCGGTCTTATACGATTTGATTCATAAACATGATCCAATTCGTGTCTTGTACGGGAAAACGCTTGTCGCGAACGGGGATGCGACAGCTGACGAAATTCAATCGATTGAAACGTCGATCAATGATCACATGAAGGCGGCTCGTGAAAAAGTACCGAACGCTGAGAAAGAGTATGGTGGGGTCATGCCGGACGTCGTCTTTAAAGGCGTTCCGACGATTGAGACAGGGGTCTCGATTGAAACATTGACGGCGTACAACGAAGAATTGTTACAGTGGCCGGATGGCTTCCAAGTGTTCCATAAACTTGAGAAGGTCCTGAAGCGCCGGACGGATGCGTTCTCGACAAAGAACGGTATTGACTGGGGACATGCCGAAACATTGGCGTTTGCTTCGATTCTCTCAGATGGAACACCAATCCGCTTGAGCGGTCAAGATTCTGAACGAGGAACGTTCGCACAACGGAACATTAATCTTCATGATGTGAAAACAGGAGAAGGCTTCTCGCCACTCCATGCCTTATCAACGGCAACTGCATCATTCTCGGTCTACAACAGTCCGTTGTCTGAAGCAGGTGTACTTGGTTTTGAATACGGTTATAACGTCTTCGCTCCGGAAACGCTCGTATTATGGGAAGCGCAATACGGGGACTTTGCGAACTCAGGTCAAGTCATCTTCGACCAGTTCATCTCAGCTAGCCGAGCGAAATGGGGACAAACATCAGGTCTCGTCATGTTGCTTCCGCATGGTTATGAAGGGCAAGGACCAGAACACTCGAGTGGTCGTTTAGAGCGCTTCTTGACGTTATCCGGTGAGAAAAACTGGACAGTCGCGAACGTATCGAGTGCTGCCCAGTACTTCCACTTATTGCGCCGACAAGCAGCGATTCTCGGAAAAGAGGAAGTCCGACCGCTCGTCGTCATGACGCCGAAGAGTCTCTTGCGTCATCCGCTTGCGACATCTGACGTCTCTGAATTGACGGAGGGTAGTTTCCGTCGTGTCATCGAACAATCAGGGCTCGGAGAAGCACCAGATCGTGTCAAACGTCTTGTGTTCTGTTCTGGTAAGATGGCAATTGATCTAGCGGAAGCGGTCTCGAAATCAGATGAGAATCTCGATTGGCTACAAATCGTCCGGGTCGAGGAGTTGTATCCATTCCCGGCAAAAGCCTTAAAAGAAGTCATCGCGCGCTATGAATCCGTCGAAGAAATGGTCTGGGTGCAAGAAGAACCGAAAAACATGGGGGCGTGGTCCTTCATGGAACCTCGACTTGAGACAGTCGCACCGAATGGTATCCAAACGGTCCGTTACATCGGTCGTCGTCGTCGTTCCAGTACAGCAGAAGGTGACCCGTCAGGTCATAAAGTAGAGCAGGCACGTATCATCAATGATGCACTCACAGCGACTGCTTCTATTCCAACAGCACCATCACATGTATCAAATCACACATCATAACTTAAGATAGAATCGAGTCATAGGGGGAGAATACGATGGAAATCAAAGTACCAGAACTTGCCGAATCAATTACAGAAGGAACGGTGGCGTCTTGGTTAAAACAACCAGGTGATCACGTGGAAAAAGGGGAAGCCATCGTTGAGCTCGAGACAGATAAGGTCAACATCGAAGTGCCGTCAGATGAAGCTGGTACGTTGACGGAGGTGATGGCTGCTGAAGGAGATACAGTCCGCGTCGGGGAAACGATTGCTGTCATCTCTGCTGGTGGCGAGGCTCCAAAACCGGCTGCGGCAGAAACAGTACAAGAAACTCCAAAAGAGACACCAAAAGCAGAAGAAAAAGCGGAACAACCGGTGGCTGCAGCAGCGACTGAAAGTACATCTGTTGCGGATCGTCCGATTGCTTCACCTGCTGCCCGTAAACTGGCTCGTGAAAAAGGAATTGATTTAGCACAAGTGGCAACGCAAGATCCGCTCGGTCGGATTCGCGTGCAAGACGTCGCGACGTTTGAAGTAGCACCACGTGAGCAAGCAAAACCGGCTCCTACGAAACCTGCTACACCGGCACCAGCACCTGCAGCCGCTCCTGGGAAACCGGAAGAGCGGATCAAGATGTCACGTCGTCGGAAGACGATTGCGAATCGCCTTGTTGAAGTCCAACAAACGGCAGCGATGTTGACGACGTTCAACGAAATCGATATGTCAGCGGTCATGACCCTGCGTAAACGTCGTCAAGAGAAATTCGTGAAGGAAAACGAAGTTAAACTCGGTTTCATGTCATTCTTTACGAAAGCAGCAGTCGCAGCACTCAAAAAGATGCCATACCTGAATGCTGAGATTCAAGGCGATGAAATCGTCCTGAAGAAATTCTATGATATCGGCATTGCCGTCTCAGCACCAGACGGTCTCGTTGTTCCAGTCGTTCGTGATGCGGACAAAAAGAACTTCGCTGAAATTGAAAAGGACATCATTCAATTAGCGGTCAAAGCGCGTGATAATAAACTTGGTCTATCTGACTTAACGGGTGGTACGTTCACGATTACGAATGGTGGTACGTTCGGTTCACTCATGTCGACGCCGATCTTAAACGGTCCACAAGTCGCGATTCTCGGCATGCACGCAATCAACCTGCGCCCTATTGCCATTGATGCAGAACGCATGGAAAATCGTCCGATGATGTATGTTGCACTCTCTTACGATCACCGAATCGTTGATGGAAAAGAAGCTGTTACGTTCCTGAAACACATTAAAGATCTTCTTGAAGATCCAGAGTCATTGATTTTCGAAGCGTAATCATTAAAAGACCCGTTTTAGATGCGGGTCTTTTTTCTATGGAGTGATATCGTTTTGTCATCAAATCAAGAAATGACGTTTACAGCTTCTCTATATCATCTTCATACAAACAATTTAAGATAAGTGTTGTAAGAATATTTCAAGGGGGAATAGATGATGCTGAAACAAATCGGATTGACGATGGTAGCGGGAGTTGCATTAAGTACAGGACTTCCGACAGAAGATGTCGGTGCACAATCAAAAGGCAAATCGTTACTCGATTCAAATCGAATCATTAACATTGCTCATCGTGGAGCTTCAGGTTATGCGCCGGAGCATACGATGCCAGCTTACGAAATGGGACATAAGAAATTTAAAGCAGATTACATCGAAATTGATTTACAGATGACAAAAGACGGTCATTTGATTGCGATGCATGACGAAACCGTCGATCGGACGACGAACGGAACAGGTGCCGTCAAAGATAAAACGCTTGCTGAAATCAAGAAACTTGATGCTGGTAGCTGGTTTAATGAAGCGAACCCGACGCTTGCGAAAAAGTCATATGTCGGTTTGAAAGTACCGACGCTTCAAGAAGTCTTGAGTAAGTATGGGAAGCATGCGAATTACTATATCGAGACGAAATCACCGGAAGTGTATCCCGGAATGGAACAGAAATTGCTCGACGTACTAAAGCAGAACGGATTGTCGAGTAACAAGGTCAAACCAGGACAAGTCTTGATTCAGTCGTTTAGTGAAGCGAGTCTTCAAAAAGTCAGAGCCATCGACACGAACGTTCCACTGGTTCAGTTGATGGAAGCAAATGAAGTCAAGGCTTTGACGGATGATCGATTAACCGCAATCCGTCAGTATGCAGTCGGTGTTGGTCCTTCCTACAAAGCATTGACACGTGAAAACATCTCAGCGATTCGGACTCATGATTTGTTACTTCACCCGTATACTGTGAATGAAAAAGCGGATATGGTTCGTATGCTCGACTATGGTGTCACAGGAGTCTTCACGAACTATGCCGACCGTTTTAATGATGTCGTGAAAGGACTATACAAAAAATAAAGTAAGGACGATACAGGACTATTTCTTCTTTCGAACAGGAAAGAAGAAATAGTTTTTTTGTTTTTAAAACTCGTATTTTAAATCCAATATTTCATTCCATACGTAAACCTAATAGAGGTTTATCAGAATTTCGAATCATGAGACAAAACAATGTAGTCAGTTTCGTATTTCATGGTACGATAACAGTGCAGTTTTGGGAAGGAATGGAGTGAGGATCGTGAGAATTACACAGTATACGGATTATGGACTACGTGTGTTGATGTATCTCGGGGTGCACCGGGATGTCATCACACCAATGCCGCAGATTGCAAATCATTATGGCATCTCATCCAACCATTTAATGAAGGTGACACAACAATTAGCGAAACTTGGCTATGTCGAATCAACAAGAGGTCGGTCAGGCGGACTCCGTTTGATTCGTGATCCAAAAGACATCAACATCGGGAAAGTCGTTCGGGAAATGGAACCGATGGATATCGTCGAGTGTTTTGGAAGCAACGGTCATTGTGTCATCGAACCAGGATGCCGTCTAAAAGGTGTGCTCGGACGAGCGCTTCGAGCTTTTATCCGGGAACTGGAACAGCATACATTAGAAGAATTGTTAGATAATCGTGATGAGTTGGCGCTCTTATTTGCTGCTTCACCCTTACAGCGTTCCTAATCAAAAACCCTCGTTTCCGTAAGCGGAAGCGAGGGTTTTGTCATGTCGATATACTCACATGTCATCTTGGCATTTCTTCGGTTCTACATGTTCTTTATTCTTAGACAGGTCGTCACGGACAGACGATTTCCATAATGGCACGTCGCTATAGTAAGCAGCACGCGCAATTAAATGTCCACCAATCGGTGCTGTGATGAGCACGAACAGGATGCCGAGAACGACACGAGAGGAGAAGAATCCATCTTCAGTGACGAAATAGATGATGACGCCGATTAAAATCGACATGACACCTAATGTCGCGCTTTTAGATGCAGCGTGAGCACGCGTATAGACATCCGGTAAGCGGATCAGACCAAGCGCGGTGACGAGACTAAATCCCATACCGAGCAAGGCGAAGACCGCGACGATCCATTCATTGGTTGCGATCACGTTCGATGATCTCTCCTTTCTCGATATATTTTGAAAAGGCAACTGTACCGATGAAGGCGAGTATACCAATCAACAGGATGACTTCGAGGTAGTCGCTCGTCCGTAAGATGATCGAGACAAGTCCAACGATTGAAATCAAGCTGATACCAATTGAATCAAGCGCGATGACACGATCCGCAACACTTGGTCCTTTGATGACCCGGTAGAACAGACCAAGCATCGAGAGAAAGACACCCCCGAGTGCGATATAGATTAAAATATCGAACATCACCGACTCACCTCCAGAATGGCTTTCTCAAAACTATCACGAATCGAAGCGACCGCTTCATCGACCTCTGGCATGTGGAGTGCATGAATGTAGAGTGTCTTATTATCATCCGAGATATCAACGACAAGCGTTCCCGGTGTCAGCGTGATCAGCATTGACAGCAACGTGATTTGCCACGGTTGATCGAGTTCGGTCTCATAGGCGAAAATACCAGGTTGAATATCTAACTTCGGCTTTAAAATGATTTTCAAGACATCGATGTTCGCGACGACAAGCTCGTAGAGAAAGCGGAAAAACAATAGGATGAGTGCGACGACAGGTCCGAGATAAAAGCGACCTTTGAAGCCGCGACGGAAAGCGAACATCGCAATCAGCCCTAGCGCGTAACCGATGACGAAACCGGAGGCCGAGAAATTGTTTGAGAGAAACATCCACAAGAATGCAAGAAATAAGTTGAGCAAGACTTGAAATGCCATGAATTAACGACCTCCTTTTAGTACGGCATCGATATAGAGCGTTGGATTCGTCAACGGTTCGACGGCTTGTTGAATCAGTGGACGCATCGCCTCAGTACCTACTCCATAGAGAACGCTGAGCGCAACTAAGGCAATCGTAGGAACGAGCAGCTTTGGAACAAGCGCTTGTTTATCACCAGAGTAGGTCTTCGGTGTTCCCCAAAAGGCACGCATGAACAATTGAACGACCGAATACAAGACGAGTAGACTGGATAGTAGAACGATGATTGGTCCAATCAACTCACCGGCTTCAATACCACCACGAACAATCAGGAATTTCCCAATGAATCCGCTGAGCGGTGGAATCCCGGCAAGTGATAACGCCGCGATGAAGAACGTCCAACCTAATACAGGATAGGCTTTGATCATCCCGCCCATATCTTTCAGCTTACTCGAGCCGGCAATTCCGACCATGATTCCTACGAGTAGGAATAAAGCGGCTTTAATCAACATATCATGAAGAAGGTAGAAAATCGCACCTTCTAGCGCTTGCGGTGTCATGAGGGAAACCCCGTACAAGATGACTCCGACTGCGACGATGATGTTGTAGATGATGATTTGCTTCGCATCTCGTGTCGCGAGCGCACCGATCACCCCGATGACGATCGTACTGAGTGCAAGGATACTTAAGATTTGATGAATCGTTCCAATCTCATTTGAGAAGAACAAACTATACGTCCGTAAAATCCCGTAGACTCCGACCTTCGTCAGCAAGGCACCGAACAAAGCAAGAATAGGCGTCGGCGGTACTTGATAAGAACCAGGTAACCAGAAGTAGAGCGGGAAGATCGCACCTTTTAATCCGAAGACGATCAAGAATAACAATGCGATGACGTTTAGGATTGCCGGCTGTCCGACCTCTGAAATCTTTTGACTGATATCCGCCATGCTGAGCGATCCGATGATCCCGTACAAGAAGGCAACCGTCATGACGAATAATGCGGACGAGATGACGTTGATCAAGAGATACTTCAGCGATTCTCGTAATTGTGCCGGTTTCCCGCCAAGAACGATCAAGACATAAGACGAAATCAGGAAAACTTCGAAGAAGACGAACATGTTAAAGATATCACCTGTCGTAAAGGCACCATTGACACCAACGAGCAGGAATTGAACGGCAATGAAATAGTAGTACCGTTGATAGGAAACGCTCAAGTAGACAATGGCATACCAGATGATACAAAGAACAAGAATGCTCGTCGTCGTGACGAGTAAAGCGGATAGCATGTCAGAGACAAGCGTGATACCAAAAGGTGCTGGCCAACTACCGAGTGTGACTGTTAAGATGCCGTTCGACCGGACAGTCAGCACAAGATAGATGGAGGCACAGACAGTCAAAATCGTCGAAAAGAGGGAAACGATTCGTTGTCCTTTGAGGTGTCGCGGGAAAAACATCAAGAGGACACCCGTCAACAACGGGATGATGATTGGTAATAACGGTAAGTTAATCATTCGAATCGGTTCCTTTCATTTCTTCGATATTATCGGTTCCGAGTTCTTGATAGGCACGATAAGCGAGTACCAAGAAGAAGGCAGTGACACCAAAGCTGATGACGATGGCGGTCAAGACGAGTGCTTGCGGTAGTGGATCCGTATAGGAAGTCACGCCGTCCTTTAAAACCGGAGCCGCGCCTCGTTTTAGTCCACCCATTGTCATGACAAGCAGATGGGCAGCGTGGCTGAGCAACCCTGTTCCGATGATAATGCGAAGAATACTTTTCGAAAGAATGAGATAAATGGCACACATCGTCAGGATGCCTGCGGCGATCGCCATGATGATTTCCATATTAATCACTCTCCCCAATCGTTTGAATAATCGTCATCGTCACACCGACGACGACAAGATACACTCCAAGATCAAACAGCATCGCGGTGTGAAGCGATGTCTTGCCGAACAACGGCAGGTTGAAATAATCATGTGCATGTGTGAAGAACGGTACGTTGAACAGAAGCGCTCCTGACGCCGTCAGTACGGCAATCAACATACCGAGAGCCGTGATCCATTTGTAGTCGAATGGCAAAATCCGGCGCAATGTCTTGATATCGTAAGCAAGTAGGATCAAAACAAGAGCAGAAGCCGTCACGAGACCACCAATGAATCCGCCACCTGGCGTGTAGTGTCCAGCAAAGAACAAGTAGACAGCAAACAGGAAGATGATGAACGTGATAAAGGAAGTCGCGGACTCTAAGATGACGTCATTCGTATGCTTTTTTGCCTGCTTTTTCATTTATCCATCCCTCCTGTTCGTCTGAATTTAATCATCGTGTAAATACCGATTCCAGCCAGTGCGAGAACGGCAATCTCAAACAACGTATCGAAGCCACGGAAGTCGACGAGAATGACGTTGACCATATTACCGCCAGCGGCAAGATCAGCGACGTTATCGATGTAATACTTGGCGATTGAAGTAAACGATCGTTGGCTGAGAGAAGCAAGGGCGACGAGTGTCACTGTCAATCCGACGAGTGCTGAAATCAAGGCATTGCCGAGCTTGAACGGGATGCGCTCTTCTTTCCGGCTGATTTCCGGTAAACGATAGAAAACGAGCAGGAACAAAGCGACCGATACTGTCTCGATGACGAGTTGCGTTAAAGCAAGGTCTGGCGCTCGGAATAAGACGAAGAACAGAGCGACCGTATAACCTGTCACACCGAGCAAGATGATCGATGTCAGTCGTGAACGCGCAAAGGTGATCGAGAGTGCACTCGAAACGAGAACGAGTGCAAGGATGATCTCATACGCGTCAATCGTGCTGATGGGATCAACCGCGAAGCGGAAGGCATCAAACCCGTATAATGCCGTCAAAATCAAGATGACGATGAATCCGAAGATGTAGACGAGATACGACCGCATGTATCCGGTCATGACCGTATCATGGATCTTTGTCGAGGTCTGTTCACCACGGCGTAACAAAGCGTCATATTGATGATTCAAGGAGATGGCACGAGGCATCCGGTTATAGAGCGATTGCCAGCGCGGCAGTGTCTTATACAAGATGATGCCAGCACTGATGATCACGAGTGTCAGGAATAATTCAGTATTGAATCCATGCCACATTGAAATATGCACATCAATCTTGCCACCCGCATCAACGACTTGCGGTAAGATCGCTTCGACTGCCGGTTGAATCAACGTATCCGATAATATATTCGGGAAGAGTCCGATGATGACGACGAGCGAGACGAGGACGAGAGGTGGAATCAACATGCCAATCGGTGCCTCGTGTGGTGTTTTCGGTAACTTGTCGTCTTGACGCTTACCGAAGAACGTTCTGCGGACGATCAAGATGCTATAGACGAATGTAAAGATACTTCCGACGACGGCGAGTACAGGAATAATCCAACCGTAAGACGGTAAGTGGAACAAGTCAGATCCTGAAACTTGAAGTACACCTGTCAAGAACATCTCTTTACTTAAGAAACCATTGAATGGTGGAATCCCCGCCATCGAAAGGGTCCCGATCATCGCAATCGTCATCGAAATCGGCATGAGTTGCGCAAGACCACCGAGCTTCCGAATGTCGCGAGTACCAGTCTCGTGATCGACGATTCCCGCCATCATGAAGAGACTGCCTTTAAACGTCGCGTGGTTGATCAGGTGGAAGATCGCAGCGACTGTCGCAATCGTATATAATCCGTCATCTAACGCGTCGACGTGCAAGGCGGCTGCTCCGAGTCCGAGCAAGGACATGATCAATCCAAGCTGAGAAATCGTCGAGTAAGCAAGGATTCCTTTCAAATCATGTTGTTTCACCGCATTGAGTGAACCCCAGAATAAGGTGAATATTCCGACAGATGAGACGAGATAGAACCAGAGCGACTCATCCGCAAAAATCGGACTGAAACGAGCGACAAGATACAACCCTGCCTTGACCATCGTTGCCGAGTGCAAGTAGGCGCTGACAGGGGTCGGTGCTTCCATCGCATCCGGTAACCAGATGTGGAACGGAAATTGAGCCGATTTCGTGAAGGCAGCTAGCAAGAATAAAACGAGGGCGACCGAAAAGAAGGGTTCACCTTGAATCGATTCAAGCGACGCATAGGTCTCACGAATACTTAACGATCCACTGAGTGTTGAGAGAATCGCGATTCCCCCAAGCATCGCTAGTCCACCGAAGACGGTGATCAGCATCGATTTTTGAGCGCCGTAACGAGAACGTTCCCGCTCGTACCAATAGGCGATCAATAAGAACGACGAAATCGACGTTAATTCCCAGAACAGATAGAGGACGATCATGTTATCTGACAGCACGACGCCAAGCATGGCGGTCATGAACATCAACAGATAAACATAAAATGTTCCGAGTGATTCTTTTTTCGCATCTAAATAAAAAATCGAATAAAGAACGACGAGTGAGCCGATTCCTGTGATCAATAGTGCGAACAATAAGCCGAGTCCGTCGAGATACGTGACGAAATCGATACCGAGCGATGGTATCCACGGCATGCGTGCCGTAAAGGTCTCACCTGACATCGTACCAGCGAGAAAGCGGCTGAAATACGAAACGAGCAGTACAGGTACGACAAGTACAAACCAACCGGTATGAATGTTCGGAAGGCGTTTCGCTAGAAGCGGAATGAAAAGACTGATCAATATGGGCAGTAAAATAGCCCCGTGCATCACGGACACGAAATTCCCTCCTTTGTGACATCGACGACCAAAAATGAAAAAGGGACGCGAACGCAAGCTGTTGAAGCTCGGAACTGTCCAGTAGAAGACACGATTCATTTTGTTCGTCGAAGATGTTTCTGAATCAAGTATAGCGTACTTTTTTCCTTCTTGCATGACGTGAAGCGTTGAAGCATAAGGGATAGAGCCATTTTCTCTCTTGATTATTAAATATGTAGGAACACGGCAGAAATAGGCTGAAATTTTTTTTGATTTTTTTCAAATAACACGTTGATCCATGAGAAGAATGATTCAAATTCAAGTAACTCGGGTACATCTACCTAGAGCACAACTAATGACCATAGAGGGGGAACTTTCATGCGAGCAACATTCAAGACAGGTGTCATTTTAGGTGGTCTAGCGGCGATTGCGACAATCGCCTATCAACAATACCAACAACGAAAAACAACTTCAGACGATATTGATCATCGTCCAAGTGTCGACGCGAAACGCGATCCGGCTGAAGTCGGGCTGACACAACTTGATTCCATTCATCGGGCAGATTGGCAAGCGAATGGATTCCCACAAACGCACGCAGAACTCGAACGCCTCGAGCGAGAAGAAAATTAAAAAAGCACGTCTCTCGAATGAGAGGCGTGTTTTATGGTCATTAAGCACTTGTTGTGACTAGGGCACGTGTCCGTTCACTATGTGCAGTATAAGAAGAGAGATGTTCGAATTGATAAAGCGTTAAGGTCGCTGTGCGACGTTGACCAGTACTCGATTCAAGCATTAAATAAGCTTCATTGAAGTCCGTACCACCACCATCATAGCGGATGTGTGCCGTAATCGTTCGTCCATCCGTCGTCTGCATATAAATATCGTAACCCCCGAAATCAACGCGCTTAAAGCTAGTTGCCTCGCTTACGATGTGTTTGAATGTTTCAATCAAAGAATATGTCATCGTTCGTTCCTCCCTTTATTTCTTCCAAAACAAGATAAGTTATAATCAACTCCGAATATTACTTTTCCCATTAAATTGAAGAAATAAACATCAAAAATGAATCTTTTTTAATCTTGTTATGAAACGCGTTTCATACTTTATGATGATGACAGACGGTGCGTAACCGATTGCGGGCGTTAGCCGATACAGAAACTGTATAATCAAAAAGACAAGAGGATGGTCGTGACCATCCTCTTGTCTTTTTGATTATAACTCTACGTTATGGTACACCTGTTGCACATCCTCAAGATCTTCAAGTGCATCAATCATCTTCTCGAATTGTGCGACGTCGTCTTCAGACAACACGACTTCGTTTTGGGCGAGCATGACCAGTTCAGCAAGGGAGAACTCGGTAATTCCTGCAGCTTTCAACGCTTCTTGTACAGCATGGAATTGTTCCGGCTCAGCGTAGATGATGACAGATTCGTCTTCTTCGAGGATATCGCGCACATCAATATCCGCTTCCATCATCAATTCGAGAACGTCATCTGCAGTTTTACCTTCAAAGGCAAAGATTGCCGTCGCATCGAACATATAAGCGACGGATCCGCTCACGCCCATGTTTCCACCATTTTTTCCGAATGCAGCACGAACGTCAGAAGCCGTCCGGTTAACGTTGTTCGTCAACGTTTCGACGATGACCATTGAACCGCTTGGACCGAATCCTTCATAACGCAAGACGTCGTAGTTTTCTTCCGCTCCACCTTTTGCTTTTTCAATCGCCCGATCGACGATGGCACGTGGCACGTTGTATGTTTTCGCTCGTTCGAGAACGACCTTTAATGCTTGGTTTGATTCTGGATCGGGTTCACCTTGTTTAGCCGCTACATAAATCTCACGACCGAACTTTGCGTAGATCCGACTCGTATTTTTGTCTTTTGATGCTTTTTTTTCCTTGATGTTGTTCCATTTACGACCCATTTCATATCCACTCTCTTTCCGTAATATCAGAAATCCCTGATTTCCTATGCGTTATCAGTATACCTTAAACTACCTGACAGACTGAACTAAAATGTCGGTCGAACAGTTGAATTTCTACTAAATGCGTTTAAGTGATGCGGAAGAAAGGAACTTTACCGATAGAGAAATATCAATTTAAGGGAGAGTGACAGTATTTGAACCAGGCTGGAGTAGTTCATCGCGCATTATCACCATTCGTTTATGCCTATGATCAAGAGACCGTTCATGTTCGACTGATGACGGCTAAAGACGATATTGAAAAAGTCGAATTGATATATGGTGATCCGTATGAATGGGAAGCGGAAAAAGAAGAAGACCGAGATTGGAATTTTGATCCGGATAAAGAAAAATACTGGAAAGTGCAACGGAAGTCGATGCAATACAATGGAAGTGACGCGACGTATGACTATTGGTTCATTGCAATCCGTCCAGAACGGAAGCGGGTAAGGTATGGGTTCGAGGTTCATGGCGAAACGACAGCCATTTTGACCGAACGTGGTTGGTATGACGAAGCGCCACTCGATCATCCTGGCTATTATTTTTCTGTTCCATATGTTCATGTGACGGACGTCTTTGATACGCCGGATTGGGTGAAAGATACGGTCTGGTATCAAATTTTCCCGGAACGATTCGCAAATGGCGACACGACGAACGATCCAGCGGGAACGAAGGAGTGGGGAAGTGAAGCACCAGCTTTTCAGAATTTCTTCGGTGGAGATTTTCAAGGGGTCATCGATCACGTCGATCATTTACAACGGCTTGGCGTCACCGGTGTCTACTTCTGTCCAGTGTTTGAAGCACCATCGAATCATAAATACGATACGCTTGATTACTTAAAGCTTGATCCTGCCTTTGGTGACGAAAAAACGTTCCGTAAGATGATCGATGTGCTGCATGAGAACGGTATCCGCGTATTACTCGATGCCGTCTTTAATCATATTAGTGAAGATCACCCCGCATTTCAGGATGTCTTAGAAAAGGGACAAGACTCAAAATTTGTCAACTGGTTCACGATTGACTCTTTCCCGGTCGATCCGTCGATCCCGAACTATGAAGTGTTTGCATTTGAACGGAACATGCCGAAGTTGAATACTGCCCATCCGGACGTCAAAGACTATTTGCTTCACGTCGGACGTTACTGGGTCGAGGAATTCGGAATTGACGGCTGGCGTCTGGATGTCGCTAGTGAAGTCGATCATGCGTTTTGGCGTGATTTTCGAAAGGAAGTCCGGGCTGCGAACGGAACATGTTATATCGTCGGTGAATGCTGGACGGATTCACAACCATGGCTCCTCGGCGATCAATTTGATGCCGTCATGAATTACGGTTTGACAGAGAGCTTTTTGACTTGTTTTGCGACGGGCGAGACGAGCGTTCGTGATTTCTCACATGCAGTCATCCGGAATTTAAACTGGCATTCTCAAAATGTCAACGAGGTCATGTTCAATTTGATTGACTCGCATGATACGCCGCGTGCTCTAACGCGTGCGAAAGGGAATATCGATCGAATGAAGTTACTCTTCACTACACTGTTGACGTTTCCGGGTTCACCCGTCATCTATTATGGCGATGAGATTGGAATGATGGGCGGACAAGACCCGGCCAACCGTGCATGCATGGAATGGGATGAGACGAAGCAGAACCGTGATTTGTTCGATCACGCTGCACAGTTGATCGCCCTTCGAAAACAGCATCCGGTTTTAGCAAATTCCGGAACGTATCATTTCCAAAGGATCGATGATACAAAACAGACATTTGTCGTCGAGCGACGTCAGGGCGAACAGGTTTACTTGCTCGTTGTCAACGTAAGTGAAGAGGCACAATCTCTTTCGCTTGAGGGAACGTATGAAAGTCTGTTAGATGCAACGACGTTATCGGGAACTATTCAAGTAAAAGCTGTGTCAGCTCTTCTTTTACGACACGTTTAAGAAAAAGCAAGTCGTGGATGCGATATCCATGACTTGCTTTTTTAGTGCGTGTGCATTACGAATCAAACGGATGGATCAGTAAACCACTCCGAAGCTTCGGTTCGAACCAAGTCGACTTCGGGGGCATTACTTCTCCTGCATCAGCCACATCCATTAAATCTTCGATCGAAGTCGGATGCAAGTGAAAAGCGACCGCGGCATGTCCGGAATCCACGATTTGCTCAAGACCGGCATACCCCTTATGACCACCGACGAACTGGATACGTGCGTCCGTTCGTGGATCTTCGATACCGAGTAACGGTGTCAATAACTCTTCTTGTAAAATCGAGACGTCGAGATTCGCTTTCGTCCCTGTTCGTTCAGAATCGTACGAAAGGGTATACCATTGCCGATTGAGATACATCTCGATTTGGTGACGTTTTGTTTGTTCGGCACGTCCTTTGGCGATCGTGAAGCGATGGGCTAGACGTTCGAGAAAATCAACGACGGATTGACCGTACAGATCTTCGACGACACGATGATAGCCGAGGATTCGCAATTGTTCCTGCGGAAAGGAGACACCAAGGAAGCGTTGGGCTTCTTCCTGATCCGTCCGACTGGCAGCGACGGCTGCCGCTGCAGCGCGATGGTGACCATCAGCGATATAGAGGGCGTCGTGGCGTGCGAACTGGCTTCCGATCGTCAACAGATGATGGCGATCGATGACTTTAAAAATTCGGTGTGTGATTCCATCGACAGTAAAGTCGTATAGGGAATCACCTGCAGTAATCGTCGAGACGATTTCTTGAAGCTGGGCATCCGTTTGATGCGCAAGTAAAATAGGTCCAGTATGAGCTTTTAGATGTTCGACATGTCGGACACGATCGCGCTCTTTGTCCGGACGCGTGAACTCATGTTTACGAATTTGATTCGTTTCATAATCGCTAACGGAAACACATCCGACGAAACCGGATTGTGTATGTGTCCCGTCAGACAGTTGATAGATATAATACGTCTCGTCCGTGTCGAGCTGTAAGATGCCGTTTGTTTGACTCTCTTCGAAGGCGAGAGCTGCTTGCTGATAAACGCGTGGATCATCTTCAGCGATTAATGACGGAAGCGTGGCTTCTGCTTTATCGATCCGTAAAAAAGACAGCGGATGACGACGAATCTCAGACCGTGCTTCTTCGCGCGAATAAACATCATAGGGCAAAGCAGCAAAATCTGCTGCATATTTTGAATCCGGTCGTAACGCGGCAAAAGGTTCGAACGTTGGCATGGGGATCACTCCTTTTAAAGTAGACGTGTTTTCAAGACGCCAGGAATTTGATTCAGTCGGTCGAGCGAAATCAACTCGTCCGCATGGTTATCGATATCGATGATCGTATAGGCAATAGCATCTTTACTACCATTGATCATATTCGCGATATTGATCGACTCTTGTGCTAACACGGAGGCAATTTGACCGACCATATTCGGAATGTTATGGTGAGCAATCGTAATCCGTCGTTTTCCGGTGAACGGTAACTCGACAGCTGGGAAATTGACAGCATTACGGATGTTTCCTGTCTCAAGGAACAGACGCAGTTGATCGACCGCCATGATGGCACAGTTTTCCTCCGCTTCACTCGTTGATGCCCCGATATGCGGCAAAGCGATAACCCGTGGAAGGGACAAGATGAAGGCATTCGGGAAATCCGTCACATAATTAGCCAGACGACCAGACCGGAGTACATCGGCTAACGCTTGTTCATCGACGAGTTCGCCACGCGAGAAGTTGAGCAACGTCGCGCCGTGCTTCATCTTCGACAAGAGTGATGCATCGAGTAAACCCTTCGTAGCGTCAACGAGCGGAAGATGCAACGTGATGTAGTCGCTTGTCGCGAGCAGATCCTCAAGCTGTGTTGCCCGCTGAATTTGATTTGAGACACGCCAAGCGGACTCAACGGACATATGTGGATCATAGCCTGTAACGGTCATGCCAAGCTCATGGAGAGTGTTGGCTAAGTTCGCGCCGATTGCTCCAAGTCCTACGATCCCGATTCGTTTCCCGAGCAACTCCGTTCCGACAAATTGTTTTTTGTTCGCTTCAATCCGCTCCGGAATATCCGGTCCGCGTAAGTTGTTCGTCCAAAGTAGACTGGGGACGAGCTTTCGCGCCGTTAAGAATAAGCTGCCGATGACAAGTTCCTTGACGGCATTTGCATTAGCGCCTGGTGTCGAAAAGACAGGAATCCCGCGATTCGCAAGTTGATTAAGTGGAATCGTATTGACACCGACGCCAGCTCGGGCTACGGCTTTAAGACTATCCGGGAAGCGCATGTCATGCAAATCCTTGCTGCGGACGAGAAAGGCGTCTGGTTGCTCCGTTTCTCGCTGGACGTGATAGTCGTCTGTGAATCGTTTTAATCCTTTATCCGATAGATCATTCCATAGTTGGACTTGATACATTTAACGTTCCCCCTGTTCAAAACGGTGCATGATGTGAATCAGTGCCGTAACCCCTTCGGTCGGCATCGCATTGTAAAGACTCGCGCGCATTCCACCAATCGAGCGGTGACCGGCAAGATTGATTAGATCGTGACGCGCAGCGAAGGTCAAGAAAGCAGCGTCTTCCGTCTCACTTCCGGTCGAAAATGGAATGTTCATCCGGCTTCGATCCTTGATGGCTACATGGTTATGAAATAGATCGGATTGATCAATTGCTTCATATAACATGCGCGCTTGTGAGACGTTTCTTGCCTCAATCGTCTCGAGTCCCGTCTCTTCAATCCAATCGAGTACTAATTTCGTCATGTAAAGACTGAATGTCGGCGGCGTGTTATACAGAGACCGCTGTTTGGCATGGACGTCATACCGTAAGTAGGCACCAATCGTGTCAGGAACACGATTTAGCAACTCATTCTTCAGAATGACGACCGTTAAACCGGCGACGCCAAGGTTTTTTTGAGCACCGGCGTACAACACATCAAATGCCTCGATTGGCAAAGATTCAGACAAAATGGAAGAAGAAACGTCGACGACGAGTGGCGCATCGACGTGAGGCGGTGTTTGATACGTCGTTCCTTCAAGCGTGTTGTTCCAAGTGATGTGCAAATAGTCGGCTGATGACGTGAACGGACCTTCTGGGATGAAACGATAACCGTGATCAGCAGAAGAGGCGAGCACATTGACCGTGGCGTACAGTTTAGCATCTGCAATCGCCTTCGTTGACCAGCCGCCGGTATCGATGAAATCAATCCGTCTGGTCTTCGTCGCTAGATTTTGAGGTAACATCGCGAACTGAAGTGTAGCTCCTCCTTGAAGAAACAATACGGAGTACGAATCGGGAATCGACATCAGTCTCCGTAAGGATTGTTCAGCTGCCTCCCGAATCGATTCGAAGATCGGCGAACGATGACTCATTTCAAAAACGGATTGTCCTGAATTTTCATAATCGAGTAGCTCGGATTGAGCTTTCAATAGGACCGGGGCAGGAAGGACTGCTGGACCGGCAGAAAAGTTATAAACCGTCATGAGGAACACTCCTTCTTGAATTTTCAGAAAATATGTACCACTCAAGTGTAACGGAATGAAAAATGAGAAGCAATTCCAACTGACGATGAATGGAAAATGAAAACAAAAACATCCCTTGAATCCGTTATGAAGGATCAAGAGATGTCAATTGACCAAAGTGCCATTTCCAACCATCTGACGTAGCACGATAGATGGATACGATCCGGAAACGACCAACGTATTGAGTTGTCCCGTATTCAAATCGGTCTTCTGTCAAACTATACTGGATTGCCGTATCTTCGAAATGATCAATGTATGAAAAATCATCGGTCCGGGATAACCAGCGGATGTTTGCAGGATCCACGTAATGATCGAGGTAGGTCTCGGCATCAAATGACCGCCCTAATGCATCGATGAACGTAAATTCGGGAGATAATAGATGCGAGACTTGTGATAAATCTCCTTTTAGCATAGCATCTTGAAGGTGTTGCATCGTTTGTTCGAGTGTCATGTTACATCTCCTTTCTTCCTGAATCGCTAGTGTAGCATATTTAAACAAAAAAAGACCCTGCCGGAGCAGGGTCTAAAAGAAATTAAAGTTTTACAACGTTAGTTGCTTGTGGTCCGCGTTGACCTTCTTCAACTTCGAAAGAAACCTCTTGACCTTCGTCAAGTGATTTGAAACCTTCAGATTGGATTGCTGAGAAGTGTACGAATACGTCGTCTCCGCTTTCGCGCTCGATGAAGCCGAATCCTTTTTCTGCGTTAAACCATTTTACTTTACCTTGTTCCATGTGTATTGCCTCCTGCGTGTGACTGGCACACTGATTATTACTACCGTGATCAATTTCATCGAATATAAAGTGAAACACTTCGTATCTCCACCGAACAACAATAATTACTTAATAATATAGCATGCCCGTATCGAAAAAGAAAGGACAAAACAAAAAAAGAACAAAGTAAGCTGTTCTTCTCTAAATACATCATTGAATTAAAGGGTTCATTTTACCTGTGTCGAAAGGGTATAACTGATTCTTTCAATTAAGTCGGAATATGTTCTCTTTTACTACTGAGTTGTCGTAATGTATGCAAAATGAATCCTTGGAAGTTCGGGTAACGTGTCGGTTGTTCCCAAACAGTGCGGAATAACTCGGTCATTGCAGAATGAATAAGTGCTTCATCAACCTGTGTACGACGAAATAAAAGAAAGAGTGTTTTTTCGTAACGATCGTATAATCGTTCGAGCGCGACAGAATCACGCCGTTTGATTTGATTGAGCAAATCAGTGTCTGAATACATAGGTCACTCCTTCTTCGACAGTTTTCTTTATAGCATGCTGTCACTGTAATGTAATGAACTATTATGTAGATTCCCGCTGGATGAATTATGAAACACGCAAACTTCTTGAACTAAAGATAATAATCTAAAGGAGGAAAAATGATGTTGCCTATA
Organism: Exiguobacterium sp. BRG2; assembly: GCF_031844245.1. Lineage (NCBI taxonomy): Bacteria > Bacillati > Bacillota > Bacilli > Caryophanales > Exiguobacterium > Exiguobacterium sp. BRG2. The sequence continues at coordinate 342,403 of NZ_JAUZUW010000002.1, forward strand.
TATATTCGTCCGTATGTCTTAGATGATGCGGCAGTTATTCTTGAGATGAACTTACGAAATCGTGAACACTTCGAATACTGGATGCCAGTTAAGCCGTTACCTGAACAGTACACGTTAGAGGGGCAGCGGGAACGAATTTTTCGTCATCAAGAGTTGATGAAACAAGATGCGTATTATGCTTACGGTGTTTATTTAACAGAGAATGATCAATTGATTGGCGATGTCTCAGCGATGTTCATCCAGCGTGGACCAGCCGAGACGTGCATGATCGGCTATCAGTTAGATGAAGCTTATGGCGGAAAAGGATTTATGGCTCAAGCAGTTGGATTGTTCGTAGACCATCTATTTGATGTCCATCAGTTCCACCGGATTCGTGCTGAGGTCATGCCGGGGAACATCGGATCAATCCGAGTTCTTGAAAAAGTCGGATTTCGTAAAGAAGGAATCGCGAAACAAAATCTCTTCATCAATGATGCCTGGGAAGATTTTATTCTGTTTGCTCTATTAAAAGAAGACCGGGAGGAGTCACGTCATGCCAATCTCTGATTATTATGCCAATCTACGGCGATATGTCGGAACACAACGTCTGTTTACACCATGCGTCGCAGCAATCATTCGAAACGAAGCAGGGCATATCCTTTTCCAGGATCCAGGTGGTCCGTTTTGGAGTTTGCCTGCCGGGGCGATTGAACTAGGAGAATCCCCTGCACAAGCAGTCATTCGCGAAGTCTATGAAGAAACGGGTCTATTCGTTCGACCCGTCCGACTAATCGCGACATTTGGTGGGGAATCGTTTCGACTTACGTACCCTGACGGAAACGAGGTCGAGTATGTAGCAACGATGTTCGAATGTGAGGTAGTCAGTGGGACGCTCGAGGCCATTGATGGGGAATCTAAGCAACTGGCTTATTTTCCAAAAAATGAGCGTCCGCCACTTGCCTTGCCTTATCCTGATCAAGTGTTTGAGAAATCGGAGGCATCGAGTTTTTTCGAGTGGGAAGAACAATGGTTGACTGATTTACAACAACAATATTGTTAAAATCCGAACATTATTTTTTTGTTTACTAAAAAAGTTCATGAAAAATCTTAAAAACACGAAAATTTCTTTGACACCATGATAACAGTTCGTTATAGTGGTCAAGGGGCGAATGATTATCGCCGATATACAAAAAATATTCGTTATTAGAGGTGTTATTCATGGATGTAGTATTCGATTATGAAGATATTCAATTAATTCCAGCAAAATCAATCGTTGGTAGTCGTTCGGAATGTGATACGTCAGTCGAGTTCGGCGGTCGTCGTTTCAAGCTTCCGGTCGTACCCGCAAACATGCAAACGATCATTGATGAATCGATTGCTTTGTTCTTAGCTGAAGGCGATTATTTCTATATCATGCATCGATTCGAACCGGCACGTCGCCTAGCGTTCGTTCGTATGATGCAAGAGCGTCAACTGTTCGCTTCGATTAGCGTGGGTGTCAAGGAAGAAGAATATCAGCTGATCGAACAGCTCGCGACAGAGGGGCTAACTCCTGAATACATCACAATTGATATCGCACACGGTCATTCGGAAGCAGTCATTCAGATGATTCGCCACATCAAGTCGCTTTTGCCAACAAGTTTCGTTATTGCTGGAAACGTCGGTACACCGGAAGCGGTACGCGAACTTGAGAACGCAGGAACAGACGCAACAAAAGTCGGGATTGGACCAGGTAAAGTTTGTATCACGAAAATTAAAACAGGGTTCGGTACAGGTGGTTGGCAACTCGCAGCACTTCGTTGGTGTGCGAAGGCAGCAAGCAAACCGATTATCGCCGATGGTGGTATTCGGACGCATGGGGATATCGCGAAGTCGGTTCGGTTCGGTGCTTCGATGGTCATGATCGGTTCACTTTTCGCAGGGCATGAAGAATCGCCTGGTGAGACACATGAAGTGGACGGGGTGCTCGTCAAGGAATATTTCGGTTCTGCTTCTGAGTTCCAAAAAGGCGAACGCAAGAATGTTGAAGGGAAAAAGATGTTCGTCGAGCATAAAGGAAGTCTAGCAGATACATTGATTGAAATGGAGCAAGATTTGCAATCAGCGATCTCATACGCTGGTGGAAATAAATTGAAGGCGATTCGGACGGTCGACTACGTTGTCGTCAAAAACTCGATCTTCAACGGTGATAAAGTATTTTAAGTATGATGAATCCGCTCTTAACAGAGCGGACTTTTTTTGTTTCCTTAGCATAACTCTTCCATAGGAGGGGTATAAGTCAAATGGACCAAAAAATTCGGAATATTTTGGATAGGGAGTGATTGACATGCTATTTGAAACGACATCGTACTTAATTGAAAAATTCGCAACCGTTCGCAACCAAACGATCGCCTTAATCGAACCGCTCGAAGCAGAGGATTTCATCATTCAAGCTAGTTCAGACGTGAGTCCGCCAAAATGGCACATTGCTCATACGACTTGGTTTTTTGAACGGATGATACTACAGGAATATAGTGAAAACTATCAAGTCTTCCATCCGAAATACAATTATTTGTTTAACTCGTACTACAATTCAATCGGACTTTATCAACCTCGTCAACAACGGGGAATGTTGTCACGTCCGACCGTCGAGGACATCATCGCTTACAGGGCATATGTCGATGGACAAATGATCGAGTTCTTGAAAGAAGAACGGACTCCAGAAGATCAACGAAAAATCGAAGCATTGGTCGAGATGGGACTACAACACGAACAACAACATCAGGAATTGATTTTGATGGACGTGAAGTATAACTTTTTCACGAATCCGTTATTACCTGCCTATCAGTCAAAGTCGTTAGAACCAGACGTGCCTGAAAATGCACTCATGGAAACATCCTTTATTCCATTTGAGGAAGGACTCGTCGAGATTGGTCATACAGGAGACGGTTTTGCGTTTGATAACGAGAGTCCGCGCCATAAAACGTGGCTGCATCCGTTTGAATTAGCGACACGTCCTGTCACGAACGGGGAGTATTTGGCGTTTATTGAAGCAGGTGGCTATGAAAAGTCAGAGTATTGGTTATCTGATGGCTTTGCGACGGTTCAAAAAGAAGGCTGGAAAGCGCCATTATATTGGATGAAGGATGACGCGGGAGAATGGACGATCTTTACGATGAATGGCGTCGAACCATTGCGGCTCGACGAACCAGTCTGTCACGTTAGCTTTTATGAGGCGGATGCTTACAGCCGTTTTAAAGGGAAGCGTTTGCCGACAGAAGCGGAATGGGAATGGGCTTCTCGTCAAGTCGATTCCGTTACGAAGCGCAACATGATGGGAAACGGTACGTTTCATCCAGTCGTAGTCAAAGAGTCAGAGACGACGCTTGCAAGCATGTTCGGTAACGTCTGGGAATGGACATCAAGTCCTTATAGTTCGTACCCAGGCAGTAAACCACTCGAGGGAGCACTTGGAGAGTACAATGCGAAGTTCATGTGTAATCAAATGGTACTACGTGGAGGAGCGTGCGTGACGCCTGACGATCATATTCGCGAGACGTACCGAAACTTCTTCCCACCCGATAAACGCTGGTTATTTGGCGGCTTCCGATTGGCGGGTGATATGTGATGCGCGAGACGGTCATTGGCTACGATTTATATACGCCGCAACAAAACATGCGTTTAGAAGTCATCGAAGGTCTGATGCGCGAACAAAAAGTCTTACCGGCGAAATATTTTTATGATCATATCGGCTCCCAGTTGTTCGAGCAGATCACGCAACAACCGGAATATTATCCGACACGAACGGAACTTGCTATCTTGGAGCAACACCGAGCGGAAATCGCTCAGAGTATTGGGGATGTGCATACACTGATCGAATATGGAAGCGGAAGCAGTCGTAAAATCCAGATGTTGCTTGAGACGTTTACGCACTTGGATACGTACATGCCGATCGACATCTCAAAAGACTTTTTGATGGAATCTGCTCGTCAATTATCGGAGCGGTATCCTGCATTGCATATTAAAGCTGTTTGTGGAGATTATTCACAAGCCATTTCCTTACCGGTAGAGGAGTCTCAAAAACGGGTCATCTTTTTCCCGGGATCGACGATCGGGAACTTTGAACCGGAGGAAGCGATGCACTTTTTACGTCATTCATCGCGGATCCTTGAAAGTGGAGATGGATTCTTGATCGGCGTTGATCTAAAAAAATCGACCGATGTCCTTGAACGTGCTTATAACGATGTAGCCGGTGTCACGGCAGCATTCAATTTGAACATGTTGACGCACTTGAACCAGATGCTCGATGGAACGTTTGATGTGACCCGATTTAAACATCATGCTTTTTATAATGAAGAAAAAGGACGAATCGAAATGCATCTTCGGAGTCAACTTGATCAATTAGTACAAGTCGGAGACGTGACGGTTCCGTTTAAACAGGGGGAGACGGTTCATACGGAGAACTCCTATAAATACAGTAAAGAAGAGTTTGAGACTCTCGCTCGTCAAAGTGGTTTTCATCCGGTCAATTGCTGGATCGATGACGATGAACGATTCAGCGTGCATTATTTAGAAAAAATGTAACGGCGTCATAATTAAAAAACACTCCTACACGTAAGCTTCCGTTAAAAGCATGACTGGGGAGTGTTTTTCATAGGTTAAAGTGTCTTATTCGATCCGTGCACCTTCAGGTATCGGATGTTCCGGCACGACGAGAATCGGCATCCATTGCTCTGAACGCCCAATCTCAAGCACTCGTCCGGACTCTTCTGGCGTACGACCAGGTACGTTGAGTACAGCAATCGCTTGTTTTCCAAGCAGCTCGTGGACATCAGGTCGTAGTGAATCCCAAGCGAGTGAAAAAGAACGTGTAAATCCGTCGAATTGTAGCTCAAGCTGAATTGAGCCATCCGTGCGATTCGAAATCGACTGGATCGTACCGACACGAATATCTAAAGCATCAAATAATTCAAGTGAAACTACTGGTTTCATGGACAATGACGTACTTCCTTTCAAAAAGCATAAAGTGAGTTAGGAGTCGAAAGAGACGTATGTCGGCTCATAGGTCTGCCATTCGATATCAAGCGTTTGATGATTTGCAAGCTTCGCTAATTGGCTACCGAGATAAGGTCCGATCGTCAAACCGGATGCGCCGAGTCCGTTTGCTAAGAACACGTTTGGATGATTTTGAAGCGGTCCGATTACTGGTAACGAGTTTTTTGTATAGGGACGTAAGCCGATTCGGAGTTCATCAATTGTCGTTTCCTCGAGACTTGGTAAGACAGGTAAAGCACGATTCAATAAAGCATGCATTCCTTTGACGGTCGGCTTTAAGTTGTAATCGGTCTGTTTCTCGTGTGTCGAACCGACGATCAGTTTCTTTTCGTGGATCGAAACCAGGTACAATCCGCGTTGTCCCATGACGACTGGCCACGTCGTTGATGTAGAATCCGTCAAGTCGAGTTGTAGGATTTGTCCCTTCTCTGGGTGCAAATCGATTTTAAGGTCAAGTGGCCGAAGAAGGTCATTCAACCAAACGCCTGCCGTTAAAATGAAGTGGTCTGCCGAGTACTGTTCGTTTTCCATGGTTATACCGGTGACGACTCCTTTGTCTACGACAAGAGATGCATCTCCTTCTAGTACAGTCGCACCGTGTTCGACAGCACCACGGATCATAGCGGCACATAAGGCACGTCCATCAACACGTGCACCGCCAGAGACGAATAAGGCATCTTCGATCTGTTCAACGAGCGGAAACAGCGTTTTGACACGTTCTTGATCGAGTCGTTCGATCCGTTCGATAGCAGGGGCTTCTGGAAAGCGGTTTTGCGCAATCGTCTCCATCTTATCGATTTTTGATGTTTCGTGTAAGGCAATCGCTCCAACTTGCTGATAACCTGTGCTCGTCTCGCCGAGTGCTTCGAGTTCAGGAATCAATGTCTTGTAAAAATGAGCACCGTTATTCGCTAATTTGTACCATGCCTTATTTCGTCGTTGTGTCATCCATGGACAGATGATGCCGGCTGCCGCATGGGAGGCGCGACCGGGTTCCTTCCGATCGACGAGTAAGACGCGTTCACCAGCCTTTGATAAATGATAAGCTGTCGAGGCACCAAGAATTCCGGCACCGACAATGATATGGGTGTACATGAAAAATTCAACTCGATTCTATTCAATTGGAATATCTTATATTGTAGCAGTAGAAGATCCGGGCGACTAGCAAGAGTGAGAATCGGATCGGTAGCACATCGAATAATGGGAAATGATGGGGAAAGTGAACTTTTTCGAAACCAATCACGTATACTAAATATACAATTTCTATAAACTGTGAATTAGATGATTAGAAACAGTTGAATTTGGAAACATACCCTTATAGGCATCATGTCCTGTCATCATTGACTTTGAAACGGTCCATCATGAAGGAGGGGAAGGCAATGAATATGAGTCAAGCCATCGTACGCAAACGCTACACGGATCATACTTTATTTTATTCCGCCATCCTAATCTGGAAATTGCTATTCTTCCTGCCACTGCTCATGTTCGTCAACAGTGGCACGGACCATGTGTTTCAAATGTATTTCGTACCGTATCTAACGGTCATCTTGTTGTTTCGCGTGATGACCTACTTCGCGACCTATAAAGCATCTTTTATGGAGATGACGGAAATGGGTCTCTCGCTATCTTTACTCATCGCAGATGTATATTTGATTGCATTGTTCGATATTCCACTTCCGTTTGCTTTAATTATCCTTGCGCTTGCCTTACTCCACTTCAGTGCGGCATTCAGTCGTTTTCGTTGGTTCCGCCGTCGTCTTTGGTTGAATCGGCATCTTGAGATCCTCAATTATTTGACGGATCACGGTGAAGTACCCATTAAAATCGCCGTCATGGCAGAAGATGAAATGCTTGTGACGACGAAGAGTGGAAAAGAGTTTACGTATCGTCAGGTTTATTGGAGCGGATTTTATATTGAACATGGTTGATTGCTATATGAAACGGATTTCTCTTCGGGGAAATCTTTTGAGACTGAAGACAAGTGCAATTGTTCTCTAACGAGAAGGATTGCGCTTTTTTTTTGTTCGACTCGCACCGTTTTCCTGGGACAAGCATCGCGCCGCTTCGCTTCGCTGCAGGGTCGCTCTTGCTTGTTTTTCCCTAGGAAGCGATGTCGAGTGAACAAAATGCTTCTCGGTCCTTCTTCCGGATATAAAAAATGACGCATTACACGCCACTCCTACAGGAAAAAGTGCGATTTTGCGCTGTCAGAGACAAACAAGACCCGTTTTCCTGCTCGAATGGAGTGGGAAAACTGGCTTGTGTCTCGCCTGAGGAAAGGGCGTGAAAAGGTGTGTCATTTTTTGAGTCAGTTCATTTGTCTACAATCTGAAAGGATTTCTCTTCGATGGAATCCTTTTTTTGTTGCATACGAAAAAATATAGTACGCTTACATAGGAAAAGGGGGAGAAAAAGTTGATTCGTTGTATACTGATCGATGCGGATGACACAATCATTTTGACCGATGATGTAAGTCGGATACAGGAGTCGGGCATCAAACGTTATTTCGTTGATTTCGATCAACCGACAGACGCAGAGAAGCAAAAATTGATTGAGGTTTTTGATTTTCATCCACTGGCGATTGAAGACTGTTTTCATTATTTACAACGTCCGAAGCTCGAGTATTATGCGGATCATATTTTTTTTGTCCTTCATGCACTTGATGAAGGAACGTTGATGAGTCGAGAGATCAATTTGTTCGCAAGTGATCGGCATCTTGTTAGCTACCATGAGCAATCCTCGCCGGAAATTGACGTCGTGTTTGAACAATACAGTCATTGCCTACACACACAAGAAACGGTCGATCTCGTACATAAAATCATGGATAAGATCGTCGACGGTTATTTTCCGATCGTCCATGCGACAGAAGATGAATTGTTTGCGCTTGAGGAACGCTATCGATCACGCGGAAACGATCGTCGGTTGATGGAAGAAATTTTCGAACTAAGAGCGCAGTTACTTCGAATCTCACGGACGGTCATGCCGATGCGGGACTTATTGTATCGGGTCGTCGAATCGAAGCGGTTATCGATTCATCCGAAGAAGCAAGCATTCTTTCGCGATTTGTATGATCATTTACTAAAGTTATCCGAAATGATTGAATACAACCGATTGATGACATCTGAGTTTCGGGATAACTTCATTTCCCTCAACTCGTACCGGATGAATAGCATCATGAAGACGTTAACGATCTTTACGACGATTTTCATGCCGTTGACGTTCATCGCTGGTATATATGGCATGAATTTTGAACATATGCCAGAACTGACCACCCGGTATGGTTATTTCGTGACGTTAGGGGCAATGGGACTCCTTGCTTTAGGGATGATTCTGTTCTTCAAAAAAAATCGTTGGTTTGATGAATAAGGAGAGATGTAAGTGGATATTCGACAGTTACTTTTTTTTACGACAATTGTCGAGCAAGGCTATAACTTAACGCGTGCTTCGAAACACTTGTCGATTTCGCAACCGGCGCTTAGTCAGATGATTCGCGACTTCGAACAGCTGGAGCAAGTGGAATTATTCATTCGAAAGCACGGACGGTTGACAGGGTTATCGGAAATGGGACGCCAATTGTATGAAGATGCGAAGATCGTTCTGACACGTCATCAAGCATTGATGGGGCATCTGCGCGAACGCTCAAACGTCGTCCGAGGGAAAGTCCGTCTCGGAATCCCGCCTGTCATTCTCCCTGTTTTATTTTCACAGTTAATCCCGAAGTTTATGGCGGAACATCCTGGGATTGAACTCGAAATCATCGAAGAAGGGGCGTTTGAACTCAAACGTCGACTGTTACTTGAAGAACTCGATTTGGCCATTTTGATCGAACCAGGTGAATCCTATGGCATTGAACGTTTTCGATTGATTGAAGATGAAGTCGTCGTTGCCGTTCGCCCAAATCATCCGTTTCAAGCAAAAGAAGCTCTATCTTATAGTGATATCGGAAATGAACCACTCGTCATCTTAAATGATCGATTCATGTTACATCATCAAATACTATCGGAGTTTCGCAAAGTGCAGCAAGAACCGAATATCTTCTTCATGTCTGGTGCATGGGACTTGTTGATCGGGATGGTTCAAGAACTCGACGTCATCTCGATCCTACCGGAACCGATTCTGCGGTTTCATCATGCGGATGACATTAAGATCATCCCGTTCGAGCCGCCGATGTTATGGGATGTCTCGTTGAACCGACTTGTCGGGACAGAATTACGCCCAGTCGTCCGGCACGTCCATCAATACATCGTCCACTATTTTCAATCGTTCTGGCCAACGCCTGTGCGGTGAAGAAAATACAAAAGACCGGAACGCGTCGCGCTCCGGTCTTTTGTATGGATTGATCATGTTTCATGACGTGACGTGCTGCGTCAGATTGCGAATTTTTGCGGCAGCTTGTTTATAAGGTGTCAGTGTCTCTTGTGCCTGTAACGTCGCACGTTCACTCTCGAGTTGTTCGAGTGCTTGGCGTAACAGGTACTCTGAAAGGGATGTTAAAGAGACATCTAGATGTGCCGTCGCGACTGTCAGCAAACGCTCTTCTTGAGCAGTAGTGTATGCGAGTGCTTCTTGTTTAGTTAACGTCGCCAGTTCTTCCTTCAGTTGTTCTTTCTCATTCTTCTCAAAGAAGGCTTTCGCATTCCGGAAGTGGCGTTTGACACCAATATAAGGGGTTGCATCCTCGAAGGGTCCGTCGAACGTCATTTCGTTCAACCGAGAGACCGTGACAGGCGCCAGCTGGAAGGATTCGTTCCATTGCTCAAGCAACTGTTGCTCCTCTTGCTGACGACGGACTAAGGCCGCTTCAAGCCATTGGTCGATGCGGAAATGCGTGACCCGGAGCTCCTGCTCAAAGTCGAACCGGAGGAATGTCAACAGTTCCGTCAAGGCCTCCTGTAGTGCTACTCCTTTACTCGTCTGAGCAAAACGAACGGGATTATAGGCTTCTTTGAAGAAGTCAGGGAAACGGTAATAAATGCGTTGTACGACATGGTGCAACAGCTCATGGATCTCTGCTTTGAGTGCAGGTTCGATCAAAGCGGCGCGATTGTCTTCGAAACGATCCGTGACCTGCTGTTCTAAAGCAGACAGCTCAGCCAACCGTTCTTCTTTTCGCAACAGATTCGCTTCAGTCGCAGCGATAAATCGTTCGAGTCGCTGGACGGTCTTTTCCGTCTGCTCAGACAACGATACTTTGGCGAGACCGGTCAGATCCTCCGCTAGGAAGTGATGGAATGCCTCCTCGAATTCAGGTAAACCGGAAGTTGAATCCGATCGCTCTTGTTGCTTTTCCGTGAGACCTTGTAAGCTCGAGACTCCATACAGTCGGGGCGACCGAATCCCGAAGCGTTGCAGTTCCGTAGCGACATAGTTCAAGACATCTTGACGTTCGCTTTCTGACGCAGCGAGATCAATCGCATTGACGAGGAAGAACATCTTATCGAGTTCGAATGCATCTTTGACACGACCAAGTTGAATCAAGAATTCACGGTCAGCGCGAGCAAAGGCATGATTGAAGTACGTGACGAACAAGATTGCATCCGCATTTTTGATGTAATCGAAGGCGACATCGGTATGACGGGCATTGATTGAATCCGCTCCTGGTGTATCAACGAGTGTCACGCCGAGACGAGTTAAGGGACTATCATAATAGAAGTCGATGACATCGACGAAACAGCTTCGCTCTTCCTGTGCGACATATTGTTTAAAAGCTTCTTGATCGACCGTCTGGACGGTACCGATGAATGATTGAACGGTTGGGAATCCTGTCAAGAAGGCATGCAAGAACGGATCCGTCAGCGATGCGGCACGTGGTAAGAGCGTATCGTATGCCTGTTTCGTTGACTCGAACGTCATCGTTGCGACCATCGCTTCATTTAAGTCTTCAAGCATCGCTGCTTCCGACTTGAATGTGACTTCTGCCACGCCGTGCGGGTGTGCAGTGTCAACGGGATGAATCCGGTTGATGGACGCGGTCGTTGGGTTCGGAGAGACGGGGAGGACCTTCTCTCCGAGCAAAGCATTGCAAAACGATGATTTTCCGGCACTGAAGGCACCGAATAAGGCAATCGTGAACGATTGGTGTGTCAGTCGATCCAATTTGTCATTCAAATAAGCGACGGCATCTTCAAAACCTTGAAGACCATTCAGATGATGACGGATTCGAGCGACGTCTTCCGGTGCATAACGGACGGCTTGTTGCTCACTGATCGTCGTCGCAATTTCAAACGCAGTAGTTTCTGTCACCGATTCATACCCGGTAAAGGAGACGATTGCCGCTTCTTGCTGAATCAATTGCTCCTCCCAGATTGAAACTTGCGTCCGAGCCTGTTCGAGTTGTTGGTCGGATGGACTAGCAACGCCATGCTCATATCGTTCGAGTGCTACGGTAGCTTGTTGCCATGCTTGAACGCTATTCCATTTATGCTGTAGTGACGTCTGTTGCTGCAATAGCTCAGCTTGTTCTTTCGGGAAAGTTGTCGTCAATTCTTGACGAATAAGCTCACGCCATGCATTCGTTTGCTTGACGAACCAAGCTTGTGTCTGTTCGGCGACACGATTCGTGAACTGGAGCACCGATTCACCCGTAATCGTAATGCCAGTCGGCAGGGCACTCTCGAGTACGGAAAGCGGCGGGGCGAGTGAAAGCTGATCGATCGCGACGATATGCATATCCTGCAGGAGACCAAGGTCGCGTAACGATTGTTTCATCAAGTTACGTAAATGAAGCGAAATCTCGGAAGCGGTCACCGTCTGATAGGCACGCAACACATCTTGTGCAATCTCTGCTTGAGCCGCTTCCGTTTTTTTTGTACTTCGGAACAATCCGACCTTGAAGTCGCGTTGGCGTGACTCGAGGAAACGGCGCATCTTCTCGCGTAATTCGAACGGCATCAATGTCGCATTTTTCAAGAGTTGATCTCGATGCAACGAAAACGTCTGTACCCAGCGGTCCGGCTGACGTGCTTCTAATTGTTGCGAAACGTGGGCTAATTCGGTTTCGATCGTCTCTGGATCACGTCGTTCAGCGTCATTCAATTGTTCAGCCATCGTCTCGTGGGCTTCTGAAACGAGACGTGTGAGATAACGTGTGTGCTCTTGATGAAGACTTTCAAGCGTTAAAGCGGCAGAAGTCAACAACTTCGGTTGAGCATCACGAATGCTTTGTTTGACGAGCTGTTCGACTTCCATGAAATCGTTATACGGATGATCGGGTTTCCGCAGGCTTGTAAAGAAGATCCCTTTCGGCGCGACACCATGTTCAGCGAAAGATGCATGGACCGAGCGGCGGAAGGCGTCGAATGATAGTTCATCTTCACGATGTTTATCGATTTGATTGACGATTAAATATAGTTCCGGTACGGCAGCTTGTAATTCATTCGTCACCATGAAGTTCAATTCAGATTGAACATGATTGTAGTCCATGACGTAAAACAAGATGTCAGCCAAGTGAAGGGCGGATTCCGTTGATACACGGTGGGCATCATCGACCGAGTCGACGCCTGGTGTATCCATCAAGACGAGACCAGGAGGCAGATCGGACGCAGCATGCGTCAAATCGATTTGACGGACATCACCACTCTTCCCAAGTGTTTTAAGATGCTCCTCTTGCTCTGTTGCTGTCAGACGAACAGACGGCTGTTCATGAAAGTGAACGATCGCTGAATCAGTGTCCCCTTGTTGAAGTGTCACGATGTTCGCACTCGTCGGAATCGGACTTGTCGGTAAGACCGATTCACCCGTCAAGGCGTTGATCATGCTTGACTTTCCAGCCGAGAAATGACCAGCGAAAGCAATCGTGAACTCTCGTTTCAATAGTTTCATAGCGAATTTATCTAGTTTATCTAAACGGAGTTGATCCGTTGAAGGTTGAATCAACGTGGCGAGTGAAGCTGTCGCTTCGAGTTGGTTCGATAATCGTTCCTCAAATGAGCGCATGCAATGAAACCCCTTTCTTTCAGTCATCGTTCAGTGTATCACGATTTTTTTAGTTTCGTCATCCTTCTGCAAGCGACAAAAAACGATCCGCCAAGGAAGAGGCGGATCGTTTTAATCGGGATCAAGATGACGGAACGATTTCGTCTGCGTGTGTTGATTCTTGTTCCGTCGAATGAATTCGACGCAATAAGTGTAATTTAAAGAGATACATGACGAGCAAGTGAACGTTCGCCTGCGTCACCTTATAGAGTATCCACGGTAAAGCAGGGACGAATTCGTGAATGGCAATGATACATTCCTGTGTACCGGGAATTTGCCGAAATTCAATCCGACCCCGGCTATCTTCCTCGACTTTTGCGAACAGTCCGCCGGTAATCCGGTATGTCGCCATTTGTCGATCACGAACCGGTTCCTTCGTCAATTCAAGTAGGGGTTGTTCGTAAAATGGAATGTTTATTCCAACGACTTGATCTTTCATAGTTGATGATAGGAAAGGACGCGCAAACGAAGATAACCAATCCATGTAATCGTCAGCTGCCCAGTCGGCATCGCGATCCTTCGGCAAAAGAACACGTTGAACTGAACGAACGTCAAGGGCGTCTGGTGTTGAAGACGACGAGGAAGAAGAACCTTCTTTTTCTTCCTCCTCTTTTAGCGCATCACGGACCGATTGTTCGAATGTAATTTTTCCGTCACTGATCCCTGGAACCATTTTTTCTGGATCTGCAACCATCTCATGAACCATGCTTTCAACGAGTGGATAGACGGTTTCTTTTGGTTCTCCAGACACGAGCGTCACCCAAAGTCGAGATAATTTAACTGTCAATAAAGGAATATCGATGGTCGGTTGTCGTTTTCCCATGATGTCAGCAGTTCGAAGGATCATCTCTTTATAGGTCATCGCTTCCGGTCCACCGATATCGATTGCCCGGTCTTTAACATCATCGCGATCGACACTTTCACCAAGTGCATGAATGACATCCGGTAAAGCGACGGGGTGTGTCTTGTTACGTGTCCATCGTGGGAGTGCCATGACGGGGAGGCGTTTGACGAGCTTCGATAAGATTGGGAAAGATGAGCCTTTTGGACCGACAATCAATGCGGCACGGATCGTCGTCACCGGTGTGCCATAAGCACCAAGAACGCGTTCGACCTCGAGTCGGCTCTTTAAGTGACGCGATAGATTTTCTGTTTCCTCAGGAATGATACCACTTAAGTAAATGATTTGTCGGATACCATTTTCTTTTGCTGCACGGGCAAAGTTATCGGCTAACAATAAGTCCATGTTTTCAAACGATCCTTGTGTCAATTTAGCAGAAGGCATCATCGAATGAACGAGGTAGACAGCGATGTCCGCTCCTTTCATACCAGCAATCGTATCGTCTAGAGAAAAGAGATCGCACGATCGCCATTCGACACGTTCCTCATTGTCCTTATCATCGCCGTTTCGAGAAAGGGCAATGACGTCATATTTTTTCTTCAGTTCGTTCAGTAGATTGTGACCGATGTAACCGGTAGCTCCGGCTAAAGCTAGGCGCGTTGGCATGGATGTAAACTCCTCTCTTATATCTGTTGTAATGTACCCCCAATCGTGTCAGTTCAATCGCAAAAGGATACGCTGAGATGATTCAGTTGGATGGAATAGGGAATAAAAATATAAGGAAAAGAATCAACAGGAAGAATGAAAAACAAAGGAGGCTTCAACCATGCAGACGATACAATTCATGCAAGCGGAACATGAACGACGATTCGATCTGTTGTGGAGACGCTTAAAGCCGAAACAACGAAAAGATGCAGCGATGGTCTCGATGCTGTATCTCGCAACAGGACAGCCACAAGTGCTCGAACGATTCTCGGATTATTTCTTTCCGGATAGTGGTGAGTTTTTTGATCGTGAATTTCTGGCAGAACCCTATCCAAGTCCAGCGTTAGAAGCAATCATCCACTTGATCGTCCAATTATATAATGGGCGAACGACGATAACGATCATCGAGTTGATTGAACGATTGGATGAACAACAGATGTCGCTTGTACTCGAATCGATTAAATTACGGGCTTACGGGTGTCAGATGCTACAAAAAGTCGCGAAATCGTAATGACCCTAGTATGAATCCGATTGATGAAGAACTTCTCTTCGTCGATCGGATTTTTTTGTGAGGGAAGAAAAGTTGTAAGTTCAAGAATCGATAAGAAGATGTTCGTGAATCAGAGTTCATTAAAATAAATCGTCCTGAAAATAAAAGCTAAGTTTATTCACGAAGAACTAATTGAGGTGGGCGACGACTGGAAATAAGATGAAAGTATCAGTAAAAGGTGGTTTATCTATGGAAGGAGTGACATCATGCAGCTCAAAGAATCGATCTACTTTCACTCACCGATCTTCATCCAAAACTTGTTGACGACTTTACAAGGACGTCGCCTGTTCCACGAACGATATGGTCCAGCCTATCAACAACGCCTACAAGAACTGAAGCAGAAGTTAGGACGACCGAATGACGTACGGGCGGAACAGTTGCATCGATTAAACGACTTCCTTTCTTTTTGCCAAACGCATAGTCCGTATTATCAGGAATTGTTTTCCTCTCTTGCGTTAGAGCTCCCTCTACGATCGATTGACGAACTAATACAAATTCCTCCTTTGACGAAAGAAATCTTACGACAACAAAATGAGGATGTCCATGCGCGCGTCCATGCTCCGATTCTCGGGAAAACGGGCGGTACGACCGGCAAATCGATTCAAGTCCATTACACGAAAGAAGACATGCAAATCCGCATGGCGCATCTCGACTTTTTCAAATGGACACATGGCGTCGATCAAGGGATGCGCCGTGCGAGTTTTACCGGTCAAATGCTTGCCTCGCCTCAACAAAAGGCACCGGTTTATTGGCGGACAAATAAAGTCATCAATCAAATGTTGTTCTCGATCAAAAACATCAATCCGAAAACCGCAGCTGCATATATTGAACAACTCAATCGGTTTCAGCCGGAATCAATTGATGGTTTGCCTTCAGGAATGATCGAAGTTGCACGATACGCTAAAAAATATGGTTTGACTTGCACATTTCGTCCAAAAGCGATTTTTCCGACGGCTGAGATGATGACGGCAGAAGAGCGAGCACTTGTCGAGGATGTTTTCCATGCGCCAATCTATGATCAGTATGCGTCTTCAGAAGGGGCTCCGATCGTCGCGGAATGTCCGTATGGCAAAAAACATTTACATTATGAGATGGGAATCATTGAACGCGATGAGGATGGCGAAATTCTCGTGACGAGCTTCGATACGCACGGCACACCACTTGTTCGCTATCGAGTTGGAGATCGCATGACGCTGAGCCAGGAAACGTGTCCTTGTGGTCATCAAGGTCCGATCATCGCTTCGATTGACGGACGAGGACGAAGTTTCATCCAGTTACGAAATGGACACCGTGTCTTTGAAGGGGAGCTCTCAGGAATCGTTCGAGCGTTCCCAAACTGTATCGAACGTGTGCAATATATTCAAGAGACGCGGGATGAGATTGTGTTATTGTATGTACCAGATGAACGGTGCTTCGAAAAAGAACACGAGAAGAAACTCTTTTTCGTTCTGGATCGATTGTTTGAAGGACAACTGAATGTCGTCATGCGCGCTGTACCAGAAATTCCGAAAGAAATCAGTGGAAAGACGCTACTGATTAAGCAACAGTATGTATGACATACGAAAAGGTGAGATCACCGATGATCTCGCCTTTTCTTATGTCCTGAAACCATCAGTCGCGCGGACGCACCGGAATCCAGATGGCAGATTGATAATCGGCGGCAGACGGGTCGCCTGCCGAATAGACTTCGAGTTCTGCATGAGGTAACGGCTCATAACCATGTGACGGAAGCCATTCTTGGTAGATGCGGTGCCACATCTCTTGAATGGCGTGCGGCATCGGACCGACAACTGGGAACGTCGCCCAAAGACTCGCCGGAATCGTCATCGTTTCCTGACCAGGCAGGACTTCCGTTGTCGTCGTCGCGATCCAATAATCCATCGATGCTTCGGTGAAATTGGAGCAGACGCCAATCACACCATCAATCTGACCGTCATTTTGTTTGAACAAGGTAGCATCTTGACCGGAATGATTCACATCATTCCAAAACAATGGAATCAGTTGCTGTTGGGCACCATCTTGCGTAGGAAAATGTTTTCGCCATCCTGAAATCTGTAAAGCCGGTCGTTCAATGAGTTGATAATCCATTTGCTCCAGTCCCTTCAAGGTCACCTGAATGCTCAGGCGGTTATAGGCGTGAATCGGACGTCGCTCGCTTCGCATCAACGTCGGGGAACAACCATGCTGACGTTTGAAAGCTTTTGTGAAAGCTTCCGGTGTCTCATAACCAAAACGTAAGGCGAGATCGATGATTTTTTCGTCCGTCTGTGTCAATTGTTGCGCAGCAAACGTCAGACGTCGCCCTCTGATGTATTCCGGTAAGGTCATCATCGCAAGTAAGGAAAACGTTCGTTGTAAAGGATATGCCTGCATCTGAGCCACGCTTGTCAAAACGTTGAGATCAAGCGAGTCTTCTAAATGATCTTCGATATAGTCAATGACGCGTTGAATCGATTCGAGCCACATCTTGTCACCTCCTTGTTTTCAGTATAGTAGAGCGAAGATCGTCGGACCTGTCCAAGGTGATATCAATTTGTCAGGATGCATGTTCCCTTGTATTTGTCATATTCTTGTCAGGTACATAGGCTATCGTAGAGACATCGAAACCGTTACTTCCCTTGCGAAAGGACGTGATGACATGGGTATCAAAGAGCAAATCTACAATCGCTCTCCTCTATTTCTCCAGCACCTCTTCACAACCCTCTATGGCTATCAATTGCATCGCGAACGTTATGGACCGGTCTATCAAGAACGGTTTCGGATGCTCCTCGAACGAGAACAATCGACGATCGACGTCAAAGCGGAACAACTTGACCGTTTAAATGACTTCCTTCGCTTTTGCATTGAACACAGTTCCTATTATCGTCAGCTCTTCATTTTGCATGGTATTATCCTACCGTTAAAGGACCTATCCGAACTAAAACATATTCTTGTACTGTCAAAAGAAATATTACGAACGCATATGGAGGACATTCAAACAGATATTGTTGCGCCAATTATAGGTAAAACGGGCGGAACAACAGGCGCATCACTGCAAGTACGATATACGATACCGGATATGCAAATTCGAATGGCCCATCTGGATTATTTTAAGGCGACCCACGACGTCTACCGTGGCATGCGACGGATCAGCTTTACGGCACAGGATTTCGTACCCGAGCGTCAACAGACGGACGTCTACTGGCAGATGAATCGAGCGGCGAATCAACTCTTATTCACGGTAAAACGATTATCCCCACGGACGATGGCAGCGTATCTTGAAGCCATCGAACGTTTTCAACCAGAAACAATCGATGGTCTTCCGTCAGCGATGATTGAGCTCGCCCGGTTTGCGAAGCGAGAAGGGATCCGCTTGACGTGTCAACCGGTTGCGATTTTCCCGACGGCTGAACGAATCGACGCGGAAGAGCGCCAGGTCATCGAAGAAGTGTTTCATGGGCAAGTTTTTGATCAATATGCATCGTCTGAAGGGGGACCAATCGTCTCAGAATGTCGACTCGGTCAAAAACATCTCCACTGATAGTATTTCTAAAGATGTACCACGTTAAAAGTGTTAAAGTGCTTCATTGATTTAGATTTTTTTCGATATCCCTTACCTTTTGTAAAAGCCATTTTTTATTTTCTTTGTCTTTTACGATGATGAAATCTTCTGTTCCATTAACAGCATAGATGGTGGAGCCGACTGAAAAGAGATTCGATTGACTGTTCGCTTGGGGCATTTCGTATGCTTTTGTTTTCTTTAGTATCGTACTAATTTTTTCTCCTTGTTGTTTAGATGCGTCCAATTCAGCTTCTGTTCCGTTATATTCTTTATTGTTCACAATGACGATCATTGCATAGCTTCCTTTTTCTTCTGTACCAGCCTGACTGCATCCCATCAAAACAAACAGAAATCCGATTGAGAAAATGACGAATCTTCTTTTCATGAGAACCTCCTGCACGCTTTTTTTGTTTAATTTTAACATATATTAAATTATTCACCTTTTAATTCATGATAATACAATAAATCAAATAGTCATTGTAAATTGAGATCATTCGTCTAAATTGATCATAGATAAATGTCGCATCTTTTGTTAAAAAATAAGGTAAAATCAGGAAAAGGAGGAATGTAGATGAAGCCCCAGATTTTACTGTTAGGCATGTTCCATCTTGATCGACCGGCAAATGGTGATCTGATTCGTCCAGTAATTTTTGATGTCGCATCAGAGAGACGGCAACAGGAAATCAAGGAAGTCGTCGTTCGATTAAACAGATTTCAACCGACATGCGTTGCTCTTGAAACGTCACCTGAACGCATAAGTGACCTGCAACATACATATGACACCTATCAACACGAGAGTGATTTAACCGCTAATGAACGGCAACAAATCGGCTTTCGCCTAGCCCGGATGGCAGGATTAGCACAGTTGCATGGAATCGATTGGAACGAAATCGTACCAGGCGTACCGGATTTAGGAATAGTCCGTTCACATCATCCGGAAGCTTTCGAGACGATCGTCACTGCTGAGATGAAGCGGACTGAACAGTTAGAGAACGCGATGGAGCAGTTATCCTTTTCCGAATGGCTCGATCGATTGCACGCTGAAGAGACGATTGCAGCGTCCGCTAAGGTCTACGATCAAATCGAACAGCTGGAAAACGGGCGGATTTGGATCGAATGCTACTGGCATGCCCGTAATCAAAAGATTGCCGATCGTCTACTGCAACTTGCCCAGACGACCGAGCGAATCGTCTGTTTGTACGGTGCTGCGCATCTTCCGCTATTAAGACAATACTTAAATGAATCGAACCAAGTTGTAGTGATGACATGGAACGATTGGAACAAGTATAAGGAGTGTATGTAAATGCTATTTCACTACCATATTTGGACACCACATTTGGAGGAAACAGAAGCTTGGTACACAGCACGCGGATTTCACGTTTCCCAGCGCATTGGGAAGAAAAATGGAGAATTTTCTTCGTTTAATCTACCTCTGACATGGAACGATTTTCGAACGGATCAAATTTTATTCCGAATCATTGAAATGAAACGGGGAGGGGTCAATGCGACGATCGGATTCGGAAAAATAGTTCGCTTCGATCACATCGGATTTTTGATACAGCCTGGTGACTTACAAATGATCCTTGACCGTGCAGAAACACTTTCGTTTACAGTCCAACCGAATGAGCGTCGGACGTTCTTGCAGACACCATACGGATTACGGATCGAACTGCAAGTCCATGAAGATGCGATTGCGGATACTGATGGAACGACACTTGAGCGTTTAACTCTAACGACACCGCTCGAAGGATTAGAGGCGGATTTAGCGAAACTGTTCGATCAACCGGTTCCGCAAATCCAAACCGTCCGCGGGGAGAAGACCGTCTTACAAGAAGCAGTCTTTTCCGACGTATCGCTAGCAGGCACGGATCCGAACGGTGTTCAGCTCGTCTGCTCATAATCAACGAAGACTTTGATCGGGAGATCGGTCGATGCCATTAAGGCAGCGAAGCAGTTGGCGAGCTCCGAAAACGAAGTCTCGTGTTCGAACAAAGCAGGTAATGTCGCGTGACGATCGTTGGAAAAAAGCCAGTCTGCGTGCTGCCGGTAGTTCCAACCGTCACTCGATGCAATGATCTGAAGTTCCTTTGCGTGAAACGCGGGCGTCAACGTCAAAGATTCACGGTTGCCGTCCGATAAGACGCAGATTGCACCATGAGGACGGACAGCGGATTGAAGTTCGGCAAAGGCCGCTTGACGCCCGGAACATTCGATGGCGACGTCATACGTGTCTGAATCCGGTGTGACGACACGTGCACCTAATTGACGTGCTAATTCAGCTCGGGAGGCGAGCGGCTCGATGATATCTATCTGGCGAACGTTAACGTAATGCCGTAAGTAATGTACCGTCAACAAACCGATCGTACCCATTCCAGAAACTAAGACACTTGTATCGGGCGTCATTGTCAGTTTTCGGACGCCTTTTGCCGCGTCACAGGACAGAATCAGTAGTAAGGCTTCACGTGGTGAGACATAAGCAGGAACCGGGATGACTTTCGATTCAGGAATGATCGCTTGATCTTGATGACCATAGAAGCTGACGACCCGATCTCCGGGCTTGACGATTTGGACGGCGTCACCAACTGCAAGCACTTCGCCATAACTTTCATATCCTGTCTCGAGCGGATAGTCATAGCTGGTTTCGGTCATGTCTTGTTCCAGCCATTGGGGAAGTTCGGCACCGATACTAATGGCACCGGCTAGAGTGCGGACGTAGACGTCATGGATGCCAAGCGGCGGCAGTTCCCGAACAAGATAACCAGGTGTCTTTGACTCCACAAGACAGCAAATCGTTGTAGTGTTCAACATGTAAACCTCATTTCATTGTTGGATTGATGACATATGGATCAAGCATATACCACTTTACTTGTAAAATATAACAATTCGAAACCAGAAATGAGGTAGAATAAGTAAGGGAAGGGGGAGGTCGAATGGAACCATTATTGATTTTGGCTTTGCTCGTGTTCGCATTCTTGACGTTTCGGTACAGTAAAATCCTTGTCCGAAAGGATATCTCTACCGCAAACAAACGACTCGCGATCGTCTTTTATTTGATTGCTGTCAGTGCACTCGGCGCTGTCGTCTATTTTAACGTATAAGGAGGATCATCCATGCACTCAACAACAAAACGACGAATCGGTGCGTATATCATCAACCAGGCTGTCTATCTCGGACTTTCCGTCGTCATCGAAAAAACGGTATTACGACGTGTGAAGTCAGAAGTCGTTCACGCCGTCGTGACACAACCGACGATCAGTTTTCTAGGAGAAGTCGCGCAATTAAAACTGTTGAATGGAAAAACGGTTGGTGGTCAGATCTGTGGCATACAGGTCGAGAGCGAGAACGGATTGCCGTTGACGACGAAACAAATCGTCCGTCGAACAGTTTATCGCGATACGGTCTCGTTGTTTAAGATTCGACCGTACTGGAAACCGTTTCTCGAGAACGGACAACGATTACCGGAAGATGACTTTGCGAGAACGATCGTCCGCTTGAACCAGGAGAAGCTAAAAAATGAAGCTTGATTTTCATGTCCATAGCGTCCGCTCCTCTCACCCAACAGGAGCCATTTTACTCTACCATGGTTGGGGCGGTACGGCTGTTTCTTATCTAGAGTTTGCACGACAATTATCTGAAGAAGGGTTCGATGTCTTTATCCCGGAACTTATTCGACACGATCAACGTGAACCGTTTGATCATCCGTTTGATCCAGAAGTATCGACGACCTATTTTTGGACGGTCGTTGAACAATCGATCAAGGAAGCGACAGCTATCATCGAACAATCAGGCTGGCATGTTTCAGATGTGATCGCGATCGGCGCCTCGATGGGTGGGTTCATTGCCCACGGAATCATGGCGCGTTTGCCGATTAAAGCTCTCATTGCGATCAATGGGGGCGGTGCCTTTCTTGAAGCGGAGCATCAATTCCGCACGCGCGACGGACGACCTGCTATCAAAGAAACAGATGTACCATGGAAGATCGATCCGATCGATGTGATGGATGAGCGTCCACGTTTGCTCCTGCACGGGGATGCTGATGACATTATTCCACTATCAATCCAGCAGTACTATCACGTAACAGCAGTTCAAGCAGGTATGACGCAAACGACTGAATTATGTGTTTTTCCGGGTGTGAATCATACTGTGACGGAGGCGATGATCGAACAACTGATTGTCTGGGTGAAGCAAGTCAAACTTCAAGGGGCAACAGATGGACTATATACGTTTTCTCCGCAGTAAGGTCGGTCAGGAAAAAGTGATGTTGAACTTTGCAGGTGGCATTGTCTTCGACGAAGAGGGACGCATTCTTCTACAAAAACGGCGGGAGCAACAAGCGTGGGGCTTTCCCGGCGGCGCACTGGAACTCGGAGAGTCGATTGTCGAAGCAGCCAAGCGTGAGATTTTCGAAGAGACCGGAATTCATGTCGCGATTGAACGTTTGAGTGGTGTTTATTCGCAGTACGAAGAGATTTATCCGAATGGGGATGTCGCCCAACCAATCGTTCATTTTTTTGTTTGCCAAGTCAATGGAGGACAGTTAACGATCGACTCCAATGAATCATTGGACATTGCCTTTTTTGAAAGAGACCAGATGCCAGAACTCTATAGCGACTTGCATCAAGTCGCCTGGAACGATTTTTTGACGGAAATGGGTCCGGTCTTTCGATAATGAAAAACATCCTTCTGATTTTGACGTCAGAGGGATGTTTTTGCATGCTACACGTTTAGCGTTCGAATCCGCCTTCGGAATGAATGACTTGTCCGGTCACCCAGCCACCGTCTTGACTAACGAGGAATTGAATCAATCGTGCAACGTCTTCCGGCACACCGATTCGACCGAATGGAAAACTAAGTTTAAGCGCTATCCGTGTTGCTTCATCCATCCAAGTCGAGTCAGTCGGACCCGGATTGATGGCATTGACGGTGATACCAAGCGGTGCTACGGCTGCCGCATACGTCTTCGTAAATGTTGACAATGCACCTTTCGTCGTAGCGTACGCAATCTCGTCAGGCATTGGACCGAGGTCTTGTCCGGACGTCAATTGGATGATACGACCGGAAGTTAGATGTGCTTCAGCAAATCGCTTTGTAAAACGTGTCGCGAGTAATAGCGGTGCCCGGAGATTAACGGCATAGTGTTGGTCGAGGCTTGTTGCATCGAGCGTTTGCCAATCTGTCATTGTCGAATGAGCAGCGTTATTGATCAGGATGCTTGGTGCTCCAACACCTTCTATGCGTGCGAATAACTCGTCAGCAGCATCTGATTGACTTAAATCAAGTTCAATCGCAAGGACTCGGGCACCTTGATTTTCGAGTTCGGTTGTAAAACTAGCCGCCCAATCCGCTGTTGCTTTAAAATAAGTAAAGACCAGGTCATGTCCGGAAGAGACAAGTTGGCGGCAGATTGCAGCTCCGATGTCGCGTGTCTGACTGGCACCGGTCACGATGGCAATCGATCGTTTTGTCATATATATGCTCCTTTTAAGTGGATGGATTTGTAAAAACCAAATGTTTACAGAATCAGTATAACGGAATGAAGAGAAGAAGAGAAAGCGTTATCATGATTTAACATACTAAATAATTGCATGTTTATACCCAAAGTGTGGTAAAGGAAAAGTGTACAAAATCATTCGTTAAACAGGTAGGGAAGGGTGAATCAATCATGAAAGCAATCGTCTTATTCGATGGAGAATGCAATCTCTGTGACGCGAGCGTCCAGTTCATCTTAAAACGAGACCAGGGGTACCATGATTTTGCATCGTTACAAGGGGAGACAGGGCAAGAACTCGTAAAGCGCCACCATCTCCCGGAAACGATTGACAGTGTCGTTGTAATTGACCGAGGTGTACCGTATATCAAATCGGATGCTGCGTTACGGATTGCCCGTCATTTACGAGGTGGATGGCGTCTGTTGAGAGTGCTTCGCATTGTTCCACGTTCACTCCGGGATCGCGTCTATGATTTCGTTGCAAACAATCGTCATCGTTGGTTTGGACAAAAGCAGCAGTGTGCACTGCCGTCTCCGGAGACACGTGCTCGATTTCACGACTAAATATGAAAAACCGCGACGAATCGGTCGCGGTTTTCTTCTGTTCATTAGTTAGTCACATGCAACCAGTTACAACTTGGCAACGGATTGCCGAGGAAACTTAAACCTAAATCATGGGCTTGGTGGATTGTTTCAAAACAATCGTCTCCTTCATCCAGATATACTTCATGGTGCGGTGATTGGAGATGTGTTCCTGCGATACGCCAAAGATTTGCATGATGCGCTACCTTGATTTCGTAGTCGATATTAGGTGAGACGACGAGCGGATTGCCGACAGAGTGGTGGAGCGTATATCGTGCTTTTGATTGATCTGATAAATAGACCCGCTGAGTCGACGCTACATCTTCTCGATATAACTGATGACGAGCATCAAAAGATCGGGTAGGGTTTGCTTGTTTTGATAGTTGATGAGTGGTTTCACCATCAAATGTCAGGACTTCTGTAAAGGTGCGATACTCTTTTGAAAAAGGCGAATATTGTCGCGCATCGCCTTCGAAATAACGATGCGGAGAAAACGGATTAGGGTTCATGAGAATTGGAGGAGCAATGAACGTCAGTACACGCAATCGGTAAGAAGAAACCTTCTTATGTGAAGCGGATAGCGGGTACAAAGAAAAATAGAGCACGAATTGTTCAAATTCTCGTTCACGGTCTTGTTCCTGTTTTATCTGATTCGTAACGCGGGCGAACGTCTCGATTATCCGTGCGAACGGCATCGATTTTCTTGAAATTGGACGGAGCACCCGGATTTCAAAACGTGTAAATTGTTCAGGGTTAATCGTTCCTTTCCATTCGGGTGACGCAGTTTGACCTAATCGATGCCCATCTTGAAATACCGTATAATGCGATACCTCTGGGATTTCACCCCACAACAGTCGGACAGCATGATCTTGTTGGATCAGGACAGTCATTTTTCGGTTCCAGAACAAATCATCTGTACTTGAAACAAGAGCGGTGACGATACGTGTCTTCGAATCTGAATCGATCAGTTCGAATGACAAAGGCTCAAATAAAGGAAGTGTCTCCGTTTGATAGCTATTCGAGTTCTGAATGAAACACGGTCTACTATTTAATAAGAGACGGACGTTACTTGCCCCTTCCCAGGTGAGACAAACAGTTTCTCCACTTTGTTTGATTTGAATATGATTGATGTCAATCATGAGACTGATCGCTCCTTACACGAATTCTGAAAGAAAACCCCTTCCATTTCAAAATCAGAAGGGAAGGGGGAACGTCATAGTAAGCCTTTAGCGACTTCTAGTTTTTCTTGATCGTGTTTTAATTGTTTTTTCAAGTCATGCACGTGATACATCTCATGATCGATCATGTATCCGGCGATTGCTGCGTGAGTCTGAATGGCTTTGTTCAGCTGTTCAGTTAAGACTCTTCGAACGTCAGGAGAAGCCGTTTCCGTAATTGCAACAGCATAAGCGCGGACAAGTGATTTGCTGCTAATCAAAAAGTCTGTCGCAATCAACTCGTCGCTTTTTTTACTGGGACGGCTAATGAATTTCGAGTGTTTCATGGATTGCGAGTGGTGATTTAGCCATCGATCTCACTCCTTATCATGTAACATACGTTTGACAGTATCTTTGACGTTTTGCATTCCTGTTTTTTCTGCTAGGTCGTGGTGAAGTTTGTGTGCCGGTACCTTCATGTTCGGAATATTTCCTTGCGGTGCAGGATTTTCTAGATGAACGAATTCACCGGTTCCATCCTGCGCTTCCCCTTGAGCCCAGCGACCTTCTTTTGAAGCTGTGCCTTCCGATAGGTCCCAGAACTCATAAGCATGCGGTTGCGCTTCCATCTCATCTTCCGGTGCGAAAGTAGCAGGCACGACAACTCCATTTTTCGTCTCCAGTTCTTCGATCGCAGCCATCCATTGATACTGATGATACCGGTCGCGAGCGAGCATCTTACGGAAGGTAGCACGAACGCCTTCATCCGTCGTCATATGATAGAGGCGAGCGACCTGAAGACGACCTTGTGATTCAGCATGTAGATTCGAACGCATGTCTGCCAACAAGTTACCGCTCGCGACGATATAAGATCCGTTCCACGGAATGCCGTTGGCGTTCGATGGCAGTCCACCGAGACCGCTGACAAGAAGATGCTGTGGATTCATACCCCCGAGAATTGCTGCCGTCGCTGGATCTTTGGCAGCTTCTGCCTGATCATCCGGTGACGCCCCGTCGAGCAATTGAGAAATGAGGGAACACAGCATTTCAACGTGCCCGATTTCTTCCGTCCCGATATCCATCAGCATATCCTTGTACTTTTCTTCACCACGGCAATTGAAGCCTTGGAAAAGATATTGCATCATGACCGTCATCTCACCGAATTGTCCACCGAGTACCTCTTGCACGGCCCGAGCAAGCTTTGGATCGGGTCGATCAACCTTGACTTCGAATTGTAATTCTTTTTGATGGCGAAACATGAAAAGAACCCCCTTTAAGTTTTAAACATATGCGATTTACACATGTTATATACCTTAATCAGTTTCTTTCAAACCTGTTTTACCTTATTTTTCGATAGGTTGAAGTGAACGTTTAATCAAAGAATGACTTTTAGGATCATTGATCCATTCAGTGATGTTGTTAAAGATGAAGGATGTCTCGTTCAAGATGGACCGTCGCCACTGTTTATTTTTAGGGATATAAAGTGCATCGAATCGCTCTCTAATCCGTCGAGGGGCAACTGCTTGATTGAAAAAGAGACGATTTTCATCGATCGTTGCTTTTAACGTTCGGAGTAGGGCAAAAGGATGCTTTCCAAGCGTTCCACACTCTAATGTTAAACCTAAAAAACCGATGTGTCGCTTTTTTGTTTCTTCATACAGATAGTTTAACCATTCTCCTTCAATTGCATAAAACTGTTGATCTCGTGGTTGATCGACGATCGGATAACGTGTGTATACTTCTACCTCCCTAGCGTGTCGTGGATCTTCCGACGACATGACGAGTTGGACTTGACCCGCTGGTCCATAACCCGTATGGCAGTCGAGCATCACGACATGTTCGTAAGCAGATAGTGTATCGACGAGCCGACTTAACACATCGGAGAAGTAAGCGTCTTGCGTATGTCCGCCATAATAGAATCCGGTCGGATGCTTGAATTGTCCAAGTGTCGCAGCCTTTAAAAAAGCGTGTGGACCTAGACGAAGCAAGTCGTATAATACATGCAGTGTAAACGGTATGTAATCCAGACGCCGTCCTGAACCTGACCTTTTTATAAACAAAGATTGCAACTCATCAAAACCCGGATTGCGTAAATCTGCCTTTGAAAAATCGTGAATCGCGTTTCGATTTAAATTGAGGTTATGCTGTGTTTCTTTTCGATGATGTTTCATCCCATATGCATTAATACCATGGATCAGCAAAATATCGACTTCTCCCGTATTTACCTGTTTCATATGGTCTGATAAAAACTGGAGCTGCATGGCACTCCCTGCGTACCCTTCGATTCCATGTAATCCACTGGTTAAGATCAGTAATGTTGAATTATTACCGGACTGGCCGTGCCACCAATCGGAATAGAGTGACGCTTGTTGTTCCAGTGAATCATGCGTTAGCTTCGGATAATGCTGAGAAAGAATGCACTGTGCAGTCTCATTGAAACGTTCGCGTGCTGATTCATACGTTCCAGAAAAATAATGAAGCATGGTTATTCCTCCTTATTCATCAAGCATGAACTCGAGGAGCAATCCAGTGATAATGTCGAACTGAGAATTTCTAAGGCATGATCTTTTGCGACAGCGGTTTCTGCTGCCGTACAGTCTGCAGGGACATGAATGGCATATTCCCGCATATAGGCGTCATTTGCTGTAAATAAGATACACATGTCGGTCGTTAGACCGGTGATGATAAGACGCGAGACATCCAAATGCTTCAATAAAATATCGAGCTGAGTACCGAAAAAACCTGAGTGCTTGGGCTTGATGATGAAGTAATCATCCTCTTCTGGATGCAGTGCTTCGATGAGTACATCCCCAAGACCCCCGCGGCACTCATCAATGATTTGATTGACATTTTCCTGCCACAGACCAAAATTGTCATTGACGTAAATCACGGGAATATTTTGACGTTTACAATGTCGTTTTAATTTTGTGAGTGGTGAGAGGACAGGGAGCGTTTGTTGCATTAACTGCTCAGCTCCTTCAAAATCCATCTTATTAATGACGTCAATGATCAACAATGCTGTATTTTCTTGAACAGTCATGGTGGACTCCTCTCATAAAAAAGTAATCAAATAATGATAAGGCGAATAGAGTTGGGCTTTAGAGATAAAAATCTCGGAAGGGGAGGCTGATTCACGGGCTCCCCGGACATCAATTAAACAGCGATAAATAAGTGATTCCAATTCAGCGATGAAATCAGAGTATTGATACAAAGCATCATTCAATCGTCTTTTGCGGTGATCCTCCATCAAAACGATGCAGGGGTTGGTTTCTTTCAGTGCCATTGCACTGAAGACAGTTTTATGCTGTTTAAAATCTTGATTTAAACAGTGAACGATTTGATTTAAATCAGCTTCCACGTTCTTCACTTCCTAGTTGTAGATTATTCATACTGTTATTGTACATGTTATTGGTTGTGTTCCACTCTTCATCACGAGGTAAACGGATAAAAAAGTCAGACCCTTTCCCGACTTCTGAATGAACGGTGATCCGTCCGCCATGCGCTTCGATGATTTCCTTACAAATCGGTAAACCAAGACCTGTTCCTTGAACTTGGAGATGGTCTGCATGTTCGACACGGTAATATGGATCAAACAGGTAGGGGAGATCTTGTTTTGGGATACCATATCCGTCATCGCTAATGGTGATGACGACTTCCGCTTCACAACACGCTAACGAGACTTGGATAATTGAATCGACGGGAGAGTATTTTATCGCATTATTCAAGATGTTTAATAAGACTCTCCGGATTTTTTCTTGGTCAGCCGTAATCAGGCAAGGACCGTCAGTTTGGATTTGTAAATGATGCGTCGATGTCGCAACGTTCAACCACTCCGTTAACTCGATGAGCATATGTTCGATGCAAAATGATTCTAACTGATAGGATTCTTTTTGATGACTAAGTCGCTGATAATCTAGGAATTCGGTTAACAGTTGACTGAGTCGCTGTGTCTCACTCCGCATGGTTTCTAAATATTTTCGCTGTTTTGAAGGAGATAACGACCGGTGTAACATTAATTCACTGAATCCTTCGATGGATGCAAGTGGCGTTCGAAGCTCATGTGATAAAACCGAAATGAAGTTTTGCTCCTTTTTAGCATGGTTGACTTCAACTGTGCGTTCACGAAAAACAAATAGAATACCTTGACGTTCGGGTAAAAATTCTGTGTAAAGTCGTAAATGACGATCGTCTGGCATTGAAAAATCCTGAGCTGGAATAACTGATGCGTGGTCAAAGCCTGCTTTGATTTGTTCGACATATGCATATAACGCCTCTGTTTCGAGAATCAACGGTTCGAAGGCTTCGATGACGAATGCTAAGTTTTCAGATTGGTTTTCAGAAGGTGACCAGTTCGGAAATAATTGATGAAACATGCGATTCGTAAAGATATTCGTATTCGTCACATCGACGAATAAGATAGCTTCTCGTAAACCATTTAAAATGCGCTGAATTAATTGATGGTGTTCTTTTATACGAATGTCATCAAGCAATCGCATCAACCCGATATTTAATAAATGAGTCGTTTTCTGAAGTGCGACAGTCTCAGTAAAACGATGATGAAATTGTAACGTCAATGAACCAATGAATTTTGACGGACTGTGTAAAGGGAGAGCACATAACGTCAACTGCTCCTTCTCGATTAGATGGATGGATGTATCTAGCTCGGTCTTCGCTTCTAACTCCAACCGTTCTTTGTCATAAATTGGTTCGTCTGATAGTGCGATATGGACAGGTTCAAAATTCTCCGACTGCGGTGAAAAATAGATATGAGCCGCCCGAAAATGACTACCAATTACTTGTAGCCAGGTGTGAAGACCTGAAGTAGATTGATGACGCAAAATTTGAGTGGCTAACTGATTTTGAAATTGAAGTTGTCGCTCGATTGTTTTTTGTTGGTATAAAGACTCTTGAAGTTGTAAATTAGCAACTTGTGTTTGCTGGTGTTCAAATGCGAGCAACGTCGTCATTTGTTGCATCGATCGCCCAAGTGTACCAATCTCATCGGAACGGTTCTGAAAATCATTCTGTTCCAATCGATCAGGCTGTTTCGTTTGATCGACGAGATCGAGTAAATCTGTTCGAAAAGACCGCACAAGTCTTAAAATCAAGTAACTGAGAAGAAAAAAAGCGATGATCATCACACCAAAGGCGTAGCGTAATACTTCAGCGGTTCTTTGTTGTAGCGACTGCTGTGCGTTTTTCTCTTCATTATGAATCATTCGAAAGTAGTCGTTAACGACGAAGTCAGACTGCTGAACCAGCTTTTGATTATCCGTACGTATTTGCAAAGTGACTTCCTGTTCCAAAAATCTTGAAAATTGAACGAGTTGATGCGCAAATCGTTCGTCTGATGGATCTGAATAACGTTGACTGAACGATTCAACGTTTTTTTGTAAACGTTTCAATCTTTTATTGATTTGCTTCAGATCATCTTGATCATTAAAATCAATTTGTTGGACTTGGAGATTGACTTGTTGTGCTTCATTCCAAAGCGTGCGAGCTTGCGTTTTTTGTAATGTGATCTTCTGTGATGAAGTTCGGTGTTGCTCTAGCTCTTTTTGAGCAAAGTAAAATGTTAAGACGCTGATGCTTGCAAAAATTAAGAAATTCGAAAACAATAAAATATAAAACCGATGGAACATACTTGATGAGAGCCAATTCATGACAAGACCTCTTTCTAAAAAATATATAAATAAACTTTAAACGTACATGTTTAAAAGAATCTTATCATAGACTTGAAATAACTAAATGGTTTGCTTCATCAAATTAAAATACCATTTTACTTTTTCCGAGAAATGCCTAGATTTTGACACTTCATATCCTTTAAGATAAACGATATACATACGTGCAAAACCACTATAAACGACACTTTAAGCCATACTATTGATTGTGAAAATGAGTGAGCTTCTGTACTATGTCTATATAAAGGAAAGAAAAAGAAGGTGAAATGGATGAAGATGACTCGCTCTACGGACTATGCCATTCGTGTGCTTATTTTCGCAGCGTCGCATCCGACTCGGCTCGTGCAAATTCAGGAAGTGGCAACCCATTATGATATTTCTAAAAATCATTTGATGAAGATTGTCCATTCATTGAGCAAGTTTGGTCTCATCATTTCTGTACAAGGTCGTAATGGTGGGTTCAAATTAGCGAAATCCCCAGAAACGATTACGTTAGGAGAAATCGTTCATTTATTTGAAGAAGTATCCTATCTTGAAAATGTGACAGTTCCAAATAAAAATGGTAGTTTGCAAAACACACGACAAGCGTTCGATCAAGCATTCACGTCCTTTACGGACGCGCTGCAGGCATATACGTTACAAGATTTAATCGCGCCAACGATGAACGATTGATGGAAGAGTCAGAGAGGAATAGATGATCTCTGGCTCTTTATCCGTGTACATATTCCAGTCATGCAGATTTTTATCAGATGATCATATTAAATATGATTATAACTAGTGTCTTTTATGTTACTATAAACAAGATTCGGAGGCTATTCGAATCTTAGTTTTGAAACATAAACATGTACACTTTGTACTTGTTTTTGTGGTATAACTTTACAGAAGGGAGGTTTTTTTCCCAATTCACCTGCTTGATTTCATACAGGACTCTTACTGTCCATTCACATAAAGGATTAAAGGCATTCGTCCGTTGATCCATGCAAAAGGGAGGGTTTCGGTATGTCCGAAATGACCATCGAAATGTTCGTTCACTTCGTTCAACATTTAGTACATTCTCCACGATTCATCGTCCAGCGTCAGCATGAACATGAGAACGCCTACATGTTTGAAATTCGAGAGTTGAATTTATCGCGAGTCTCAAAAGCCGTATTGCTTCATAAGACAGTTGATCTTCTCCAGGAAAAGACGTCAGAAGATACACGCGAAACGTTGACGAATGAACTGGTCACTCTATCACAAAAGACATTAATGAAGTCAGATACGATTGCTACACTTAAAGTGGAGTCTACAATAGATGACTCATTGCATCTTACATTTTCAGAAGACAAAAAGATCTGGTTTTCTGGAAATCTTGATACAGAAGAAGCGATCAATCGATTCACAGAACATTTTCAAAGCGTCATAAATGACGATCGAACGTCTTATTAAATAAAGCAGGTCGAGCCACATCAGTGGTTCGACCTGCTTTTGTCTTATCTTCTGCCTATTGCGTCATTCGTGTGATCATCGAGCGTTAAACGAGCTGGACCTTCGAAGGGATTATTATAGACAGTTGACGTGACACATAACGAATCAAACGGCAGCTGAAGTAACTAGTGATACCAAGTGGCGAAACGTTTTACATCTAAAAGACAGTGTTCAAACAGTGCACAATGAGAGGAAACGAAATCGACATAATAATCTCATGCTTCATTTTTCATACTTGTTCATTTCAGCGAGCACATCTTAATCCCTATAATTGGAATATGTTATGATGTATCAGGAAAATCATTTACGAATTGGAAAGGAATGATGATATGGAAACCATCATCTGTACGACGTGTGGTGTCGAACAAATCAATCCGCATCGCGAAACGTGTCCGATTTGCTTAGAAGAACGACAGTATGTCAATCCGACCGGTCAAACATGGACGACACTCGCTGCCATGCAAGCGTCAGGAACGTACCAAAATATCATTATGGACGACGGAGCAGGTGTCTATGCGATTCAGACGACACCAGCATTCGGCATCGGTCAAACGGCATATCTCGTCCAAGGAAAATCGTTCAACCTGTTATGGGACTGCATTACATATCTTGATTCCGCAACGAAAGAGCAGCTTGACGAATTAGGCGGGCTTCAGGCGATCGCTTTATCACATCCGCATTATTACGCGACACAAGTCGAATGGGCGGAGACTTTTGACGTACCGATCTATATTCATGAAGACGATGCGTCGTTCGTGACGCGACCAAGTGAGCGCATCGTATTCTGGAGTGGTGAATGCTTGGAGTTAACGGAAGAGTTGATGTTACATCGCGTCGGTGGTCACTTTAAAGGAGCAGTCATCTGTGAACGAAAAGATGCGGCAGCAGGACTGTTGTTGACAGGAGACATCATTCGAATCGTTGCCGATCGGGCATGGGTCAGTTTCATGTACAGTTATCCGAATATGATTCCGCTTCCTGCAAAGACGGTCGCGCGCATGGCAGAAACGATACGCCCGCTTCGCTTTGAAAAATTATATGACGCCTTTTATCGGAAGATCGAAACCGGTGCGTCTGAAGCTGTAGCGCGCTCTGCAGAGCGGTACATTGCTGCCTTGAACGGAGACTGGTTCACGACATGAAGTCGCGCTTGATCGTCATCCGTGGAAACTCCGGTAGTGGAAAAACGACGCTAGCTAAGGCATTACGATCGGTCTTACCGGATAGTATCCTGTTTTCGCAAGATGTCATCCGTAGAGAAATGTTGAACGTAAAAGATGGACCAGGAAATCCGACGATTCGCTGGATCGAGGAGTTGGTTGGACTTGCTGACGGACGTCATGCGACGATTCTGCTAGAAGGAATTCTCGCACAGGATTGGTACGGTGAGATGATTGACCGGTTGGAACGACGCTTTACTTCACGGTACGTGGCATATTATTTTGACGTTTCATTCGAAGAAACCGTCCGTCGCCACGCAATGCGCCAGCCGACGGAGTTTTCTGAGACGGATATGAAACGCTGGTGGATTGATCAGGATCACCGCCCGACGGATCGTCTGATTGCTGAGGATAGATCCATAGAAGCCATGATTCAGATAATAAAGCGTGAGCAGATAGGAGAGAGTCAATGACACACTATATTTTTGACATGGATGGAACATTGTTTCAAACAAATGCTGTGCTTGCGCATACGTTAGAAGAGGTCTTTCATGAATTGCGTCAGACGGGGCGCTGGGAAGGAGAGACTCCACTCGCGCTCTATCAGCAGATCATGGGCGTCTCGTTACCGGAAGTCTGGCAGACGTTACTACCGGACTTTTCACCCATAGACCAACAGGCTGCGGATCAAAAGTTTCGACATGGCTTAGAGCAGGCAGTCAAGTCCGGGCATGGTTGTTTATATCCAGGAACGGTCGAGTTGCTCGCTCGTTTGAAACAAGCGGGTCACTCGGTCTATATCGCTAGTAACGGATGGCCGTCCTACCTATCAGCGATCGTAACGACGTATGGTCTTGAAGCGTATATCGATCATGTCTATAGCATTGAAGACATTCGTTCCGGTGATAAATCAGCACTCGTACGAGAGATTTGTAAGACGCACGATATCTCGTCCGGATACGTCGTCGGTGACCGTTTGTCCGATTTCAAAGCAGCGCAAGCGAACGGTCTAGTAGCAATCGGTTGCCAGTTCGATTTTGCGCAAGAGCAGGAACTCGTAGTTGCGGACCGAATCGTAACAGAGCTGAGTGCTGTCTACAAGTAAGAGCCGTCTTCTGCGGAAGACGGCTCTTACTTGTAGCAATTATTCTGCCCACCAGAGGGCATCGTCTGGTTTTTTTGCGATCGACGCGACTTCTTTTTCACTCGATACAGTCGGATGCGATCCTTTAAGTGCTTTACCGGCTGTATTTTTAAAGAGGAAGAAGAACGTGACGAACCCGATGACGCTGACTGCTGTTAAATAGAAAGCAGGAGCGAGCGGATTTTGCGTCTCATGGACGAGCCAAGTCGAAACGAGTGGCGTCGTTCCACCGAAGATCGAGACCGAGACATTGAACGTCACGGATAGTGTCCGGTAGCGGACATCCGTATAGAAGATACTTGGTAGCAGACTTGGCATCGTTCCTTCAAAGATCGCCAAGAAGAATCCGAGGATGAAGATTCCGATTCCGACGAACAAGAGTGGTTTAAGACCAATCAAGAAGAACGACAGGATCGAAAGCAACGATAGTCCTGCTAACGCGAATAGGACGATATTGCGATTGCCTTTTTTATCACTTAGCTTTCCGAAGAAATAAGCGAGTGGAATCATGATCACCATGACACCGGTGATGAGAATCGTACTTGTCGAACTTGACATACCGATGACTTCATCAAGGTACGATGGCATGTAGGACAAGAGCATATAGTTCGTAATGTTGAAGAACGCGACAGCAATGAAACAAAGGATGATATCACGCTTATGATCGCGTAAGATTTCGCGGAATGTCGCGGGTTCTTCTGTATTTTCATTAATCTCATTTTCGAAGATTGGCGACTCATCCAAATGACGACGTAAATAGAGACCGAATAAACCGAGTGGTGCTCCAAGGATGAATGGAATCCGCCATCCCCAAGATGCCATTTGATCATCTGATAAAGTGACAAAAAGTGTTGTAGCAAGTAATGAGGCAAGAATGTACCCACCGAGTGTTCCGATTTCAAGACCACTTCCAAGAGCACTCCGTTTGTTATCTGGTGATGACTCAGCGATGTAGACCATTGCACCGGCGTATTCACCGCCAGTCGAGAATCCTTGTAAAATCCGGGCTAACAATAACAGGATCGGTGCCCAAATTCCAATTTGATCATAGGTCGGTAATAGTCCAATGATGAGTGTCGAACCAGCCATCATGACGATCGTCGTCGTTAAGACGACCTTCCGCCCGAGTCGATCTCCGATGCGTCCAAAGACGATTCCGCCGATTGGTCGCATTAAAAAAGCGATCGCAAAGGTCGCAAATGTAAAGACGAGCTTCAGTTCATCATTTTCAACAGCGCTAAAGAAGTTTTGACTGATGATGATTGCGAGATAGGAATAAAGACCAAAATCGAACCATTCCATCGCATTCCCAATTCCGGTCGCGTAGACACTTTTTTTGGTTTGCTTCATGTCAACGACATTGACTTTTTCTTTTCTGAATTTCATAAGTTCTGTTCACTCCCTTTAATAAGTTCGTATCGTACCATAGCAGGAA
Source organism: Exiguobacterium sp. BRG2 (assembly GCF_031844245.1). Classification (NCBI taxonomy): domain Bacteria; kingdom Bacillati; phylum Bacillota; class Bacilli; order Caryophanales; genus Exiguobacterium; species Exiguobacterium sp. BRG2. Next base: position 379,141 of record NZ_JAUZUW010000002.1, read on the forward strand.
ATGAAGTCAAGTTGCTAATGTGCTTAACCACTTGAAAATGATTGAAAATGGCTCTGTGCCTGGAGTTGTCAAACCGTTGCGACTCTAAGGACGAACAAAGGTGTGCATTTTTTATGAAAAAAATTGAAAATTTTTTGGGTGTTTTCATAAATTCGAAATAATTTTCATGTGTTTTCACAACGAAAAAATCAGTAATCCGTCTTTAGGATGAGGGAAATAAAACTATATTTTGGTAATTTTAAAATGAGGGTGGAAAGTAAAGGAGAATGCTTATGAAAAAGAGATGGATCGCCATTATATGTCTTGGGCTCATTGTAGTCGTCGGTGGTTGGTATGCTGGATTTCAAGAATCGAAGGTATCCAGTTTTCCAGTGCCACGATTTGCTACGGCAGTTGAAAAACAAGGCGAGTGGAAAATCAAAACGCGTCTTGTCTCGGAAACCGATGGACCGGGTCTACTCTATGGAACTCGGATTCGCCAAGCCGGATGGAAAGAGCTCGATCGTGAAGGAGCGACGGCATGGTATGAAAAAGACAGGAAAGTGATTGCCTTGACGACGTTTGATGGGGAACTGTATCTCGAAAATTCGAGTAAAGAAGAGATCGGTATTTAAAGCATGCGATTATTTGTAAAATGGAACGGATGGAGTCTGTTTTTCGCTTTGATTCTCTTTCTTCCTGTTGAGATGACATTAAACATTGAACGTATTATCCGCATAACGGGAACATCATATCAGTTTTTTTACCTAATGGATTTTCTATTGATCACGGTGTGTATGATCCTATTCTTTACACCTATTCGTCTGATGCAGGGGATAATAGTTCGAAGTCGACTTACTTGGTCGTTTTCCTTTAGTTGGATACCGTATTTTGTCTTCATGTCGTATGCATTGAGTCAGTGGTTCCCAGTCATGTATCCTACTGATTTTCCGAGCCCAGTTCTTGGCTTATTATTGATTGTCGTTTTAGCGATTTATCCGTTTTGTATATTAATTTTAGTTAGTTTCTTAAAAGAAAAAGCGAAATCCGATGCAACGTCTTCAGTAAAATGAAGACGATCATCAGACTTCGCTTTTTTACTTTTTTCGTTTGTTAAAGATATAGTCCGTTTGCCTGAACGACGAATTGTGAATGTTCATAGTGGTATGTGATGACGGAATAGTCGAACGGACGACCGTTCGTCAAATGAAATACTGTCTCAATCGTTAATCCAGGATCGCCCTCGGTGAGCCCCAGATGACGAGCCGACTCAGCGCTTAACTTCCCGACGTGCATATACATATCCGAGAACCCAATATTCAATTGGAGTGCCGTCTCTAAGTATTCGAAGATCGACTGCTCGACGATTTCACGATTTAAGTACGGAACAATCGATTGACGATAGTAAGACTCTTCGAGACAGAGGATCTTGCCGTCGATGTAGCGGATTCGCTTGACGTAATAAATCGTCTCACCTGCCTCGATCCCGAGATTCTTCGCGATGTTATCGGTTGCAGCAATTGATTCGAGTGCGAGAACGGTCGACTCGATCGTATGACCGACGAGATTCTGCTTGAATCCTTGGGTCGAGAACAGGCGAATGTAGCCAGTCCGATTCGTCTTCCGGACAAAAATCCCGCTTCCACGGACTTGAAAGATGATTCCTTTTCGTTCAAGTAACTCAAGTGATTTTGTCATCGTCGTCTTACTGACAGCGAACTGCCGGATCAACTCTTCGAGAATCGGGAGTTTGTCCCCTTGTTTCAACTGATGTTGTTCTATGTACCGTTCGATTTCATCGGCTGTCTGTTGGTATTTCAGCATAGGACACCTTCTTTTCTTGCGAACTTTTTTCTTTCTTCAGTATAGCATAAGCCATTTCTTGATTAATAACATGGTAAATTTAATTATTTATGTATTGAACAATTGTGCATGTACAATTAAAATAAAAGGGTATTCAACGCGTCATATTCAGGGGAGGTACACCATATGGGCAAGGTTCGCGATTATCAAAAACTGGCGCACGCGATTTTAGAAGCGGTTGGAGGAGAAGAGAATATCATCAGTGCTGTTCGATGCGCTACACGACTTCGTCTTGTCTTAAAACGTTCAGATCCAGTAGCCAAAGAAACGGTCAGTGCATTACCTGGCGTCATTACGGTCGTTGAGTCTGGCGGGCAATTTCAAATCGTCATTGGTCAACACGTTGGAGAAGTCCATCAAGAATTTGTGAAACTCGTCGATCTAGAGCAACCGGACACGGAAGAGGCACCGAAAGGGACGGTCCTTAACCGAATCATAGCGACGATGTCAGCCGTTTTTGCACCGTTCGTTTATATTTTAGCTGCAGCAGGGATTCTGCAGGGAACATTGATTTTAGCGACACTTGCTTCCGGCATTCGCGAAGACAGGTACTTATGAAGTCTTCAGCTTCATCTCATGGGCACCATTTACGTTCTTGCCGATTTTCATTGCCATCACGGCAGCGAATCATTTTAAGGTCAACGCCTTCATCGCGGTCGCCTGTATTGCGGCACTTGTCAGTCCAACATGGGCAGATATCGCAGCACGCATCACGGCTGGTGAATCCATCACGTTCCTAGGAATCGCTTTATCCGGTACAACGTATACGTCATCGGTCTTACCGCCATTATTCCTCGTCTGGATTTTGTCCTATGTCGAGCGATTCCTGAACAAGACGATTCATGAAGTCATTCGTCCGTTGTTCGTTCCATTCTTCAGTATGGTATTGATGGTGCCGCTTACGATTCTCTTGATCGGACCGATCACGACACTTGGTGCAGAAGGGATCGCAAACGGGTATAACTACTTAGCGGAGAATGCTCCTGCGGTAGCTGGTCTCATCATCGGTGGCTTCTGGCAAGTCATCGTTATCTTCGGTGTCCACTGGGGTGTCACGCCGATGGTGCTCGCAAACTTCGAGCAATATGGTCGCGACTCGTTCCAAGCCTATCAAACGATTGCCGTCATCGCCCAAATCGGTGCTGTCATCGGGGTCATCTTGAAAGCACGTAACAAAGAAACGAAAAAAGTCGGGGTCTCAGCCGGACTGACGGGCATCTTCGGTATCACGGAACCAGCCATCTATGGGGTGACGCTCCGTTTTAAAAAACCGTTTATCTATGGCTGTATCTCGGGAGCAATCGGCGCTGTCACGGCAAGTTTCTTTAAACCGTATTACTTTGCCTACGCCGGATTACCGGGACCATTGACGCTCGTCAACGGCATCGATTCCGACTATCCATCGTCGATCATCGGCTTATTGATTGGAACGGCGATTGCCTTGATTCTACCGATCGTTTTGATTCAAGTGTTCGGTTTCGGGGAGCAGGCTGCTCCGGTCGTAGCACCTGAAAGTACAGCGACACCAGTTGCAAAACAGGAAGTCAGCGCAACTCTGACAAATGAAGAGACGCTTCGCGCACCACTTGAAGGAACGATTGTTGCTTTATTAGATGTACCGGATCCTGTATTTGCTTCCGGTGCGATGGGACAAGGGGTAGCGATTCGTCCGACGAACAACCGGGTCACGGCTCCGTTTGACGGTACTGTCGTCATGGTCGCCCCATCAGGTCACGCGATCGGATTACGCTCGACGAGTGGTGTCGAAGTTTTGATCCATATCGGTCTTGAGACCGTGACGCTCGACGGTAAACCGTTTACGCTTCACGTCAAAGAAGGCGAATCCGTGACGACAGGCGAGCTCCTCGTAACGTTTGATGCGACAGCGATTGAAGCGAATGGACTCGAGACGATCACGCCAATCATTATCATGAACACGCAGAGTTATGCACAAATCCTACCGACGGACGAGACCGTCACGACGGCAAACACACAGATCTTGACGATCATCAAGTAAGAGAAATAGAAGGAGGACATGAAGATGAAGACATTACCAAATGATTTCCTATGGGGCGGTGCGTTAGCAGCGCATCAATTCGAAGGCGGCTGGAATGCTGGCGGAAAAGGACCGAGCGTCGTTGATGTATTGACGGCAGGAGCACACGGTGTAGCACGGCGCATCACGGATCAGGTAGAGGAGAATGAATTCTATCCGAATCACGAGGCGATTGATTCTTATCACCGTTATAAAGAGGACATCGCCCTGTTCGCTGAGATGGGACTGAAATGTCTCCGGACGTCAATCGGGTGGAGTCGGATTTTCCCGAACGGAGACGAGGCAGAACCGAACGAAGAAGGACTGAAGTTTTATGATGACGTTTTCGACGAATTACTGAAATACGGCATCGAACCGATCATCACGCTGTCGCACTTTGAGATGCCGCTCCACCTCGCACGTGAATACGGTGGATTCCGCAACCGGAAAGTAGCACTGTTCTTCGAAAAATTCGCGGAAGTCTGTTTCACGCGTTACAAAGACAAGGTCAAGTACTGGATGACGTTCAATGAGATTAACAACAAGATGGACGTCAGCAATCCATTATTCCTCTGGACGAATTCCGGTGTCCTCCTTGACCCTAATGAGAACGCGATGGAAGTCATGTATCAAACGGGACACCATGAATTGCTAGCGAGTGCACTTGCCGTCGCGAAAGGGAAAGCGATCAACCCGGACTTCGAAATCGGAGCAATGGTTTCGCACGTACCGATCTATCCGTACTCATCGCATCCGGAAGATATTCTACTTGCTGAGACATCGATGCGTCAGCGCTATTTCTTCCCGGACGTCCAAGTCCGCGGCTACTATCCGTCTTATGCGTTGAATGAGTTCAAACGGGAAGGGTATGATATTCCGATCCTAGACGGTGACTCAGAAATCTTGCGAAACGGTACGGTCGACTATCTCGGATTCAGTTACTACATGTCGACAACCGTCAAACATGATGCTGTCGTTAATAACACGGGCAACATCGTCAACGGTGGTCTCGCGAATGGTGTCGAGAACCCATATATCCAGTCGAGCGACTGGGGCTGGGCGATTGATCCGGTTGGTCTGCGCTATGCGATGAATCGTCTGTACGACCGCTATCAGATTCCGTTGTTCATCGTCGAGAACGGCTTTGGTGCGATTGATACGATCGAGGATGGTCAGATTCATGACACGGCGCGAATCGATTACTTGCGTGCGCATATCGAAGCGTTCAAAGCAGCCGTGCTCGAAGATGGCGTCGAATTGATCGGCTACACGCCGTGGGGCGTCATCGACATTGTCTCTTTTACGACAGGAGAGATGAAAAAGCGCTACGGTATGATTTACGTCGACCGGGATAACGAGGGCAACGGATCAATGGAACGGATGAAGAAGGATTCGTTTGACTGGTATCGTCACGTCATCGAGACGAACGGTGCTGCGTTATACGGTTCAGAGACGGCCAAATGATGATGTAAGGGGTAACGGAAAAAATCCGTTGCCTCTTTTTTTTAAGAATTAGAATGAAAAAGTAGTGGGGTATGGCACACTAAGGAAAAAACGGGGGACCGGTAAATGATCAAAAAACGCTATGCCGATCGACATGACTGGCGTCGCATCACACAACGACACTATGTTCATGAACAAGTAGAAAACGAAGTGTTTAACGGACATGTGACACTTCTTCAACTGATTGAAGTCGCTTCACCGTTAGATGTCCGTTATGGTGACGAAACGATTCGAATCGCTGACGCTGGTTACGTCTGGGTACAACAATTCCCAAGCGATGCTCATCATGCCGTGACCTCGATGTTTGACGCCACAGGTCAGTTGGTACAAACCTATATCGATATTTGTCTTCGTACCGGAGTGGAGGACGGACGAGTCTACTGGGAGGATCTGTTTCTCGATCTGATCGTTTTGCCATCAGGAGAAGTCTTATTAGTCGATGCGGACGAACTGGAAGCAGCGCAGGAGCAAGAGACAGTCTCACAAGCAGACTATGCGCTCGCTTGGGCAGAAGCAAAGCAACTCCAGAACCAACTACAAGACGGGCCTTTTCCGCTAGTCGCGCATGCAGAAGTGATGAAAAGGCAGTTAGAGCAGCAACTCAAGCAGGGAACACCGCGTTGACGGGGTTCCCTGTTTTTTAGGCGTGTCGTTCTGCTTCAACTTCGTCCGTTGTAAAATACTGTTGCTTGTGCGGGAGGAGAACCAATCCGAGAAAACAGATTGTCACGATCACGAGGAGGCAGGCAAATAGAATCGTACTGAAGCGAATCGACCAAATATCGCCGAGTAGACCAATGCTGACGATCGCTAGAATCTGTAGCAGACTGACGCCGACACCGTAAAGACTCGTAAAGCGTCCCATCAAATGAAGCGGAATATTCGTCTGTTGGAACGTCAGAAAACCGGTTCCTGCAAATGCGTGGAAACCTCCGAGCAACAAGAAACCAGTACAGACGATTGAAAACGAATTTGCACTTGCGTACAGCATGTAACCGACCGCGACGAACACATAGCCAGTCATTAGCATCATCCGAACGGAGAGTGTTTTGGCGTAGCGGGCGACGACCCAGCTGCCGGCGACGGAACCGATCCCAGTCAGACTCATCAGTAAACCATAATCGGTTTCCGATAAGCCGATGCTTCGCTGTAAAAAGATGACTTCTTGCGTATCGAGTGCAAGTGTCGCAATCATCATTAGCATCGCGAGGATATATAATCCCGTCACGTAGCGTGCGCTTTTGCTGAACTGATAGACAAGCTGCCAATCGGATATGATGTCTTGCAGCCGCATCCCTCGTTCGACTGAAGCGGTAATACGCGGCAAGCGCATCAGCAGGACGGCTGAACCAAGAAACGAGACAGCGTTGAGGCAAATGGCAACGTCGGCAGAAGCAACATAGAGCAGTCCTCCAGCGAGAGCAGGACCAACTAAAAAGGCACCAGACGTGATCAGACTACGATAGGCATTAAACGACGTCCGATCGTTTTGCGGAACAAGCGTCGTGATGTAGGTCAACGTTGCCGGTTCAACGACCGCTTTGATGATAGCTAAGGCAATCAAATCGATGTAAAGCAACGATAATGGTAGAAATGGCATGATACCGATTAAGAAAACACGCAACAAATCAGTCTGAATCAACAGTCGACGTAAGTCGGATCGGTCGACCCAACTTCCTGCGAACGACTTGATGACGAGAGAGACGACCGGACTGATGATCCACAGCGCAGCAACTGCTGACGCTGAGCCGGTCAAGCGATAGATATAGACATTGATCGCAACGAGATAAATGAAGTCACCAAACTGTGAAATACCGAGAGCACTTAAGAGCGTCCGTTCCCGAGAAGACATAACAGCATCCTTTCTTACATCATTTTCCAATATTATACCAGAAAATTCAGATAACGTTTTCGTATATCTCTATACTTTTTAAGGAAGAGTGGGTATACTTGGAAAAAATCAAAGGAAGAAGGGTTCGATCATGTTAACGACCATCGATTTATATCAAGCTTTGCCTGTACTTGAAACGGAACGGCTCCGTTTGCGACCAGTTCGCACGGAAGATGCAGCAGATATCTATGCCTATACGAAAGATGAAGAGACAGCAAGATATGTCAGCTGGCATGCGCATAAAAGCCTCACGGATACTGAACAATTCGTCGAACACATCCTTCGCCAATACGAACTAGGGAATCCGGCACCATGGGCAATCGAAGACAAAACGAGCGGACGGGTCATCGGAACGATTGATTTCATCAAAGTCTCGTTTGAGCAACACCAAGCAGAACTCGGTTATGCGCTGTCGCGCGACTTCTGGGGAAAGGGTTTGATACCGGAAGCAGCAGCGCGTCTTGTGCAGTACGGTTTCGAGACGCTCGGTCTTGAACGTATTCAAGCACGCTGTTTTGTTGCGAATGACGGATCAGCTCGTGTCATGGAAAAGATCGGCATGACATTTGAAGGCGTCTCTCGGAGTGCTTTGTACGTTAAAGAGCGTTTCTGGGATTTAAAGATTTATGCGATCACACGTAGTGATTATGAAGGAAGGTAAGAGATGGGTTCACGGCTAATGCATGCCTATATCGGACAATGATTGATTATGTTACTACCGTAAATTGAGCCTGCTCGATTCCTTCTAATAGAACGATATGAAGAACGAACGCATCCACTCAGCTTAGGATGCGTTTTTTCTTTATTCATTTTTTTAAATTTTTAATTCAAAGCAAAATACTCGGAATAAGTTTAGAAACATGTTAAACTGGAAATAAGAAAAGTAAGGAAGTAAGGAATATAAGAAAAATATAGAAAGAAGGAAGTTCGTGATGGAGCTATCAAAGTTAACGTCAAAAGGACAGATCACCATTCCTAAAAAAATTCGGCAGGCCTTGCAAGTGGAGGAAGGAGATCGCGTGGCATTCATTGAGGAGGACGGGTTTGTCATCATGGCGAAAGCGGATTTGAAACAGCTGCATGACCTTCAAGATATATTGAGCGATGAGACGTTCAAGACGCTCATCCACAAAGCGAATCATCATTTGTAAAAAACAAATAAGGAGGAAATAACAGATGGATATGCGCGAAGTAGATTTACCAGGAATCGGACGGAAGTTCGAAGGCATCACGACACGAGGAGATAAGGTGGTCGTCATCGTCCATGACGACGGACGACGCGAAATGCATCATTATGATGACGATGATTTTGATGAGAGCATCTCGAGCGTGACGTTCAATGATGCAGAAGCTCGTCAGATGGCAGGAATTCTCGGAGGATTATCCTATAAGCCGAAGGATCTTGAAAAAATTGAACTGGCGTTTGATGATCTCGTCATCGAGTGGTTTAAAGTCGGTCAGGATTCAAAGGTCAACAATCGAACGATCGGGGAACTCAATGTTCGTAACCAATATGACATCTCGATCATTGCAGTGCTTAAACATGACCGTTCGAAATCGTTAAATCCTGGACCAGAAACGCGCCTTGAAGCGGGAGATACGATTGTCCTGTCAGGAGAACGTCAAAACGTCCGTCACATCACGAAAGCATTATTCTCAATCGAAGGAGGCGGATAATATATGGATCATCTCATATTTGAAGTCGGTACCGCGCTTATCTTAGTGGCGATCGCGGCAGTACTCGCGAACAGACTCAATTTCTCGATTATCCCATTTCTGATCATTCTCGGGATGATTGTTGGACCGCACGCTCCGACAATCGGGATACTAGACTTCAAGTTCATTGAAAGTGCTGAGTTCATCAGTTTCCTCGGGCGAATTGGCGTCCTGTTCCTCTTGTTCTATCTCGGACTCGAATTTTCGATCGGTAAGTTGATCCGGTCTGGAAAATCGATCGTCACGAGCGGAACGATCTATTTATCGATTAACTTTACCGGTGGTCTCTTATACGGATTCATCGCCGGATTCCCACTCTATGAAGTGCTCGTCATCGCCGGGATCATCACGATCTCCTCGAGTGCGATTGTAGCGAAAGTCCTCGTTGATCTCCGCCGGACCGGTAACACGGAGACGGAATTGATTCTTGGAATCATTATGTTCGAGGACATCTTCCTCGCCGTCTACTTGTCTGTCTTATCGGGACTGCTTCTCGGTGGTGGGACGACGTTACTCGCGTCCCTTACCTCGATTTTGATCGCCCTCGGCTATATGTTGCTGTTCTTCATCGTCGCTCGGAAGGCAACACCGCTTTTGAATAAGATGCTGAAGATCGCTTCGGATGAAGTCTTCATCATCGTTGTCTTTGCTGCCTTGTTCTTCATCGCCGGATTCTCGGAAACGATTCATGTCGCAGAAGCAATTGGTGCCTTGTTGCTCGGTCTCGTTTTCTCGGAAACCGATCAAGGAGAGCGGATTGAACATCTTGTCGTACCGTTCCGTGACTTCTTCGGCGCCATCTTCTTCTTTAGTTTCGGATTGAGTATCGATCCGACGATGCTCTTAGATGCTGTCTGGCTCGCACTTGGTGCTGTCGTCATCACGATTGTCGGAAACTATGTCGCGGGAATGATTGCAGGACGCAAAGCAGGACTTTCGCATAAAGCTTCATCGAACATCGGCTTAACGATCGTCTCGCGGGGAGAATTCTCGATCATCGTCGCGAATCTCGGAATCGCTGGTGGATTGATGGACATCTTGTCCCCATTCTCGGCTCTGTATGTCTTGATTCTCGCGATTCTCGGACCACTGATGACGAAGGAATCGAAACGCATTTACAACGTCATGAATAAAATCTTCAAATGGACGGAACCAAAAGAGAAAAAGACAAAGAAAAATGCGTAATACGATGTAAACGAACAGCCAGTTCGGATTTCTCGAACTGGCTGTTGTTTTGTTTAAGTCAAGACATCATATGTCGCCATCAGGAATTGTCCCGATTGACGACTGCCCTTCAAGTGAAGTTTCGTTTCAACGGTTCCTTCTGGGAATAACGGGATACCCGTTCCGAGAATGACAGGGGCAATCGCGAGTTCGATTGAACTGACGCACTGTAACCGTAGCGCTTCTTGAATCAATTCGCCACCACCAACAAGCCAGACCTTGCCATCAATTGTCGGTGTGATCCGCTCAAGTAATTGATCGAGCGGTTCATCCGTATAGGTGACCGTCTCTGACGTTCGTTGCGTCCGGCTGTAAATATAACTTGGAATATCCGCGTATGGATACGTCTCGCTGAGTTGAAGGACTTCCTCATACGTTTTTCGACCCATGATGACGGCACCAATCTGTTCATAAAAAGCTTGGTAACCATTATCGCCGTCTCCAGCAACAGCAAATAACCAGTCGAGTGAACCATCGTGTCTGGCAATTTTTCCATCAAGACTACAAGCGATATACAGTACGGTCGTAGAGTGAGACATTAAAATTCCTCCTTTAGATTTATCTGACTTCATCTTAGCGTATAATGACGACAAAAGATGTCGTCATTTGAGGAGGAACTGTATGAATACGAGACAATGGCGTTTGGTCCGTTTATTAAACCGGGGGGAACACTTTTCTGCACGTATGCTGGCGGAAGAATGTAAGGTATCGATCCGGACGATTCAACGAGACATGACGGTACTTGAAGCAAATGGTTATCCGATTTACAGTGAACCGGGTGTAGCCGGGGGCTACCGGATGCTGCCGCACCGGAACATGCCGCCACTCGTTTTGACAAATGAAGAGACGATTGTCTTGTTCATACTACTCGAATGGGTCGGTCAGATTCCAGATTTTCCGTTCGGGACGATCCGCCAGGAAGTCGCTGAACGCTATGCGAACGAGTTACCGAAGATGACGGAGCAACAGATTGTAAAATGGAAAGACCGCTTTCGCTTTCAAGCGGTCGATACACCACCGTCACCGCAAAATCCTGCGTTACTCGACCTTTTAGAGAGCGGACGTATGGGGAATATTCTCTATGAGACGACAAAAGGTAAAAAGTCGATCGTAGTGGATCCGATCGGCTTATCGTTCGAACACAATCGTTGGTATTTTTATGGACAGACTGACCGTGGATTTCGGCAGTTCCGTGTCGACCGAGTTCTAGGTGTATCGCTTCATGAGTTGCCAGCAACTGATTTGACCTTTTCTGATTTAGAAAAGAATATGACACATGTACCGATGACGACGGTGAAACTAGAATTAACTTCTTTAGGTGAACGAATGCTTGAAGGCATTTTACCTCCTCGTCGTGACCGAACATGGCAAATTCCGATTCGCGAGCTCACTTTTTTAGGACGACAATTGATGCGGATCGGTCCGGAAGTTCGAGTCATAGAACCGCAGGATCTCCGCGAACAATTGATTCGTCAAGCAGAAAAAATGATCGCTGTGCAACAGTCCAATAAGCCGTTCGGACAGAATTGATTAAAAAACTATGTTACGATATAGCTAGAAAGAAACAATAGAGGAAGGGGTCTTCCATGGAAACACTATCACTAATTTTATTGATGCTTGCGCTCATCTTACTGACGCAAGTCATCGGGCATTACATCCGTTTCATCCCAACGGCTTTGATTCAAATCATTGCCGGAACCGTCGCTGCACTCTTAATGAGCGGCTTGACGATTGAGGTCGAATCCGAGTGGTTCCTCTTATTATTCATTGCGCCATTACTTTACAACGATAGTTCTCATTTTCCGCGTGAAGATTTATGGCGGATGCGCACAGCGATCTTCGGTAATGCAATCATCCTCGTCTTATTGACGACGATCGTCGGAGGATACTTTATCAACTGGTTGATTCCGGTCATTCCAGTCGCTGCTGCGTTTGCCTTAGCCGCAATCTTATCGCCAACGGATCCAATTGCCGTCAACGGAATTGCAAAACGTGTCCAGATTCCAGAACAAATCTTGACACTCGTTCGCGGAGAATCGCTGATTAATGATGCATCGGGATTAGTTGCATTCAGTTACGCGGTTGCCGCTGTTGTCACGGGTTACTTCTCGATTCAGAGTGCGACAACAGAGTTCTTTTACATGTTCTTCGTTGGAGCCTTGATCGGATTGTTGATTTCGCTCACGATGAACTTTCTCAAGGTTCGCTTGCGTCGCGCCGGTATTGAAGACGTCGTTTTTTATGCCTTGTTGCAAATCTTGACGCCGTTCATCATTTTCTTCATCGCTGAAGAAGGGTTTCATGCGTCAGGCGTCATCGCCGTCGTCACAGGTGGTATCTTGCACGCCTTGATCAAAGAACGAACAGAAACGTTCTTTGCGCAAGAGCAGACGTTGACGGATAACATCTGGACGATGATTGCGTATACGCTAAACGGGATCATTTTCTTATTGCTCGGTTTGACATTGCCAGAAGCGACACGCGAGATTTTTGCGGATGACGCGATCAACAACTGGCGTCTCATGTTATATGTCATCGAAATCGGTTCATTCATTCTTGCGATCCGTCTCGTCTGGACGATGTTCTTCAATTGGTTCGATCATCGGTTCTTCAAAAAAGAGGACCGGGAACACCGTCGACCATCATTCAAGCAAGATTTGATTACGACACTAGTCGGAGTTCGCGGAACGATCACGATGGTCGGGGTGTTATCATTACCATTCCTGACGGAGTCCGGTGAAGCCTTCCCGGAACGCTCGTTGATCATCTTCCTTGCAGCGGGTGTCATCATCTATACGCTCGTTCTCGCGACGATTCTTTTACCGGTCTTGAACCGGGGCGAAGCGTCAACACCAATCGCACTCGACTTGAACGCTCAAAAACAACGGATGATTCGCCGGGCAATCTCAGAAATCAAACAAGTGACGGACGAAGACAATGCAGTCGTTGCGTTTGATCTCCTTAATGAATATCATGTCATGCTTCGGTTATTGCGAGCGCAGGAGAAGAGTCAGGAAGAACTAAACCAGTTCAATGATCAATTAAAAGCCCTACGTCTTGAAGCGGTTCAGTGGGAGAAGGAAGAATCGAAACGCTTCGTTGCTGAACATAAGGTACCGGATTTATTGAAGAAGGATGTCTTCCGCTCAATCGAAAACCGTCGTAAGGCGATCGGCAAAGATTCGCGCTTCCAGATCGTCCAACCGATTCGTAAATTGTGGTGGAAACGGAAACGATCGAATATGTCATCTGACGCATTGATTCAAATGACGCAAGTCGAGCATGAACTATATGAAAAGGTGATGGGCACAGTCATCGAACGTCTCGAGAATTGCCGCACGTCTTATCCGCCAGACGTCGTTCAAAGTGTGCTTGAGTTCTATAAGCGACTCCGCTTCAAACATACGCGCTGGTCGTCACCAATCGGTGGCAAGGACGTCGATCAACAAAAAGAAGAACTTTGCTTAAAAGCAATCGAAGTTCAGCGTCTTGAAATCGCCAATATGTCAAAAGAAGGCGATCTCTCGAAGGAAGAGGAGAAGGAGTTACGCCGCTTCATTCACTACATCGAGAGTGTCGTTCTCTACGAATACGTTGAATAATATTTATCAAAAGACAAGAAGAGCAATCTTTGAATGCTCTTCTTGTCTTTTTTTATAAAGTGACACGAGTATCTACTTCTGAAAAAATAAAGCGAGTAACCGTATGGGCATATGGATGGATTTGTTCAATAAAAAATTCCGCCTCTTGGAACGTTTGGAAATGTAACTTTAGCATGAAGCAAGAATCACCAGAAATTCGATAGCAAAAGTCAACGTTCGAAAGTTGCTGTATGTATTTTTTGAATCTATCATAGCGCCCTTCTTTAATGGTTGCTTCTACTAAGCATTCAATAGGGGAACCTAACTTTTCGTAATTTATTGTTAAACCATATCGTTTTATGAGTCCATAAGATTCCATTTGGCGGACTCTTTCTGTTACTGAAGGAGCTGATAAATTAATTCGTTTAGCTAATGAACGCATCGACAGTCGACTATCTTGAGCCAGTTCATTTAATATTTGTCGATCAATCATATCGATTTTCAAATGTAAATCCTCCTTCAAAATAAGTTGTTGGATATAAAGTATTAGTTCGATATTTGTTTCAAATGAAATGTGATAATTTTTAATCATTATATAAAATTATTGTAGAAGGAGTGAATAAAATGACAAAAATACCTTTATCCCAAATAGGAGAAACACCATTTCAAAAATTACTAGGTCATAACCCTAAAATCTTATCCAGTTGGACAAGGTTAGAAAAAGATTTGATTGAAGAGGGAACCTTAAGTTTGGATGTGAAAGAACAAGTTAGAAGAACATTAGCACAATTAAATGGATGTGCATATTGCAAGGCAAAGGGAAATCCAAAGAAAAACATGATGGATGAGAAAATGATTTTAGCAACTGGATTTGCAGATCTTTTTTTAAAGGTGAAAGGAAATATCCCTGATTCAATATTTTTACTCATGAATGAAACATTTACTATTCCAGAAATCAGCGAGTTATGTGCGTTCATTACGTTTTGTACAGCATCTCAATACTACGGAGCTATCATGAATTTACAGCCAATTGATAGTCCCTGATTTTACTTTTTTCTACACACTTTCATATTTTTTCTTTAGTACATTCTGAACAGCCCATCTTTGATGTTCATGAAATAGATGTTTGATTGCATCAGCCGGATCGATCCATTGTAAGACATGATCATCCTCGATCGGATCTTGTACTTTCTGCCCAGCATCGCAACGATAGAACTGCCCTTCGTTCAAATAATATGCCGTTTCATTTTGTGAATAGAAATGTTGATTGGCTCGTCCGATAAAATCAACGATTTCGACGTCCATCCCTGTTTCTTCTACTATCTCTCTTTTAAGACAGTCTTCATGCGTCTCATAGTCCTCGATACCGCCACCTGGAAGAAACAACTTACCGTCCCTTTTTTGAATGACGGCGATTTTACCTGTTTGAGAGTCACGCAAGACCGCATAAACAGCAGATCTCGTGATGTAGTGTTGATTCTGTACTTTCTGCCCGAAAGTGATGACATCCATTTTTCCGTAGCTCCTTTCCCCTAAAATTGTTCGATGTCAATCATACCTTAAATGTCGTATGCAAGCATCAGCCGTACAAAAACCCTCATTTCGATATAGAAATGAGGGGTGACCTATGAGCAAAGATCGTTTGTTTCAAGCGAAATTTTTAATCGATTAACCGAGTGACAAGTATTTGACCTCGAGATAATCTTCGATGCCGTAGACGCCACCTTCGCGGCCAAGACCACTCTCTTTATAGCCACCAAATGGAGCTTGTGCAGCAGATGGTGCGCCATCGTTCAGACCAACGATTCCGTATTCGAGTCGTTTTCCGAGTAGCAACGCTTCATCGATGCGTTCTGAGAACGCGTAAGCTGCCAGTCCATATGGTGTGTTGTTCGCCCGTTCGATGACTTCATCAAGCGTCTCAAAAACAGAGATCGGTGCGAGCGGACCAAACGTTTCTTCCTGCATGCAGAGCATGTCTTCCGTGACATTGGCAAGTACCGTTGGTGTAACGAAATAGCCGACTGTTTCGTCAATCGTACCACCTGTCAAAATTGTTGCCCCTTTTGCGACAGCGTCATCGATGTGTGCTTTGACTTTCGCGACGGCTTTCGCATTAATCAATGGACCGACTGTCGAATCAGCGTCCATGCCGTTACCGACTTGTAATTGTTTGACGGCAGCTGTGAACTTTTCTGTGAATGCGTCAAGAACCGATGCTTGCACGTAGAAACGATTCGTTGCGACACACGCTTGACCACCGTTGCGGAATTTCGAGCGCATCGCACCTTCGACGGCTTTGTCGAGATCTGCGTTTTCAGTGACGATGAATGGCGCATGACCACCGAGTTCAAGTGACAATTTTTTCATCGTATCGGCTGCTTGGCGCATGATCAATTTCCCGACGGCTGTTGAACCTGTGAACGTGATTTTGCGAACACGGGAATCTGCTTGCCAGACGCCACTAATGGTTGCTGCATCACCTGTTAGCACGTTGATGACACCTTTGGGGATACCTGCTTCTTCTGCTAGTTCAACGAGGCGAAGTGCCGTAAACGGTGTCTCTTCCGATGGTTTAAGGACGATCGTACAACCCGCTGCAAGAGCCGGTGCGAGTTTACGTGTGATCATCGCTGCCGGGAAGTTCCACGGTGTGATTGCTGCAACGACACCAACCGGTTCTTTTTCGACGAACAGTCGCTTTCCTGGAACGGAAGCCGGAATCGTTTCACCGTAAATCCGACGTGCTTCTTCAGCGTACCAACGGACATATTGATTGCCGTAATCGACTTCACCGAGCGCTTCGACATACGGTTTCCCTTGTTCCGTCGTCATGATTCGGGCGAGTTCCTCGCGGTGTTCATTGATCAAGCGATACCAGGCGTCGACTAAATTCGCACGTATGTCTGCGGTTTCGTTTGACCACTTGACGAATGCTTCGCTCGCTGCATCAACGGAACGTTGTGCGTCTTCCGCTGAACTTGCCGGAACATGTCCGAGCAACGTTTTCGTTGCTGGGTCATAGACCGGAATCGTTTCTGACTTATCGTACCATTCCCCATTAATTAAGTTCTTTTCAATCATCTTGTTGCACCTCCGTGAATTTCGTTACGTTCTTTATTAAACACCTCAAGACGAGTGAACGGAAGTTCCGCTTTGGATGGACAGTCATAACGAAACGGAATGACTCAAAAAATAGTTAATCGACTGAATAATCGGGAACAGTTACAATAAATGGGGAATGAAAATGTCAAAATTGATAAAGGGGTCGAAAGTCATGAAACGCAACTGGGTTATTTGTGGTTTGGCGCTGAGCCTACTGCTAAGTGGATGTGGGGAAAAGGAAGTCGTTGATAAAAAGTCGGAAAAACCACGCGAGACACAGCAAAAAAGACAAGCTTCACAACAAGCCTACATAGAAAAGACGATGCAGCGTGCGGATCGTTACGCTGCCCAGTACGATTATGACCGGGCGATCAAGGTGTTACAACCCGTTCGTACAAAAGAGACGGAACAGAAAACAGAAGAATATGAACAGAAAAAGCAGACGCTCCTGCCTGTGAAAAAACCTGTGCCGCATCTCTTCTTCCATTCACTGATTGCTGATTCAAAACAATCATTTGACGGTGACCGGAAGGAAGCGGGGTACGATGATTACATGGTGACGCAACAGGAATTCGAACGGATTTTAGATGCGTTGTATAAAAACGATTACGTACTCGTCCGACCAACAGACTTAGCAAAAGAGGTGAACGGGAAGATCGTCGAGACACCCGTCCGTTTACCAAAAGGAAAACAACCGCTCGTTCTCTCGCAGGATGATGTCAATTATTACGAATACATGAAAGGCGACGGATTTGCGAAGAATTTAAAAGTAAAGGATGGCAAAATCGTCAACACGATGGTCGGAAAGCCGGATGGTGCCTATGATCTCGTACCAATCGTCGATGCGTTCGTCCAGTCGCATCCTGACTTTTCCTATAAAGGAGCAAAAGGGTTGCTCGGTATCACAGGTTATAACGGAGTGCTCGGGTATCGTTCTTCTTACAATCAATACGGGCATAATAAACAGGTCGAAACGGCACGAAAACAAGCGAAACAGACCGCTGTCGCGTTAAAACAGGACGGCTGGCAATTCGCGAGTCATACGTACGGACATATTTGGGTCGGAAAAGAGTCAGTTCCTACGATCCGCACGGATCTTAAACGCTACAAACAGGACGTAGAACCATTGATCGGAAAAACGACGCAACTGATTTATCCGTACGGCAGTGATGTCGGGGATTGGTATGAGTATTCGGGTGAGAAATATCGTTTGCTCATCGATAGCGGGTTCCGTTATTTCTTCAATGTGGATGCGAGTCAACATGCGTGGAAACAAGTTGGACCCGACTACTTCCGTCAAGCCCGAATCAACGTTGATGGGATTCGTTTACGTCAAGCCGTTGCTGGAAAGACGAGCGTCCTTGATTCATTCTTTAATGCGAAAGAGGTCTTTGATCCAGCACGACCGGAACGGAAGTGAGTGATTGAAAACTAGTTAATCCATCGAGTAAAGCAATTAAAACGGTAGTGACTGCGTTCCGTCCTGATCCGTAAAGTGATAGGTCTTCGCGAGATCGGCAACGAAGATGGCTTGTCCAGAATAACGGCTAACGGCGTCATCCGCCATCAGCGCTGCAACGGCTCGTCCGATATAGGTCGTCGATTCTGTCGCGGCACTCGCGAATCCAGCATCGACGACCCGTTCCGTTCGCATGAAACCGGAGCAGAGCGCGATGACAGAAATGGTCGTCTGAGCTAACTCCTGCGCCATGACGTGTGTCATTCGATTAATCGTTTGCATCGCCAAATCATAATAGAGGTTTCCTGCCACCTGATCTGATGTGAATGACGTCAGATTGATGACGAGCGCGGCTGGACTCTGTTGCAGTAATGGCATCGCAGCCCGAATCGTCCACAAATACGCTTTTGGTCCGGCAGACATCATCGCGTCCCAATGTTCCGGTGGTCGCTCCCAAAACCGTCGTCCGGTTCCGGATGGCAAGTGGCTTTCCGAACCACCGAATACACAATTGATGAGGAGATCGATTCGACCATGTTGATGTTGGATCTGCTGAATGAGACGATCGATATCATCAAGACTTGTATGGTCACAAACGACCGGGATGCCAAGTCCGCCGCGTGCTGTGACACCAGCAACTGTCTCTTCGATCGTCTCTCTACGGTTGTTCGTTGTCTGTTCGTTCGTACTCCGCCCGGTGACGTAGACAATCGTTTCAGCGTCACCTAAAGCATAAGCGATGCCACGTCCGGCGCCACGGGAGGCGCCAGCTACGAGTGCAATCCGTTTTGGCATGATGAAACTCCTTTCAGATATGAGAAGACGGATGGGCAGATGCGCATCCGTCTTCTTCTGTCTTTAAAAACCTTTAATCGTCATCCCACCATCGACATAAAGCGTTTGCCCGGTCACGTAACGGGCTGCAGCAGACGATAAGAAGACAGCTGGTCCAACCAGTTCTTCTAATTCACCGACCCGACCGAGCGGTGTCACGTCAACGATCTCCTGCAGATATGTAGGATCTTTAAGTAAGGGTTTCGTCAGCGGTGTTTTAAAATACCACGGTCCGATTGCGTTGACACGAATGTTTCGTGGTCCCCACTCAAGGGCTAACACCTTCGTCATCTGAATCATTGCCGCTTTCGTCGTCGCATACACGACACCGGTCCGTAAGGCGACGTGGCCCGCGACGGAGGCGATGTTCAGAATACTTCCACCTGTCTCTTGCATCCGTTTCCCAATTTCTTGAGCGAAGAAGAAGGCGGATTTCAGATTGGTCTGTTGGATTGTTTCCCACTCGTCTTCTGTTACATCAAGTGCCTTCGAGCGAATGTTCATCCCGGCGTTGTTGACGAGCCCATCGATCTGCGGTACTTGTTCGTAGGCACGAGCTACCGTCTCGACGACTTGTTTCCGATCAGTGATGTCGCACGGGAAAACGTAAGCTTTTTGACCAAGTCGTTCGATTGCTTGTGCTGTTTCCTTTAAGTCGCGTTCCGTACGGGCAACGAGAATAAGGTCGGCACCGGCTTCTGCCATCCCGATGGCAAGTGCCCGTCCGATGCCTCGACCAGCTCCTGTGATAAGAAATGTCTGATCGGTCAACGAAAAACTTGGAAGATACATGATGTCACGTCCTTTAAATGAGAGTTATCACTTACTCTAATGAAAAATTGACTGAAAAGAAAGAAAAATCACTTCGTGGTACAGTATAGATGGTAAAATATTGAAAAGGAGGGATAGGATGAAGCGTGGTTTAGTTATGACATTATGTATGGCACTCGTGAGTCTTGCTGCGATTCAATTGGTCGGTACGGAAGTTTACCGTTATTTCTTTTATGATCCAGCAACCTATCAATCCCGACTCATAGTTGATGGGAACGGAAAAGAAAAAGGGGAACCGACCAAACAAAAAATGGATGTACGAAATGAGGGGTTTGTGGATAAGGATGCATTAGGAGTTGCCACCTTTTACGGCGTCGTCGGTCTTGTCATACTACTGATTGTTCTCTTCAGTGTGCGCTACTTCTTGAAGCGTTTACGAAAACGGCGCAAACAGGAGAGTGTAGTCGACGATCTCATGGATCCGCCTCCAGTGTTTACACAGAATCGTTCGACACGCCAAACGTTTGTCGGTGAAGAAACAGAGTCAGAGATTCGCCGGCTTTTACAAACATTCGATCGGCAGCTGACAAGACAAAAACGCCGCCGCTCTGAAGAGACGGTCGGCGAATGGTTACAACGGATTGATGTCACGCTCGATCCGTCGATCTATCATCTCGTCCGTTACGGCGAGACACCGGATTCAGAGATTTCGCAAGATCAGGTCGATGATCTAAGGAATGAACTACAAGTGCATCTTCAACGCGACTGACCGAGTAAATCAAGTAAGATGGCATGATGGGAAGCGTCTCGTGAGACGAGTGACAATTCGCGGACGACATCAAACCCATCAACCGGTAACGTCTTGATTTCAGGGGATAGTCCGTCTTGAAAAATCTCCGGTAACAGGGCGATGCCGAGCCCGGCGCGAATGAAACCGAGGACGCTCGATCCGAATTCCATCTCGTTTTCTGCCTGATAGACGGCACCTCGTTCGATGAACGCGTCTTTTAGGATGTTCGTCGAATCGCAATCAATCGGGAGCGATAAGAAAGATGCATCTCGAATTTGATCAAACGCAACCGACGTACAGCCTATAAATCGTTCATCATCTTGATGCACGTAAAGCAAAAAATTCTCCGTATATAAATGCGTCGTATGGTACGGATGGACATGATGACGATCGTCGAGTAAGACGGCATCGTATCGGCGTTCTTCAAGACCTTGCATCAAATCGATCGTCGTATGCGCCGTCTTCAACTTGAGGTTTGGTGCCGTCGCTTGACGCGAGACGTGACGAGGAAGATATGTCATCGCCACGCTTGGCCATGATCCGAGCGTCAATGTCGTCCGTTCATTGATCGTACCAATCCGTCGTTTCATCTGATCGATCCGGTCAAGCAATTCACGGCTTTCTTCAAAGACGATTTCCCCAGCTGTCGTCAACGTGACACCATGTGCAGAACGGTGTAACAGTGAAACTTCGAGTGCATTCTCAAGACTTTTGATTTGTTTGCTTAATGCTGGTTGCGTCATATGCAGTACTTCGCTTGCTTTCGTCAGGCTTCCGGTTTCTGCAGTGACGAGAAATGCTTCCATCCATTCGGTTTTCATTGGTTCACGCTCTTTTCATACAGGTTGTCTAGAACGTACGTTATTTGAACCCGTCTGACAATCATTTTGCATTTTTTATATTCTTAGTTTGGAATATTCTAAATTGGGAATATATAAAATAAAGAGGTGAACGGATATGAACGAGCGGATGTCCGCACGATTTTCGGCACTCGGCGATCCAATACGACTCCAACTCATCGAAACATTACGAAATGGTCCTCGCTCCGTCAATGAGTTAGCCGATCAACTACACTTACGCCAACCGCAAACCTCGAAGCATTTAAAGCTGTTGCTTGATGCAGAACTAATCACTGTCAAGCGACAGGCGAATCGTCGTTTGTATAGCCTTCGCCCAGAAGCTTTTCAAGAACTTGTCACGTGGAGTAACACACTGGCTCAGATGGAAGAACGCATGTATCGTCTAGATGAACATTTGCAGCGGATACAATCATCCACGAAGGGAGACGAGACGAATGAAAAAGGAATTGAAGACTTCGATTGAGGGGAAGACGCTACGAATGGAATGGGTTTGTGAGGCGCCACGAGATAGCGTCTTTGCCACCTTCACGGAAAAAGAACAGCTTGAAGCCTGGTGGGGACCAGAAGGCTGGGAGACGATAATCAAGACGTTCGAGTTTCAACCGGATGGCGTTTGGCAATATTGCATGCGGTGTGTCGATCCGACACAAGGTGATTTTTATGGCATGGAGTCGTGGGGGAAAGCAATTTTTAGACATATCGATGTCCCGAACACCTATAGTCATGCCGATTATTTCTCGGACGCGTCAGGAGCTATCTCTGAAAATTTACCAGGAAGCGAGAATGTCACGACATTCCTCGATCACGGGCAAACGACGTTAATCGTCTTCGAGTCGACCTATGAAACGGAAGAAGCCGTGCAAGAAGTACTGGGTATGGGGATGAAGGAGGGCTTTACGTCGCAACTGTATCGCCTAGATCACCTATTGACGAAACAGTAAGAAGGAGTCGATGTTTTGGTGCGGAAGATCGGTTTGGCTTTATGCATCCTATTCTTAGTAGGTTGCGGAAAGTACACGATGGAAGAGGCAAAGGAGAACGGCGACATCATCGTCCAGAATGGTGTTACGAACAGCGACCGATTCGAGTCTTTTTTGAATAAGTCGAAGCAAGGAAAATCAGATCAGATTCGCATCACAGCCTACACGACCGAGGGAGATCCGATTGTGTATGACGTCGAGTATGGCGGCAAGACGTATCAGTATTCGTCTGATTCATCACGTGATCAGTTCGGTACAACAGACGATGATCGTAAAAACGAAGTCTGTAAGCGACTCGTCAAGACAAGCGAGAAGGAACAGTCGGTCTATACGTTACGTCAATGCGCTGAAGGAGCGGATCATGAGCTCTTACGATTGCCAAAACAATAATCAAAAAGGATCGTGTCCCGTCGAATCAATCAGCGGGCACGATCCTTTTTATTCGATGTCGAGACGACGCAAAGCTTCACGCCAACTTGAAAAACGTTCAATCAACAACGTCAGTGAAGGTGCTTGGTGTGCACGTGCCCACTTAGCATACTGTTGACTCGTCAGTAGCGATCCATGAGTTTCTGCCGCTTGTTTAAGTGCTTCTAGGCAGTCTTGGTCAGTGAAGAAACCGTTCGAGGTGAGGTCGAAGTGTGCTAAAGCATTTTTCCACGTACCGAACCGACGAATGATCGTATTCGCACTTAACATCTCTGAATGTAAATCCCGTAATTCCGTGTAGGCGCGAATCGTCATGTTCGTTCCTTTTTGTGCGACATAAAAGGCGACGCTTTCTTCGATCGACCAACGTTTCGTTCGTTTGACCGCAGCCGGGCGATTCAACGTCATCCGGTCTTTCGTCGATAAGTGAGAAGCCTTGACGATGCCAGCTTTCTCTAAAAGGTGTGCCCACGAGCCGAATCGTGCATTGATTTCTTCAAGTGATGGGTAAGGAAGTTGAGCCGCTAACTTTTGATAATGGGTAGCTTTCATAGGTGAATGGTGCATTTGATGAAGACCTTGAATCAAGCGGATGATCTTCTCATCCGTTGCTAAGGTAGATGTGGAAGTCGGATGTTGACGCATGCAAAATATCTCCCTTTTGAATGGTTGTTTCAATTAAAGGCTAGTGTAGCATGAGCGATTTCGCGAACATACTAACAAAATCGTAAGGTAAGAAAAATAGCGCATTCTCATCCAGGAAATACAGGGGAATCAGGGAGGGAAAGCGAATACAATATTATAGAAGAAAACAGGGGGAAATAATCAATGACAGAAACACAGACGATTGATACGATGGAGGATATTTTAAAGATGCTCGATGCGCGACTGCGTGAACCAGAACCGTTTTGGGACAAGTTCTATGAAAATCGGTCGAAACCGGTCCTGTTTTTTTTAAGAATAATCCTGATGAGAACTTAATTCGCTACGTCGAACAGGGTTGGATCTCGCCGGGAGACACACTCGATCTCGGTACAGGACCGGGGCGAATTGCGATCTATCTCGCAACACACGATTTCTCGGTGACTGGACTGGATCTTTCAGCAACCGCGTTAGAATGGGCAACGGAACAAGCACAACAGACTAGAGCGCATGTTGCGTTTCGAAAGCAAGATTTTCTAGAGACGACAGAACAGAATACATATGATTTCATTTACGATTCAGGCTGTTTTCACCATATGGCGCCACATCAACGTTTGACCTACGTGACGCGACTGAAAGAGATGCTACGACCAGGAGGATATTTCGGATTGACGTGTTTTGTTGCGGGCGGTCCGCTGGGCGGGGCGACCTTGACGGACTGGGAAGTCTATCAGGAAAATAGTCTTCAAGGTGGACTCGGTTACACGAAAGAACGATTACTTTACATATTCGATGCATTCGACGTCATCGAACTAACAGAAATGAAAGCCGTCGACAATCCAGAGGTGTTATTTGGTCATGCCGGACTGTGGACTGGTCTGTTCCGATTAAAGGAATGATTCGTCTGGCATTCGAGACGTGAACCAATCTATAAAATAATGGATATCCTCTAACGAGATGATTTGATGCGTATCGTAAGCGGCGAACAGTGACAAAAAGCGCGGTTCGTCCGGAAAATAATGAAGTAGAATCGGACGGAGTGTCTCTAGGTCGTGCACGAAGCTTTGATCTTCCTCTAAGATGAGGTGATAGGCGCTCCGAACAATCCGTTTCACGATTGAATCCGAATCAAGCAGAGTGATCTGACCTGTTTCTAGGAGAAATAAATCAGTTTTCAACTGTTCGCATAACCCACCGTTTAACGCGAAGCCAAGAGCACGTGTCGGACAAAGGGACGGAAATCGACTTTGGAGATTTTCGCCTGCCAAAAATAAGTTGACGGACTTCAACCAGACGCCCCAGCGAAGTGCTTCGTCATCCCGTATGACGTCGCCAAGCAGACCGATGTCATAATCGATTTTGGTGACAAATGGATAATTCGTCAGCCAATGTTCTGTCCGTTCATCTAACTGCATGTGTTCTTCTTCCGTCAACGGTTCTGTCAAAATCAGTGTAAAATCGAGATCGGATTCAAAGGGACGAGCCGTTCCTTTTGCAACGCTGCCATACAAGTACACGCCATGAAACGCGGATAAGGTTTGTACATAGGCGACGACGTCGCGAATCACGGTACGATAACGGACAGGAATTGCTTCAGCGGAAGTTGGATTGTGGATGTAGCCATTTTTCGTGCCAAATGTCGTTGGATACTGCATCTGTCTTCCTCCTCATCCTTCAGGAATTGATTGATAGCGATACCAGGTCTTGTTTCGCTGCACATATAAAAACATCGTATCATCTTTTTCTTGATAGATGACCGTACCGCTCTTAAGTCGATTCGCCATGCCGTCCTTGAGTATCGTTTCGGATCGCATTTTTTTGATACGTGGACCAGGTGTTAAGGAGAGATCCGAGACAGTTACTAATTGATCGAGTCGATAAACACGGTCATTTAAGCGGATCACATCTTGATTTTGTTCGATGGCTTCAGCCGCGATGAGGTCTGTCGTTGTAATCGTCGTCTCTTCCTGGCATCCACTGAGACAAAGAACAATTAACATTGTAGTAGCTAAAACTTTTTTCATGAAACACACCTCTTTTTCTAGTTATATATCGTAATTTCGATATATTCGGGTTATGCGATATAAGGGGGAGCATCATGATTTCATCTGATTTTGAAAAAAATTTACAACCGACTACAGTCACGGTTCAAAGAAAACCTATCTCACCAGAGTGTACGTATTCTCCAACACATTCAATTTGCGACGAATCCGACGATCAAGGAGATTGCCGAGGCATTTCGCCTCTCACATAATACGACGTCCGAGCACGTCAAAAAGTTGGAGAAATTAGGTTATTTCGAAAAAAACGGAATCCGGAAGATCAACGTCAAGTAACGATCGATTTAACAAACGATGGAGATACCATCGTTCGGCGTCACACAGAACTTGATCCTGAACGGTTGAATCGAGTGCTTGCTACGATGTCAAAAACAGACCAACAGACGATTGAACAGGCGTTTCGATTATTGCGGGAGGCTGCAGATGATTGCTTTTCTCGTTAAGGTATTGTCAAGCGCAGTGGTCATCGTTCTCGTTACCGAAGTTGCCCGTCGTTCACCGTCACTAGGTGGCGTATTGTCCGCGTTGCCGGTCGTTAGTCTGATCAGTTTCGCCTGGCTCGTCAAACAAGGAAGTGAACGGACCGAGCTTAGTACATTTTTAAAGAGTGTGTTACTCGGGTTACCGGCGACATTTTTTATTGCTAGCTGTCTTGTATTGGCTCATTCACTTAGGGATTCCTGTGTTTTTCAGTATAGTTGGTGCAACGAGTTTTTTTTATCGTCTGTTGGTATGTTCAACGTTATCTACAACAGTGGTGGCAGACGTAACGGAAAAGGAGAGAAAGCGATGGTAACCCTTCAAACAGAACGATTGACGATTTATCCATGCACAGCGACAGACGTAACGCGTTTACAACAACAGCAATACGAGAACGGACCTGAAGTACAGCATCACTTGACGTTACTCGCGTCAGATCCATTGATGCTGTACTGGGGAAGTTGGCTCGTCATGACAAAAGACGGGCAGGTAGTCGGAGATATTGGATTCAAAGGGAAACCAGACTCGCGACAAGCAGTCGAAATCGGTTATGGTTTGTTACCAGCGTTTCTCAATCGAGGTTTTGCGACGGAAGCCGTCCGAGCCCTGATTGATTGGGTGTTCGACCAAACCGAAGTGAAGGCTGTACTCGCAAAGACGGATTTGACGAATCAAGCATCGATCAGGGTGCTTGAAAAAGCGGAATTGATTCAGATTGGGAGCGACGATCGGTATATCATGTGGGAGCGTTTGAAGTAGGTGTAAAGGAAACTTGACAGGTGATGCGTTATTTACATATAGTGGAACAAGCGAGGTGGAACTATGAAAAATCATGTCAAGAAGATGCGCGAAGAACGAGATTGGTCGCAAGGCGAACTGGCAAAACGATTGAACGTGTCGCGTCAGACGGTCATTTCCATCGAAAAAGAGCGGTATAATCCGTCACTCGACCTCGCGTTTTCACTAGCTGATCTGTTTGAACGGCGAATTGAAGAGATCTTTATACCGAATCGAGTGAATGAGGAGGGAACAGAATGAAGCGAGTCAATGTGTTACTAGACATCATTTTAATTGGAGTAGGTCTGTACTTAATAATGACGGATCCTGCGGCTAAAACACTCGGAATCATCCTCGTTTTAGCAGGTGTCACGTCACGTATCACAGGAACGGTATTCTCGCCAACGGAACCGTATGATGAGCGTCAAGGAACGATTAAAATCCGTAGTGGACATATCGCTTATCTCGTAAGTATCGGATATCTTTTTTTGATTTTAGTTCTCGTCAATTTATCAATCCTTCAAGACATTCAATTTGCTCTGTTGTTGGCATTAGGAGGACAAATCTTACTCTTCCCGATTACGTTGCTGTATGTGAATCGGAAGATGTGAATTAGGGGCTAAAGATTCCTCGATGATTGGATAAAACAAAGAGAGGAAAAAGCTACATTCCTCTCTTGGTACTTAAAAATTAGTGACGCGGAGCAAAAAGCATGACACTGACGCCGATTAAACAGATCAAAGCACCAATCATGTCATACGAATCTGGTGATTTACGATCTACGATCCAACCCCAAAATACGGACATGACGATGAATACACCACCATACGCTGCATAGACGCGACTGAATGTTGGAAATTGCTGAAACGTAGCAATGATGCCATATAAAATCAGGATCAATCCACCAATCAGACCGAAGTACGAAGGTCGTCCCTCTCTTAGCCATAGCCAAATCAGATATCCGCCACCAATCTCACTTAAACCAGCAATAAAGAAAATGAAAGCCGACATGATCACGATTCAACCCTCGATCGCAAACGTATCACGCAATTCAATGATCGTTCCTTCCGGTGCTTTTAATTTACTCAGATGTCCATTGACGACGAAATAGATGTTGCCACCGTGTTTTGGTAAAAAAGGCATCCCGAGTTGTTCCAGTCGTGTTACTTCCTCTTGCAAGTCGTCAACATAGAGGGCGAAATGAACAGGACCCGCTGCTTGTTTTGTGTAATCGGTGAACGGTTGACCGGATTTGGGTGTCTGTAACTCGATGTAGAAATCACCGAGACGTAACCAGCTGTTAAAGTCGCGGTCATGAAAATCGGGTGTTTCTTGAACGAGCGAAAAGCCGAGCTGTTCATAAAATTGTTTAGACGCGACGTAATCCGTCGTCTGAATACAGATGTGATGAATTTGTTTCATACTAAAACCCTCCTTCGTGTTCAATGAAATCATGCAGAACTAGTGTAGCATTTCGCGAATCAGTTGGAGTGATAGAAATGGAGAATACGATGCAACATGTCATAAATTTGATGTGTGAACGTTTTTTATTAGGGCAAGTGATTAGCGAACCTGTCCGATTGACGGGTGGTCTTCTACATGAGTCGTGGCGACTACAGACAACGACAGGATTCTATGTCTTAAAACGATTGAATCAGGAAATCATGCGACGTCCTGAAGCACGAAACAACTTTAAGATGTCAGAAGACGTTGCGATTCAAGCGTCTCTTTACTTAGCAGCATTACCAGCACGTCGCGTCAACGATCAAGTGGTGCAGATGATTGACGGCTCGGATTACCTTTTGTTTGATTGGGTCGATGGCAAGATGTTATCAACCGACCAGCTTCGATCGGCACATGCACGACAAATCGGAGTTCAATTAGGACGATTGCATGGTCATTCCGTGGCGACGACTGGCTTTCCAAAGCCAGATACCTCCAGTATGCCAATCGATTGGAACGATTACCTAGAAGAAGGAAAGCGACACCAATCAGACTGGCTACAGTTGCTAGTCGAAGAACAGGAACAGCTACAACGACTGGAGCGATTAGCACAAGAAGCAAAACTGCAACTACCTGAAGACTAGATCGTCAGCCATCGTGATCTTGATCCGAAAAATGTTCTCTGGACAACGAATGGTCCGGTCTTGATCGACTGGGAGTCTGCAGGATTGATTCATCGAGCCGTCGACGTATTTGAAACCGCCTGTTATTGGTCAAAACGTAAAGACGATACGTTTGATCGTGATCGATTTAACGCAGTTCTTGCTGGTTATACGATAAATCAACGTTTGCCTGATGTCGACTGGCTTCATGTCATCGATATCAGTGTCCAAGGAAAGTTGGATTGGCTGAAGTTTAATCTGGATCGTTCACTCGGGAAACGCAGTGTTCCTGAAGCGGAACGAACGCTCGGAACAGAGCAGGTCCTTTTAACGATAAAAGAACTACAGGTTCACGATCGGAATCTTTGGATTAAGTGGATAATAGCAAGATGATCATAAGAAAGAGGCACTGAATCATTCGATTCGATGCCTCTTTCTTATTAAAACGACTTGACTAGAAGTTCAACGGTTGATTCAGGAGTACGAAATGGAACATGCCCTAATTGCTTGATGCAATCATTCGAAAATGTCGCTTGTTCCGCTGGACGATCTGGTGCTTGAAATGGTTTACCACTTGCTTCAATCAATTTCATGCGGAAATCTGTTTCTGGCAGATTAACATCAATCGCATTAAAGATGTCCCCATCTTGCGCATTTGTTGCAGCAAGAACAATCATCTCGACTAGGTTATCCGCATGGATCCACGGAACGACGTCTTCCGGGTGTACCCAAGTAATGAGATCTGCCACTTTCATCCGCTCGACTTGTCGATCACCCCAGTAGGATTGTTCCTCGGCACAAATAGAACCAGGTCGGAGAATGATTAAATCGGAATCGGGTGTATATTCCTGTAACAGGCGTTCCGATAACTGCTTTGTATGAATGTAGACGTGCTCTGACGGTAGGAGCGGTGACGTTTCCGAAAAATGTCCACTCACGACTTCTCCGTAAACGGAAGTCGTCGAGATATGTATGATGCGCTTGACACAAGCATTTGTCGCAGCATCGGCGAGATGTTTCACACCTGTGACGTTTGCTTCTTCCGCTAAGTCGGGGTCATCCCCAAGGTAGGCAGCACAGTGGATCAAGAGATCGACGCCTTGAAGTGCTGCAAGAAGCGAAGCCGGATTACCGAGCTCACCGATGATTGGAATAACGTCATTTGTTGAATAGTGATCCGCCTGTTCCTGAGAACGATAGAGTCCTCGAACTTCACACGCTTCTTTAAGAAAACGTCGCGCGACACGTGAGCCGAGCGTCCCGGTCATTCCTGTAACTAAAATCGTACTCTCGTTTAAGTTCATGATGCTTACTCCTTTGCCTCCGTCTTTTCAGCGAAACATTTCTCACAAATGAAACGACCTTCGCTTTTTAAGTAAGCTTTTACTTCCGTCATCCCGCGATGTTTTGGATAACGCATCTGGATATAAACCTTTTCGTTTCCTTCGATCGTTTTGCCACAATGAATGCATGTCGGTTCTTTACCAAACATCCTATCGCTCCCTATATATTTTTATCTTCTACCTTATCGTAAAGGAAAATTAAGGGTGTTGGAAGAATAAAGTAAAAAAAGGAATCTAAAGGAAGATGTCTATGATCTTCATTGCTATTTTTCTCGCCGTCAGTGGAGTCGTCTGGTTCATTTCAGCGCGCAGTCAGTCGAAACATTGTTCGCTCGATGATCAGGAGTATACGCTGAACCAGCACGACGTCCATCAGCAGCAAAATCATCGTGATTTTTGAAGGCATGTCAAGGAGCATCCGGTCGATTGACTGTATGCTCCTTTTTAGCGATTGCGTACATAAAGGAAATATTTCGCGTTGCTCCAAATTAAGGCGATAATCAATAAACTGATTGCGAAGATCTGAGACTGTCCGGTTTCATACGAATAAATGACCAATACGACGATGACACCCATCAATAGGAGTTGCAACGAAGATTGTGAACGAATGAGACCTTCTAACATAACGTGTCGTTCTCCGTCATCTGAGGCGGCAAATAGCTTTTTGACATAGTTTGTTTCCGAGTACTTTGGGAAATCACGGTTTGGGTAGATGTGACGCATAAGATTAAGATAATAATAGGATGTAAAACTACTGATGATGAAAAAGAGACCACTTAGTAATAAATGAAGTCCGAAATGATTTTCGATGATGCTAAAAGATGCGAGACCGATGCTGAGAAGAGTAGAAACCTGAACCATCATCATGCCATCCGCATAGTATCGATTCACTTGACCGTCAATCGCATCCTCGTCGTCTGAAGAAACAGGACGTCGAGTCAATTGACGAATTTGCAAATAGCGCACGATATAACTGAGGGTAAGAACCGTCAAGATAACGAAAAGACCTGTGAATATGTAATTAAGATAGAGCGATAGTTCAAACTTTGACAAGCTGGTATGTTTGAAGACAGACATAACGATATAGCTACTAATGAAACCGAGCAGTGCTGCGATGATGACTTTGATTGCTTCTTTTTTCATATTAATTCCTCCTCATCGAAATAAAAAATTTCTTCTAACGGCGTATCAAACACACGAGAAATTTTGACAGCAATCAATAGCGAAGGCATGAATTCTTCACGCTCGATTAAGCTGATTGTCTGGCGTGAAATGTTTGCACGCCGCGCCAGTTCAGACTGATTCCATCCGTGACGGGCACGTAATTCTTTTAATCTGGATTTCATATAGGGATTCACCTCCTATATAATGTAACTTATCATTGTCTTTTTGACAACGATAATAGTCAAAAAAGATAATATGATGGTCATTAATATGTAAATCAATCATATCGATGGGATAAATTGTATACTAGAATAAGTCGAAAGGAGATGTGAAACACATCGATGAAATCTCAGTCATCTGTAAACGATGTTTTTTATCATGATGAGGATGGTACGTGCCAAATCGCTTCGGTTCTACAAATCGAAGAGACACTACTCAAACAAAAAATCACCTATCTCCAAGACGTGACAGACTCGGACGCAAGTAAAACATACGAACAAGGACGTCAGCAGCTATCAGACAAACTCGATACGTTAAGACGTTCGGTAAAAATGAATCTTATCTCTCGCGACGATGTCGCACTCCGAACGCGAGCACTCTGGAAACAGTCACTCAGAGCGACGCGTGTAACGGAAGAGGAAGCGCGTCTCATCCAAGAGTATCTTCGGATTGAGGCAACGATGCTGACACAATCAGGAGAAGCGGTTTCTGATCTCTATGCCGCCTTATTTGATGCAGATGAGCCGACACGGAAACAAGCATTCTTATCGATTGAAGAAGCGTTCCGGACGAATGAATCCGTCATTCAACGATTATTTTCGCAACTTGTCGACTTGCGACAAGTGCGTGCTTCTGCAAGCCATCAGGCGGGTTACGAAAAATTGGCTTTTTCGGAGCTTGGTCGTATCGATTATTCAAGCAAGGATGTCAATCATTACGCCAGCATCGTTCAAACTTATTTCCGACCGGTTAAACAGCAATTTCAGCTCGAGCAACAAACGTTTCTTGGCAAACAGGCGCTCCATCCGTGGGACGTCCGGCAATCGGCCTATACGCAGATTGATCATCGCATAACCGGTTCTGACGCTTCATTTTTAGATAAGGCACAAGCGATTCTTGAGAGCGTTCATCCGTCTTTTGCTGACATATTACAAGAAATGCGCCAAGCGGTTCATCTCGATATCGATGCCCGTTCAAACAAAGCTGGAGGAGGATTTTGTGAGTATTTACCCGTCGAACGTCAATCATTCTTGTTCATGAATCGTATGCAGACATTCGATGATCTCGTCATTTTCATGCACGAGATGGGGCATGCCGTCCATCACGATGCAATGAAAGAGACGTATGATGGACTTCAACCGATTCCGCTCGAAGTAGGGGAATTCGCCGCCATGTCACTTGAGCTGTTGACGATGAACGAGTGGCACCAAGTGATTCCAGATCGAAGAGACGTTGCTCGAGCGAAACTCGAACAGATCCGTTCGATAGTAGAGTTCTTGCCGCAAACGATCATCGTCGATCGTTTTCAATCATGGCTCTATGCTCACCCTGACCATCTGCCGGAAGAACGACAAGTTTCTTTTGCACGTCTCCGGGAGACCTATGATACGGACATCCTCGATTGGTCGGAAACGCCTGATTGGAAAGGACTCGAATGGATGAGTGTCATTCATCTCTTTGAGACGCCTTTCTATTACATTGAGTATGCTATAGCGCAGCTTGCCGCTCTTCAGTTGTATCACCGTTATACGAAAGATCCTGACCAAACGATGAAGGACTTCCTTGCAGCTTTAGCGCTCAGTCAAACCCATTCGGTTCAAGAGGTTTATGCGAGAGCGGGTGTGTCATTCTTACCGAGTGATGCGAAAATGAGAGAGTTGCTGACATTTCTAGAAGGTCAAATCGAAGCTTGGATAAATGAGTTAAATCAATTAAACGATGAAGATGTTAAAAAGAGAAAGTCTTAATCCGGAGCGACAGATGTACAAAACGATAGGAGGACGAACATGAATATACGTAAAAACATTGTCTATGCGACGTTATTCAATACTACAGGCAGTCAGATATTGATGGTCGAGAACCGTGGCGAACACGGTGACTACTATACACTGCCGGGAGGAACCGTCGAACATGACGAAACGCTACATACTGCAATCACGCGTGAAGTACTGGAGGAGACAGGCTTCACCATCATTCCAGGGGACATCGTCCATGTGGCGGAAGCATTCTTCCCGCAAGCGGGGGAACATTGTCTGTTTTTCTTCTTCGCGGGAGAAATCACTTCCGGTCAATTGAAGACGAATGTTCCAGAAGAAATTTCCGGACTCGTCTGGATGGACCGTGAAGAAGCGTTCAAACATCTTAATTTACCGGAAGCGTCAAAAGAGTCGCTTTTTGCTGGTCGAACGGTACCATATGATTTTGCCGGAGAAATCGTTCATACGTAAGGAAGTGTTACTTGACGTACTAAGGTGACGGATTTTCGGGTACAACACTACAGGAGCCTTACCCGAAATTTGCAGAAAGTCAGGTGAACACACAGTATGTCGATTCTTACGTTTCACGAAGTCAACTATCAACACATCTTACACGAAATAACCGGTGAGTTCCGCGAAGGTGTCATCACGACGCTCGTCGGACCAAGTGGTGCCGGAAAATCGACGACATTGAAACACATCAACGGACTGATTTCTCCCGATCGCGGCGAAATTTGTTTTCGGGGCGAACCACTTGAGCAGATGAATCTGCTCGACGTCCGCAAACGGATCGGAATGGCGTTCCAAAGCGCGCCGATGATTCCCGGTACCGTCTACGATAATATTAATTTACCGAAATCGATCTTCGGGGAATCGTTACCACGCGAAGAGGCGGAACGCTTGCTACAACAAGTCGAACTATCCGTCGAACTTGAACGACCGGTCAAAGATTTGTCCGGTGGCGAACGGAGCCGACTCGGAATCGCACGGACCCTCGTCAATCGACCGGACATCCTGTTGCTCGACGAAATCACGGCAAGCCTTGATTACCGGATGGTGCAGGAGATTGAGAAGCTGATTCTTGATTTACAGCAGGAGTTGCAGACGACGATCATTTGGATCACCCATGACTTGGAGCAAGCGAAGCGGGTCAGCGATGACGTCTGGTTTTTAAAGGACGGGCGATTGATCGAGTATGGTGCTTTTAAAGAGCTTACTTCAAGTGGTCAAGCAGAGACGCAAGCGTTCTTGAAGGGGGAATCGGTATGAGTTACCTTCAACTGGCGACATCGCTGATCTTCATTCTGATTCCTCTCGTCTTAGCGCGGACGTTACGGCTTGGTTTAGAGAAGGACATCATCATCGCGACCATTCGATCGATTGTCCAACTCTTGATCATCGGGTATATCCTGACGTTCGTCTTTGAAAGCGGTAGTCCAATCTTCATGTTACTGATGATTTTGTTGATGATCGGTGCAGCGACACTCAACGTCATCCGTAAAGGAGACGGGATTCCCGGGATCCAGTGGATCATCTTGTTCACACTGATTGCGGTAGAA
Source organism: Exiguobacterium sp. BRG2 (assembly GCF_031844245.1). Taxonomy (NCBI): domain Bacteria; kingdom Bacillati; phylum Bacillota; class Bacilli; order Caryophanales; genus Exiguobacterium; species Exiguobacterium sp. BRG2. The sequence continues at coordinate 414,267 of NZ_JAUZUW010000002.1, forward strand.
GCATTGACGATGGGCATTTTGCTTGGATTACGAATCATTCCGTTTGAAGCCCAGCAAGTGATTCCGATCAGCGGGATGGTCATTGGGAACTGTATGATTTTGTCCTTGTTGTTTCTTAATAAGTTCAAGGACGAGGTCGAACGAAGCGACGAGGTCATCGAACTGATTCTTTCGCTTGGTGGAGATGCGAAGACAGCGATTGATACGAGCTTAAAAGGCGCGATCCGGACAAGTATGATTCCAACGATTGAAGCGCAAAAAACGATGGGCCTCGTCCAATTGCCAGGGATGATGAGTGGGTTGATCATCGGTGGCGCGGATCCAATGGAAGCGGTCCTTTATCAACTGTTGATCTTATTCCTGATCTTGACGACGGCGGCGATGGCATCGGTCCTCGTTGGTTTTCTATCCTACCGTCGACTATTCAATGAAAAAGCACAATTCATCGGTTTGACCTATAAGAAAAAAGACACGTAAGGAGCACATTATGCAGACTTATCCCATTACAGAAGCCGACCTGCAACTGGTCGAACGAGCAACAGAAACGATTCAAAGCCGCTATGCTGACGATAAACATCACGTCGCAGCTGCTCTCAGGACGAAAGATGGCGCGACGAAAGTGGGCGTTCACGTCGAAGCCTATATCGGGCGGGTAACAGTTTGCGCGGAAGCCATCACGATCGGTTCCGCCATCACGGATGGATTGACAGATTTTGAAACGATCGTCGCAGTTCGACACCCCTATTCGGACGAGGCGGATCGAACGATTCGTGTCGTCAGTCCGTGCGGCATGTGTCGCGAATTGATTTCCGATTATGCATCGGACGCATTTGTCCTCTTGATGATCGACGATCAGTTGACGAAAGTCCGGATCGCGGATTTGATTCCCCTTAAATATGTTCGCTCATAATCATGAGAAGGGATAAGATCCGTTGATTTAAAAAGAAACGAAGAAACTATCATCGTCTTAGATGTGTAGTTTCTTCTTTTTTTATTGGGTGGAATACCTAGTCTGTCATTGAAACAGCTTAACAGCGATCATACGTTTTTTCTTCTCATTAATAGTTCCTTCCTCTTTTTATGAATTATGAAGTAATATAAAAAGAGAGGTATAAATTTAAATAAAATAAACCCTTAATTTTACTTAAAAATTTTACTTAAATCTAAATTTAAAAGGAGTGTTATCATTTGGCGACGATTAAAGATATTGCTAAAAAAGTAGGCTGTTCAATTTCGACAGTTTCACGAGTATTAAATAATGATTTAAGTTTATCGGTTGGTGATGAGACACGTACGCGAATATTTGAGGTGGCTGAAGAGCTTGGTTACAAAAAAAAGACGATGAAAACACTCGTAAAAAATATTGCTTTTTTGTATTGGTTGACAGATAAAGAAGAGCTTGAAGATATTTATTTTCACACGATGCGAATTGAGATCGAGAGATTGGCTAGGGAAAATAACATGGAGTTAACGACTTATAAAGTAGCGGATGGGATTGAAAAGATTCCGTTAAATATCGAGGGATTTATTGCAGTGGGATCTTTTATGGATCGAGAACTGGAATATTTAAGAGAGTTGACGAATAATGGAGTCTTCATTGATTCGACACCCGATGCTGAATACTATGATTCGGTGCGTCCAGACCTTGACCAAATCACACGAAAGACAGTTGAAGTTCTAAAGCAACAGGGGCATAAAGAAATCGGATTTATTGGTGGAACTTTTCAAAATGCTGAAACAAATGTAGAAGAGATGGATGGGCGGGAACGTGCTTTTCGTAAGTATATGCAGCAAGAAGGAATGCTAAATGAGTCATTTATCTTCTGTCATCATGGTTTTTCAGTTGATAATGGCTATTTTTTAATGAGTCAAGCGATTGAACGCCTTGGTGAAAATATGCCAACTGCTTTTTTTGTAGCGGCAGATCCAATCGCCGTCGGCTGTCTGCAAGCACTTCACGAAAAACAAATTGATGTCCCGAACCGCGTCAGCCTGATCAGTGTGAACAATACGAGTATCGCGAAATATGTTTCGCCTCCCTTGACGACTTTCAATATTGATATTGAAGAAATTTGTAAAAATGCGATTCACTTATTACTTGAACAAATCATTGGAAAACGAAAAGTAGTAAAAACATTGTATATAGGTTCTGAGTTAATTATAAGAAAAAGCACCATTTAATTTTAGTAAAAATTTTTACTAAAATTATTTACTAAACCTTTTTGGAGTGTTATATTTTATTTGTTAAAGCGCTTTCATTTGTGTTTTACAATTCTCTAAGGAGGTTTGGTTTTTTTATGAAAAAACAATTGAATTATTCTGCTGTACTTAGTGGTTTTGTATTGAGTATGTCGTTAGCTGCGTGTGGTCCGCAAGAGGAGGCAAAAGATACAAAGACTCATAATGGAAAAATCAATTTAGTCGTTTGGGAAGATATCGAAAAAAGCGAAGGAATCAAATCTGCTGTGAAACGATTTGAAAAAGAGAATGATGTTAACATCAAAGTTGTTGAAAAACCGTATGCAAAACAAATTGAAGATCTCCGGTTGGACGGACCGGCCGGAACAGGTCCCGATTTATTGACAATGCCTGGAGACCAAATTGGAACGGCAGTAACGGAAGGAATCATAAAAGAAATAAAGATTCCGAAAGACGTCCAGTCTCAATATACGGATGTTGCACTTGATTCACAAATCGTCAAGGGCAAAATTTACGGCGTGCCTAAAGCTGTGGAGACGACGATTCTATATTACAACAAGAAATTAGTCTCAGATAAAGCGTTACCTAAAACAATAGAAGATTGGTATACATTGTCGAAAAAGATGAAAACTGAAAAGTCGTTCGGTTTTTTAGCATTGTTTGACCAAGTTTATTATGCGCAGAGTGTCATGAGTGGATATGGCAGTTACATATTCAAGCGTTCGGAAAGTGGAGTATACGACACAAAAGACATCGGGTTAGCGAATGCTGGCGCAATCGAAGGAGCAAACTACATTCAAAAATTCTACAAGGAGAAGCTGTTTCCGTCGGGAATTATTGGTGAACAAGGGATTAACGTTTTGGAATCACTGTTTTCGGAAGGAAAGGCAGCAGCTATCATCTCTGGCCCATGGAATGTTGGACCATTTGAGAAAGCGGGCATCGATTTTGGGGTCGCCAAACTTCCTGAGCTTGAAAATGGGAAAAATATGAGTTCATTTTTAGGTGTAAAAAGTTATAACGTTAGTAGCTATTCAAAACACGCAGAGCTTACTGAAAAATTAGCGCTCTATTTAACGAACGAAGAAAATTCAAAAAAGCGTTTCGAAATCACAAAAGAAGTACCTGCCATCAGTGCATTAGCGAATGATCCGATTGTTACAAAAAGTCCAGCAGCACAAGCTGTGGCAGAACAATCAAAATTTGCTGAGTTGACACCAAATATCCCGGAAATGAATGAAGTTTGGAAACCAGTTGATGCAGCCCTTCAAACTATCGCAACAGGAAAGGTTGAACCGAAACAGGCGATGACTCAAGCCGTTAATACCATCGAAGGACAAATTAAAGCGAAACACAGTTCGAAATGAGAATGATGATTCCGATTCGTCAGTTAGACCATTGATACAGTCTGCTGATAGATAATTTGTGAAGAGGTGAAAGACGTGCGACATCGTAGAATAGGTCTGCTTTTGTCAGTGATTCCCGGACTTGGGCAATTGTATCATCGTCAGTGGATTAAAGGTATTTTGTTGTTAACGGTCAGTATTGCATTTTTGATTGCGTTCGCCGACTTATTGAATATGGGATTGTGGGGCATCGTCACGCTTGGTACGGAAGTGCCACGAGACAATTCTATTTTCTTACTAGCACAAGGCATCATCGCCATCATCGTATTGTTGTTCGGTCTCACCCTTTATTTTTATAATCTTCGAGATGCATATCGAACTGGACAAAAAAGAGACAAAGGATTACGAATAAGTTCATTTAAGTCAGATTATTTCAACTTGATTGGTCAGGGATATCCTTACGTGGTAAGTGGTCCGGCATTATTTCTCTTGATTTTTGCGGTCATTTTCCCGATTTTATTTAGTTTTGCGTTAGCCTTTACAAACTACGATCTTTATCATTCTCCACCAGCAAAATTAGCCGATTGGGTTGGGTTCTCCACTTTTGCTCAAATATTTAAAGTTGATATATGGCGATCGACATTCTTTGATGTGTTGTCTTGGACGATTGTCTGGACATTAGTCGCATCGACATTACAAATTTCCGTAGGTATTTTGTTAGCAGTTCTCGTCAACCAGAAAGAAGTTCGCTTTAAAAAAGTCATCCGAACGATATTCGTCCTTCCATGGGCAGTTCCAGGATTCGTGACGATTTTAGTGTTCGCAGGACTCTTCAATGACAGTTTTGGTTCAATTAACAATGATATTCTCGCTTTTTTAGGCATCGATGCCTTACCTTGGCTGACGAATGAAAAGTGGACGCGTGTGGCACTTGTTTTCATGCAAGGATGGTTAGGTTTTCCCTACGTGTTTCTTGTCACGACAGGAGTCTTACAATCGATTCCTGAAGATTTATATGAAGCGGCAACAATCGATGGCGCATCAATCTTTGCGAAATTCCGCTTCATCACGATGCCAATGGTGTTACTTGCGATGTCGCCAATCATCATTACGCAGTTTACATTTAATTTCAACAACTTCAATATCATTTATCTGTTCAATGGTGGTGGTCCGTCTGTACCTGGATCGAATGCGGGAGGGACCGATATTCTCGTATCTTGGATTTACAAATTAACGATGCAATCGGGTCAATATGCATTAGCCGCCGCTTTAACGATTTTACTTTCGATTTTTGTCATTACAATTGCGCTTTGGCAGTTTAGACGTACAAATTCGTTTAAGGAAGGGGCGTGACGGTAGTGTCGAATATAAAAAGACTACGTTTCATTCGTATGACCATCACCTATGTCATTTTGTTGGTCGTGTCTGTCGTCATCTTTTATCCACTTCTTTGGACGATAGGTGCGAGTTTTAATCCAGGAAATAGTTTAGTCAGTACATCGCTCATTCCGAAAAACCCTACCTTTGATCACTACCGTGAATTATTTGCTGGAAAAGAAAGCCTTCAATATAGCCAGTGGTACATGAACTCATTGAAAATCAGTGTGTTTACAATGATCGGAACTGTCGTTAGTGTCTCTTTCACTGCATATGCTTTTTCTCGTTTTCGTTTCAAAGGACGTGATCAAGCATTGATGTTATTTTTGTTACTTCAAATGATTCCTCAGTTTTCGGCGCTCATAGCCTTGTTCGTACTAGCGCAAATTTTAGGGATGATGAATAGCCACTGGTTATTAATTTTACTGTACATTGGTGGGCAGATTCCGATGAATACGTACTTGATGAAGGGGTATATGGACTCAATTCCATTAGACTTAGATGAAAGTGCAAAGTTGGATGGTGCAAGTAATACCAGAATATTCCTTCAAATCATCATGCCATTATGTCGTCCAATGTTAGCAGTCATTGCGATGAATGGGTTCACAGGACCACTCGGAGATTTTGTTTTGGCATCGACAATACTTAGAACGCAAGAATCCTATACGTTACCAATCGGTCTATTTAACTTAGTGAATGAAGCGATGGGAGCAAGTTATACGACATTTGCAGCAGGTGCGATTTTGATTAGTATTCCGATTGCCGTCGTCTTCGTTCTGCTCCAGAAGCATTTCGTAGCCGGTTTGACGGCTGGTGGAACAAAAGGGTAGTAAATAGAAATCTGTTTTTAAAGGAGAGGAATATCTATGGAGAAATCAGGTAAATCTTACGTAACACCTGCTAGGCGAATGCTCCATGGTGGAGACTATAACCCGGATCAGTGGTTGGATGTTCCGCATGTCTTACGGCAAGATATCGAATTGATGCGTCTCGCTCATACGAATACTTATTCCATCGGTATCTTTGCCTGGAGTGCGTTAGAGCCGGAAGAAGGGGTTTACACGTTCGAATGGTTGGATCAAATCATCAATGACATTCATCAAAATGGTGGGAATGTAATTTTAGCGACACCGAGTGGAGCAAGGCCAGCATGGTTATCGCAAGCATATCCAGAAGTATTACGTGTCGATGAACGAAGGGTTCGACAGCTTCATGGTGGACGTCATAATCATTGTTTCAGTTCGCGTGTTTATCGACAAAAAACGCAACAAATCAATCGACTCCTGGCGAATCGTTATGGGAAACATCCAGCATTATTGATGTGGCATATCTCGAATGAATACGGTGGAGAGTGTCATTGTAATCAATGCCAAGCCGCTTTTCGTGCTTGGTTACAAGAAAAATATAAAACACTTGATCGGCTGAATGCTGCTTGGTGGGGAGCATTTTGGAGCCATACGTTCAATGAGTGGTCGCAGATTGAATCGCCGTCGCCAATCGGCGAAAGCATGGTCCACGGCTTAAATTTAGATTGGCGTCGTTTTATTACGGATCAAACCATTAATTTCTATCAAAATGAAATTCAGCCATTACGCGAAGTGACTCCGAATATACCGGTGACTACCAATTTCATGGCAGATACGGATGATTTGATTCCCTTCCAGTCGCTTGATTATAGTCAGTTCGCGAAATATGTTGATGTCGTGAGCTGGGATGCGTATCCAGCTTGGCATAACGACAGGGAGTCAACGAGTCGTTTGGCGATGAAGGTCGGATTTATTAACGATCTATTTCGTAATCTAAAACAACAACCGTTCTTGTTAATGGAATCGACGCCGAGTGCCGTTAATTGGCATCCTGTCAATAAAGCTAAACGACCAGGAATGCATTTGTTATCTTCGATGCAAATGATTGCCCATGGTTCGGATAGCGTACTTTACTTCCAGTGGCGTAAATCTCGAGGGTCATCTGAAAAATTTCATGGGGCAGTCGTCGATCATGATGGAAGTTCTGAAAATCGTGTCTTTCAAGAAGTTGCAGAAGTCGGTCGTTTGTTAGAACATTTAGATGAAGTCGTTGGTACACATCGTCCAGCCGAAGTTGCGATTTTATACGACTGGGAGAACAACTGGGCATTTGACGATGCGCAAGGATTTTCGAATGACACGAAGCGTTATCCCCAAACACTCCAAGAACATTACCGGGCGTTTTACGAGCGTGATATTCCGGTAGATGTCATTACAAAAGAACAAGATTTTGATGGTTACAAACTGTTGATCGTTCCGATGCTTTATTTAGTCAGTCAAGAGACAATCGAACGGTTAAATCGATTCGTCGCGCAAGGTGGGACTCTCATATCGACGTATTTGACCGGGCTAGTTGATGAATCTGACTTAACTTATTTTGGTGGATGGCCAAGTGAGTTAACAACGATGTTCGGAATCGAGCCAGTTGAAAACGATACGCTATACCCAATGGATAAAAATGGAGTGAAGTTCCGCGATAAGACATATGAACTAAAGGATTATGCGACAGTCTTGAAAGTAGTGACAGCTGAAACAGTTGGAGTTTATACAGAAGACTTTTATGCTGACACAGCGGCAGTGACGTGGAATAATCACGGAGAGGGCGTCGCTTGGTACATTGGTGGAAGGTTGGAGGAGCGATTCCAAAACGATTTTTATGCAGAAATCATCTCTTCGTTGAATTTGCTGTCGCCTCTTCAGATTGAACATCCAGAAGGTGTCTCGGTGCAGGTGAGAATCGATGCATCGTCTATCTACGGATTTATCATGAATTTTTCGGAAGAACGCAAAACGATTGAACTAAAAAAACCAGTCGAAGACTATTTGACGGGAGAACGACTCATCGGAACTGTGTTACTACAACCGTACGAAGTAAGAATTGTGAAGTGTAATAACAAAAAATAACGTCGTCAGAAAATATGTAGTAAGTATAGGGTGGAACGGATTTTGCAAAATATTCTCAGAAACCGAGGCTGAGATGATGTAAATCGGTAACAATACTGAAAAACGCTGGATCTCCTTATCAAATGATAGGGAGGTCCTTTCGTATTTATGAGGTAAAAGTCGATTAGCTCAGATAAGGCTCGATTTGATTCCCAGTTGATCAAACTCCCAACTGCCTTGGACAATCAAGGTATTGCAGTGTTCGTTCTCCTTTATTTCGAGTAATCCCTGTTCAATCCGATTGCAAGTTTGTCCATTTAGAACGATATAATGGACGTCCTCGTTTACGTTCTCGACAAAACCGATTGTCACAATTAGATTTTCATCCGTATCCTGAGTGAAGTAGAGATTGTCCTGGTGCATACACAGCATCATCTCGATTCCATTCAAATTCAAAAAATGTGTTCGCTGTGACGGGAACCCCGCTATCCTTAAGATTTTTCACCCCAAATCCATTGGAGTAGATGACTTCCTGATCTTTGACGCTCGCTAGCGAAAATCCAGAAATCGATTGAGAAACAGCTTTTTCTTGAATAAAGTGATCTAACGTGCAAATCATCTATTCACTCACTTTCTAATTTGTATGTTTGCCTTTTCCTTAGTAGGACTAGCTCGTTCAAATGAGTACAATTCCTTTTATTACCATGATAATTTGTGTATAACAGCTTTTTATGTATTTACTTCTAAAAAATACTTATATTGGTTATTGTAATGATATCATGTTGCAGGAGGGGTCTTGGTGGACAGTTTTTTAGAAATAGAACGATTATCAAAAACCTATACGCGGGGAACAGAAACGGTCGAGGCATTAAAACAAATCTCCTTCACGTTAGAAGAAGGTGGTTTCATCGCCATCATGGGAACAAGTGGCTCTGGAAAAAGTACACTATTGAATATAGTAGGGGCACTTGACGCACCAACCGGCGGAACGTTGACGCTAAAGGGAAAACGGCAATGCGACATCTTCACTGAACCTGCTGCGACGTTATACCGTCAACAACACATTGGGTTCATCTTTCAATCGTTTCACCTGCTCGATGATTTGACGGTCCAGGAGAACATCGCCTTACCATTGATGTTGAAGGGGATGGATGACAAAACGATCAATCAAGAGATCGAAACTTGGCTCAATCGCGTCGGACTGACGAAGTGGAAAGACCATCGACCGCAAGAACTGTCTGGTGGACAACAACAGCGCGTCGCGATCGCACGTGCCTTGATCAGTCGACCACCGATCATCTTAGCGGATGAGCCGACGGGGAACCTCGATTTCAAGACATCTGCTGAAATCATGCAGTTGCTACAAGAACTTAATCGCGAACAACAGACGAGCATCCTACTCGTGACCCATGATGCAACTGTTGCCGCTCATGCGAAACGTGTACTGTATTTTCATGACGGACAGATCGTCGCCGATCAGCCGTCGACTGGAGACGTGGCACCGATTTTAGAGACATACGAGCAGTTCGTGGGGGCTGTATGAAACGACAACATCTCTTCCGTCTTTCTCACCGACTGTACTGTAAAAGTCCGATGATTCTATTGACCTCAATCGGAAGCGTCATGATTTCGATTGGTCTCGTCTTAACGATGGTCATCTTTTTACTACATAATCAAGCTGCGATCGAGACAGATCGTGAACAAAGATACGGTCAAGTCGATCTGACAATCAAATATGCATCACATGATGAACGGATGGACAAGAGCGTGCATAAAAAACTTAAAAAGGATCAAGCTGTTTTGCGCGAAGCGTCGATTTTACAGACGACAGCACGCGTTGCTGGTCAAACAATCGCCGATGTGAAAACACTTGGGGTCCATTCGGATGCCCTGACGAAAGGTCGTTATCATTTCACAAATAATTTGCAACAGGGAGAAGCAATCGTGTCAGATCGACTTGCCAAGTCGCTTGACCATAGTGTCGGGCAAGCGCTTCGCGTTGGAGAAGAGACGTATCGAATCCGTGAGATTTTACCAAATGCGAAAATATCTGAAACTTCGCAAGATCAAGTCTTGCTTTCTTATGCTGACCTTAAAAAGAACCATCCAGGTGAAATGAAATCCGTCTTGCTTGATCTAAAAAAAGAGACAAGTTCCGTTCGCTATGCCGATACGTTCGTCAAAGCGAATCCGAAGCTTCGTATTGAACTTGCAGAAGGACAAGCACTCTCTCCAGCAATGAACGGCTATATTGGAATCTTATCAATGCTCATCCTTGTCGTGTCCGGCTTCATCTTGATGGCGAATTTCGACTTGTATTTGCGTAAACATGCTGTTCAATTTGCGATCATGCGGACGCTTGGGGCGACAACTCGGCAACTGTTTCAGTTGTTCCTTGTCCAGTCCGGCTTGATTGTCTTAGCGGGAACGATCCTCGCAATCCTGGGTGGTATTTGCTTACCGTTACTTGGTCAACTGGTATGGCCAACAGAAGGGAAAATGATCGTCTCTCTCATGATCGAACAGGGAGAGTTCTTGATGCTCATCACGCTCGGTAGTGCCTTGTTGATTCTGATGTTGCTCGCGAGCACCGCTTACCGAAAACGAGATGTGTTACCGCTCCACGTCTTACGAGAAAATCTAAAAACAGCGTCACGACCGACACGACGAAAACGTCTCGTCCTTGCTAGTAGTGGGTTGACTGCTAGCTTGATCTTATTCGCAGAAGTGATCGCAAGCACAGAAGGGGCGCGGGCGATGACCTGGATCGGTGCAACTATTGCCTTTTTACTGACAATGTATCTTGCGACGCCACTGCTCTTGAAGGGAGTGCTCCATCGAGCGGAACCGTTCGTTCGTCGGTTAGCGGGACCGACGAGTTTCGTCGCCTTCCGGGGCGTGTTGCCACAACTACGGAAAAACGCCTGGTTGATGCTGATCGTTCAAGTATTGATGATTATCGTCGTCATTGGATCGACGTTCCTTGAGACGGTACAACAAAACGAGCGGAACTACATCATCAGCCAATATCCGACGGAGGTCGTCTTAAAGAGTCGTTTAGATGAAGGATCGCAAGGAAACCCGCTGCAATTGATTCGACAAATTGAAACGGAACTACCTGGCGCAAAAGCGACCTTCCTGTCGTCTCGAAATTCACTCGAATACCAGTCGCCTCAAGAAGATGTCTCGATTGAATACGAAGTGACGGACTATCGTCGTCTTGACGTTTTAAAGGGAGAACAGACGAGTGACACAGAAGGAATCATCGTCTCACGGACCTTCGCTAAAAAACACAGACTCCAAAAAGGCGATACGTTGCCGCTCGGCCGATGGGACGGGGAACAAGAGCGAAGTGTTTCACTCGGTCAATTCCGAATCGTTGGAATCGAAAAGAAGATAGCGCCAGACATCCTCGTGGATTGGCGGAACGAGCAGCTACGGCAAACAAGCGATCAGATCTTAAATGTCTTTATCGACGTTCCATCCGAGTTAAAGAAGGCGCAAGTGACCACAACATTATCAGAGATCACAGAAAGTTATCCGACATTGCAAATGAATCGACTATCTGACGCGCTTCACGATGCGGAGCAACAAACGACGGAACGTTGGTTCGTCTTCATCATTGCGCTTGTCGTCATGAGTGGATCCATCTGGTTCGGACTTGCAAACGCTTTACTCAGTTTCGTGAGTGGAAAACGAGTCGAGTATGCCTTGCTACGAACGATTGCGCTGACTCGAAACAGGCTGCGTCAATTGACACTCATTCAAATGCTCTTGTTCATTGGGAGCGGCATCATCTTTGGACTGATCAGTGGTCTTGGTGCGACAATCTTCGTGACACGGATTGATGATACAGGATCATTCTATCTCAACGTCCCGACGATTGCTGGAACCAGTGCCGGTTTGGTGGTGCTTGTCCTAGCCATCGCTTGGTTCGTCACCCGACGGAAGCAGGAAAACCTCGTTCACGAATTGAAACAGTAAGTATGGGCAAGTGAACCGGGGGGATCGAAATGCGAAAAACGATCGGGGCGATTCTATTACTTGTAGTGATTGGCGGTGTTGGTTGGTGGATGATCGCAGATGAACGGGATGCAACCTATGAGCAGATTGTTGAAGTGCAAGTCGTTCGGCACGTGACGAAGCAGTTCGGGCGCGACAATATCGCGTCAGTCAAACCTTATTTCGTAGCGTCCGAATCATCAAAATCACGACGTCACCAGATTGCCGTTCAATTGAAATCGGCACCGACTGGAGAATACCGGATGTACCGCGTATTTCAGAATAAGGTCGAATACATCGGTCGATCACGAACCGTTCGATCAGATTAAACAGGTACGTTGAATCAGTTGGGGGATTTAAATGAAAACGAAAGCCGAACGTATCGCGTTCATTCAAGAAGAAAAACGTCAACTCGTTAGACCACGCTTGTACAGCTCGTTACTGTACGGCTTTAGCATCCTGTTGGTCGTCGCCAATCGGGACATGTACTGGCCACTATTTTTATTATTTGTAGCACTAGTCTGGATTGCGCGGATTCACTCGCAAGAAGTCGAACGTGATATGGCGTTGACAGAAGAACCACGGATGAAGAAGATCATTCAATGGCAGTACGTAACGGATTTCTTTTTCGTCATCTTAATGGGATTATTCTTCCCGATGATCATCGTATTCGATTTACCGTTCTTCCTAAGTTTTGCCGTCTACGTCGTCCTTGCAATTGTTTTGCTCGTATCCGATATGCTACTTGAACGTAATGGAAAGCGGCTCGATGTCGAGCATCCGACAAAGAAGGAATTGCGGACGTATCCGAAGACGTGGAAAAAGATCTAATTCGTGGAGCCGGTCATTGAACCGGCTCTTTTTAAGCATTCTTGTCGCTTCAGCACGAGAGGCTACCGTATGATGGAGAAGCACATGAAAAAGGAGGTCCTCGTATGCTTGCTATCATCATTGGATTCATCATCGGGTTACTCGTACCGGTTCAAACGAGTGTCAATACACGATTGCGAGGCGTCGTCGGTTCACCGTTCCTCGCTTCGCTGATTTCCTTTTCGATCGGTTCACTATTTTTACTACTTCTCGTGCTGCTCGTCGATGGCAATCTCACAGGTCTCACGGCTACTGCCGATGAACCGTTCTGGATTTGGGGTGGTGGACTGCTTGGGGTCATCTATTTGACTGGGAACATCTTGCTGTTTCCGCGACTCGGAGGCGTCCAAACGGTCATCATGCCGATTTTCGGTCAAGTCATCATGGGACTGTTGATCGATCATTTCGGATTGTTTGAAGCGAACGTTACTACACTCTCGCTGACACGGATCATCGGAGCAATTCTTGTTTTGTTCGGCGTCGTTGGGACGGTCGCGCTCGGTGACTATTTGGCACGACGACGGAAGCAACATGTGGAGTCACGAGAGAACTCGTTACTCGTTTGGCGTATTCTCGGAATTGTTACGGGAATGATGAGCGCAGCTCAAACGGCCATCAATGGCCATCTCGGAAGTGTTCTCGGGTCAGCTGTGAAAGGGGCATTAATCTCATTCGTCATCGGAACGGTTACCTTACTGCTGCTAAATCTGATCCTACGAACAAAGTGGCAAATGGATCGCACCCAACCACTTCCCGCGTGGATTTGGATTGGGGGATTGATTGGTGCATTGTTCGTTGCCGGCAATGCGTTCATCGTTCCGCTCGTTGGTACGGGACTCGCCGTCGTCATCGTCACGATCGGGTTACTGACCGGAAGCTTATTAATTGACCGCTTCGGTTGGTTCGGTGCAAAAAAACAACCGGTCACGGGTGTGCAGATCGTCAGTCTGCTTGTCATGCTTGGAGGTATCGTGTTGATCCGCATTTAAGAACAGCTCGTTCTAACGTATGGATAGATACGTTGAGAACGAGCTGTTTGTTTAATCGTTCTTAATAAAAAGAAGGAAATGATTTCCTAATCGATGAATTGAGATAAACTGAAGAAAGAGTCATCATTTAGGAAGTAGATTCGGAGGAGAAATGCATGAATCTAGTGGATATCGAACGACGATTACGAGAGGACTCAGAAGTGCAGCTCATGCTGCATTTTGGCAAACGCCGCATACCTACATACCGGAGAGTGGAGAATCCTTTGACGCGGTCCGCGAGCGCATCCTATCGTTTTTGGAACGACTGGCAGACCATGAAGAAGACGAAAACATCTTAATCGTCACCCACGGCATCTTCCTTAACATCTTGTTGACATATCTTCAACGAAAGCCGTTCGCGACATTATGGGATCCACCGTTCATTCATGGAACGAGTTTAACGATCGTTGAATACAGGGATGGGGAAGCCGTGATTCGATTAGAAGCTGACATGTCGCATGTCATAGCGGACTAAAAAAACGGCGGACTTTTTCTCGGTCCGCTGTTCTCCTTATCGTGATTTCGTCAAATAGATCAAAATTGCGCCTTCTTGTTTTCTGACCTTTAGGTGAGGAGAGGATAATGTGTCGATCGAGCGACCGATGATCGATTCTCCTGTCGTATAGCGTTTGAGGAGTAAGGGATAGAACGAAGCATTCGTCTGTTTCTGATCATTGAATTGACCGCTGTCAGTCTGGACATTTTGAGGTAAGGTATAGACCGTTTTCGTCTCAGGAATACCATTCTTCGCATCAAGCGAATAGGTGAAGGCATGCGAATCCTTGAGCAGGTTCAAATCATACGTCAACTGGAACGGTGTGCGATCATATGTACCGGCAGGAATCGATTTGTCGATTAGCACCTCTGGGGGTTCTGTATCGTCAAATTGAACCGCTTTGAGCTGGAGTTTGCGATCGAGTGTACCAGTTAAGAAAAATGTCCGCTGTTGCTGCGACTCGTCCTTTGCGGTAGAGGGTGTGATCGAAAAGTACGACTTCTTGATCTTGACGGTCTCTTTAGGAAGGACGGTTGCTTCCGTTGTGCAACCAGCAAGCAAGAAGGGGAGGGTGAAAAATAGCGCATATTTCATGACGTGATCCTCTTTTCCATAGTCATAGTAAATCGGGATAAAATTAAATATTCAAAAAATTAGAAATGATACCTAGATTATACCAACAATGTTCTCGCTAAATAAAGGAGGAAATCATGAACGGCAAATGGTTATTAGCAATCGTCCTGCTCGTCGGTTGTACCTCGACGGGGGAAGAGGCCGAATCGACGGCAAAATCGTTATACGTCGCACCAAACGGCAGTGATAAAAATACCGGCACGTTGAAGCATCCGTTTAAAACAATCCGACAGGCGACACTAAAAGCGACTGCGGGTACGACAGTCTACTTGCGAAAAGGAACGTATCAAGAGAAGCTGAACGTTAGACAAAGTGGAACGAAACAACATCCAATCGTCTTTCGGAATTATAAACAAGAACGAGTCGTCTTAAATGGGGAAAACATTAAAGATCGAGACGCAACCTTACCGATCATCCAGATCAAGGATCAAAAATATGTGACAATCCAAGGACTGACGATCGAAGCCGTTCAGTCGAAACGGTCGGACGCGACACCGATCGGCATTTTGGTCACGGGATCAGGATCACACATCACCTTGAAGAACAATACGGTTCGCCAGATCAAGACGCTCGCGAAAGACGGAAATGCACACGGCATCGCCGTCTACGGAACGAGAGCGATTCGTCACCTGACGATCACCGGCAACCGAGTCGAGCAGAATCGTCTCGGTTTCAGTGAAGCCCTCGTCTTAAACGGGAACGTCAAACATTTCCGGGTGACGAAGAACGTCGTACGTGATAACGACAACATCGGCATTGATTTGATCGGACACGAAGGGATTGCTCAGTCGAAAAAAGACGACTACGTCCGTGAGGGCGTCGTGTCGGAAAATCGTGTCTACCGGACGTCGAGCTACGGCAATCCTGCTTACGGGAAGGAATACAGCGCAGCCGGTATCTATGTCGATGGTGGGAAGAATTTGACGATCGAGAAAAATCTCGTCGAAGCGAGTGATATCGGGATTGAAGTGACGAGTGAACATGCCGGACGATACGCAGAAGATGTCATCGTCCGCCAGAATGGTGTACGGCAAAATGTCTACACCGGAATTGCGATCGGTGGGTATGACACGAAGCGAGGCGGTACAAAACGTGTCCGGATCGAGCAAAATCAGCTGATCGGGAATGATACGAAAGGGCTCGAGGGTGGTCAATTGCTCGTCCAGCATGATGTCCATGACAACACGATCATCGGGAACACATTCGATGGTTCGTTAAGTGTCGCCCATTACTTCAAGACGAGTTCTGGGAACCAGTTTGAACAAAACACGTTCAAACATACGAAACGTTTCATGTGGCGCGACACCTCCTATAAGACGGAACAAAGCTTCCTGAGAGCGGTCCGAAAGGTGGAAGGAAGATGAAGTTATCGGAGCGACTCCTCGCTTACTGGATCCGTATACCGAGACGCTGGCGGCTTGCAGCGTTGACCGCCTTAATGTTAACGATTTGGACAGTGGAAGGCGTTCGGTTTTTAACAAGTCCCGCGTTACGACTGCCGACCGTTACCGATGCAATCATCTGTCTCATTCCGGCGATTCTAATGTTCATGGTATGGAAAACAAAGCGTTCAAATTAACACCTGAATTAATCGAAAATAACAAGGAATTCATTTAATCGTCCTCGAAATAGGGAGGGAACTTCAATTAGTAAGGAGGAAAAAAGATGACGAAACTAACGATTCAAGCTGTGATTGACCGTCCGGTCGAGACCGTGTGGGAGATCTGGAACGCACCGGAAGACATCAAACGCTGGAACGCAGCGTCTGACGATTGGCATACGACGGCGTCAACGAATGATTTGACGGTCGGTGGTCAATTCACGAATCGAATGGAAGCAAAAGACGGTAGCATGGGATTTGATTTCACGGGTACATATGAGGCAATCATTCCTTACGAACGCATTGCGTATGTCCTTGAGGATGGTCGTCAGGTGACGATCGACTTCACTCGGAACGGGGAACAAACCGAAGTCGTCGAATCGTTTGATGCCGAAACAATCAACCCGCCTGAAATGCAACAAGCGGGCTGGCAGGCGATCCTTGATCGGTTCAAGGCGTATGCTGAGTCGAAGTAAATCGTTCGCTTCGTAACTTCCGACCACGGCGATCCGTCAGGGCAGGAATACCACCGCTCTCATAGCGCCGGACCCAGTTATACAATTGTTGATACGACACCTCATGCCGTCCGGCGATGCGTTGGTAGTCCTTTGCGGCCGCCAAACAATCGAGGACGGCATTCATGCGTTCTTCAAGAGTGTTGGTGGACATGAACGTTTTCCTCCTTATTGAATCGCCCTGGATTCGTCCATGGCATCAAACTAGTGCACATACAATCGATGGAAGCCATTGAATCAAAGAAAAATTGACGCGTCTCCTGTTGATTCGATTTGACGATCAGTCGTTTTTCTAGCGTTGGTAAATGCACGAGAAACGAAATCTGATATTCCATAGGATGCGAGAGAATGGTGGTAGATCGTTTTTGTAAGTGGATCGCTGCTGAATTCGCAGTGATGTATAAGACGTGTCGATTCCATTCCTCTTCGTTGAAAAGTGAATCCATCATCGTGATAAATGCTTGACCGGAAATGAAGTTCATCGGACGACCTCCTTTCTTATAATGTGTATATCCTGTACATGTTTTTCGAAAACCTACATTTCAAATATTACAAAAAAACCACCTCCAAAAGAGAGGTGGTTAACGTTACCCTGCTAGTTCAAGCATTTGGACGAACGCGACGTCCGGATCTGTCGTCTCAAATCGGTTCAACCAATCCTTGAAGTCGCCTTCGTACAAAATACGACCTTGATGGAGGAAGATGACGTGGGCATCGGTATGTAATAGATCGTGTAATTGATGCGTCGAGAAGAGGCACGTTTGACCGTTTGCTGTCATCTGCTCGAAGCGTCGCATGATATGAAGTCGTGTTGCCGGATCAACGCCACTTGTCGGCTCGTCAAAAATGTAGAGCGAACGCGGTACTGTCGTCAACAGGGTGACGAACAACCATTTCTTTTCACCAGCGGACATCTTACCAATTTTCATCTCCCATAGATGAGCGAATAGATCGAGCTCTCGTGGCTGTTTCAGATGACGCGTATAGGTCTCTTGTTTGCGATATGCTTTCAAACGAGCGAGCCGACCGACGAAGACGGCGACATCCTTGCCCTTTAATTCATCCGAGTAATAGATGAATTGCGTCAAATAGAGAATGTCCGAGATATCGGGTAAGTCCAGTTCGCCGGACGTGATCGGTAAAGCACCGGTCATGCAATCAAACAGTGTCGTTTTCCCGGCACCGTTCATCCCGATCAAGACGTTCAGTTTCCCGGGAACAAGCGAAAAGGAGACATTGTGTAACAGATCAGGTGATTTCGGATAGTTGAAGCGAACGTGTTGAACGTGCATCTGAATCCTCCTATCGGGTCAGTAATGACATGAGATTAAAGCGTTTGACAGAGAATAGACCAAGTAACAGATAAACGACGAGTACGACGGTCAAGATAAGTAACGATGCTCCCGTAACGTGCTCAGAGACGGCGAGGCCAAGTGTTTTTATGACATAAAAAGGATTCAAGTAACTGTACCAGCGATCCGGTTGGCTATTCGCGAACAAGAACAGAGGATACATGACGATGTTGATTAATGTCGACATACTCGAAATCTTAGCCGGAAGCATCGTCAAGGCGATGCTTGCAAAAGCAAGCGGGATGCTGAGCACCAAGACGAGATAAGCGAGTAACAACGTTAAAGGTGAGAAGAAGCCGAACACAAGCATCAGAATCGTCGTAAAGACCGTTAAACTAACGGCTGCAAATACGAGCTGAACAAGAACGAGTGCGAGAATACAACCAATCTTACTACCGGAAATCATGATATACGTCTTCATCAAACCATGTTCCCGCATCCGAGCAAGTTGGAGACCGATGCCGTTGACATAAATCGAAAGTAAGATATAACCCCAAAAGAGCGCGAGGAATGAGAGGAAACTGCTCTCTGTGAAATCGAGTCGTGACCCGAAGACGAACGCGAGAATCAACGGGAAGATCAACGACCAAAAGACCGGAATCTTATCCGTCAGCATGATTTTTAAGTAGAGTATGAAGTAGCTAGGAATCGAATACATATGTGCCTCCAATCAGTGTGTCGAATCAAGCTTACATTAAGTATACGTTTGGAAATGGGAAATAGTTCCTTTGAAAAGAGCTTAAGAAGCAACTGAAATCAAACGATGTAACGCATCGACAACAATATGGGGGGCATCCTGTTGAATGAAGTGCCGGCTGTTTGGAACTTCGATCAACAACCCTTGGATCGACTGTGCAGCAGTTTGTCGTTGCAATTCGTGCCACAATAGTTGCGCCTCACGCGAATAATGATCCTTTTTACCAGCAGACAGAACAACGACTGGAAATGGGTAGAGGACATCGACGTTCGTCGCTTCAATACTCTCTTTAAAATCTTCGTATGTACATTCGAGCGTGAATTGTTTTTTGTATATGGATTGGAACGTGTTTGGCATTACTGGTAAGAAGCGTTGAATGTAGGATTCTGGTGTTGCATCGATGAGCAATAGACCTTTTATTTCACTTGAATATTGCGATGCAAATTGTCGAACTAACGTGCCGCCATAGGAATGACCCACAAGAATAAAGGGTGGTTTGAGAGATAAGGTATCGATCAAACGGCGAAGGCGATTCACGCTCTGGCGACTAGTCTCGGAATCATGCTGCATACTACCACCGATGTTCGTACGGTCATACATCAAAATCGTTCCAAGTCCTTCAACTTGATCCATGATTGGTTGCCAGGTTGAAAGATCTTGTCCATATCCATTTTCAAAGATAAACGTTGGTTGATCGGAAGTTCCGAGAATCAGACGATAGTGTAACGTCGTTTCAGTTAACGTCATTAAGTCGAAAGACATATGATTCCTCCTATTCTAGTGGGAATAAAAGTAAGGATACCAGAAACGCACAAATATTGTAAACTGAAGCAAAGAACAGGAGGTGTCACGATGGACTATCTATTAACTTCAGGTGGGGTACAAAATCCATCGATTCACAACGCGTTACGTGAGATGCTCAGAAAACCGATTGAGGAATGCCATGCCATCGCGATCACGACAGCATCCTACGCATTAGGCAGAGGAACGGACCTCGCTGTCAACTTCATTCAAGGAAAAGATGAGGCACCGATGGTCGATTTAGGATGGAAGTCAGTCGGTCTGTTGGAATTATCAGCGGTCTCGGTAATTGATCCAGCAATTTGGCAACCAGCGGTCGAACAAGCGGATGTCATTCTCGTTAATGGTGGTGATCCACTCTTTCTACATCACTGGTTCGTCGAATCGGGTTTTGATCGCATGTTACCGAATTTGACAGGGGTTTATGTCGGGATGAGCGCAGGTAGCATGATTCTGACACCACGAATCGGAACGGATTTTGTTGAATGGAAAAAGACGCCGGAGCAATCGGACATAACATTAGGTCTCGTTGATTTTTCGATCTTCCCGCATCTCGATCACCCGCAGTTACCAGATAATCATATGCAAGCAGCAAAAGAGTGGGCAAAGAGGCTGACGAATCCAGCGTACGCGATCGACGACGCGACAGCGATTCGTGTCATCGGTTCGAATGTAGACGTAATTTCTGAAGGAAAGTGGGTCCAGTTGCGATGAGGACGCTCTATTTCATGCCACTGCGAATCGATCAAAACAGGCAGTGATCGAGGGCGGGGATTAACGGATGCAGGTCAAGAACAAGCGCAGAAACTCGTAGCGTTCTTTGAAGCGCTGCCGATTGACGCCATATATTCGAGTCCGATGTGACGGACGGTAGACTCCGTTCGCCCACTTGCTGAGCAACGAGGTTTGCGAATCTACGAGGTAGCGTTTCAGGAACGGCGTTTTTAGGAAACAGACGAAAGTTTATCGCCTGAACGGCTAGAAGAACTGTTGAAGCGATCATTTCAAAATGATGATTACGCGCAAAGTGGCGGAGAGTCGAATCAAATAGCACGTAATCGTGCTCTAACAGTCATCGATCAGCTACGTAAAACCCACCCGCACCACCGAGTGGTCGTCGCGACACATGGACTTGTATTGGCGTTAGTTCTTGAAAAATATACTGGGCGAACGGCGAACGAATGGTTAGATGCGATGTCGAGTCCAGCGATTCACCGGTTGACATTCGATGCCCTCAAGAAAGCGTCTCATGAACATCTATAGAAAGACGATTAAATTTGACCGCTGAAGATGAAACCGAGAAAGAGTAGTAGCAGCACACCGAGCGGAATGGCACAGGCGAGACTGACATATTTAAGAATCCCGGGCTCCCGTCGTTTGATGGCGACGATCCCAAGTCCGATTGGAATCGTAATCATCGAGTTTGGACCGAATGGCCAGTTAATTGGTGGGAAAATCATATAGGCAATGAACAGACCAATCAGACTAAAAAAGATAGAAGCTTTAGCGTATGTCATGTGAGAACTCCTTTTAATTAAGTATGTGAACAAGAATTCGGATTTAAAACGAGAATTCCTGCTCCATCCAGTAAATTTCCTGTTTGGCATTTAAATGAACGGTAACTCTATCTAAAAGATAGTATCTTTTAGATAGAGGAGGGACCGATGCCAAAAGAAAACATGCCCGTTATGCGATTCTCGGACTCCTCGCCAGCGGATGTACGTCTGGTTATGAGATGAAACATACGATCGACACGAACTTGAATCACTTTTGGAAAATCAACTTCGGACAAGTCTATCCGACGCTTAAACGGTTAGAGGCGAGAGGATTGATCGTGGAAGAGGTCACGAATGGGGAACGAAAACAATTCGCCCTGACGGAAAACGGACATGTGGAGCTCGCGCGGTGGATCGCTGAACCGTCCATCGAACTGCCGGTGCAACGAAACGACTTGTTATTGAAGCTCTATTTTGCGCGGCATGCTTCAAAAGAGGTCTCCTTGCAGAAAATTCAGGAGCATGCATGATTGCTCGAAGAACGGCTTGAGACGTATCAAGCGATCGATGCGATGATTCGTTCCCATCCTGACTCGAATGATGCCGTATACTGGTTATTGACACTTGATTATGGCATTCGGAAGACACATGCGTTACTCGATTGGCGAGTCGGCGATCAAACCGCACCAGGAACAGGCAAAGGAACGACTATCCGAGCGGCAATCACAAGAAACGATCTGAATAGACAAAAGACGGGTGCCGAGGCATCCGTCTTTTTATGTAGTGACTGGCGTGGCGGGTTCGAGCAGCTCCCCACAGTTTTGACAAATATGATCGAGCGTTTTTGTACATGGTTCGCAAAACGTACAAGCATGTGAACATTGATAGACCGTCGTTTCAATCGTTTCTTGGCACCGGACACAGGTTGGTTCCATGCGTATCACCTCCTATTAGTAGTATAAGAAATACTATTCAATGAACACAGCAGCAGAACAAAGTAAAAGGCTATATTTTCCTTTGATTCCATGTTAATTTGAAGAAAGTGGTTTTGAACCAGAAGGAGGATGGAAAATGGACCAAATTGATCAACAGATTGTCCGGATTCTGCAAGATGATGCACGGATCCCATGGTCGGAACTCGGACGACAGATCGGGTTATCGGCACCAGCCGTCATCGAACGGGTCCGGAAAATGGAGGACGCAGGGATCATCGAAGGATTCCGCGCTGTCATTAATCCAGAAGCACTAGCGCTAGGGTTACTCGCGATCGTCATGTTCGAAGAGACACGTTGCGCAGGCTTAATTGAATTTTGTAAAGGACATCCAGAAGTCGTCGAGTGCCACCGCCTGACCGGTAGCTATAACTTCATGGTCAAGTTGCAAACGACGTCTGTTGCAACTTTAGAACTTTTTCTCGATGACGCGTCTGTCTTTGGTAAACCATCGACTTGGATTCGATTGTCGACACCGGTTCCGTTCACGGGGTATACGATATGATGGAGGCGACACGTTTACGGATCGAACAACTGACGGGGGAGATCGAGGACGTGAAAAGCTCGATGAGCAAGGAGGAACTTTGACCGTATACCGAATCACAGCATGGTACGTCGGTGTCAGCGCTAGAGCAATCTATGCGATGACATACGGAATCCGAACGAGTGAGGGCGGAACGGGCTATTGCCTGGATTTGGGGCAAGGTTGGCTGAGCGGTTGTCTCTGTCCTCATTTGAATCAGGAAAAACGAGCAGCTCGTTTTCAGGAATACCTGCCTCAAATGAATTATGCGATCGGATTACCTGACAATACGGCGTATATTCAATCTGAGACCGATCACTCTCGATTAGGAGAAGGGTACGTGCTTTGTTTTAAATGATGATGAACGCTTCGAACATCCGTTGTGTTCATCATCGTGATTAAAAGTGAATCAAAACAGTTGACGAACAAAAATCTGGATGGTATATTTATCTCGAATTAAAGATATATGAATTGAAGATAAAAAGGGGTGAACGAAATGACACTACCGAATCCGAACTTGAAAGCATTGACGGTCATGGTGCGCGCAGTCGACGCGTTACATGAAGTCATCAAGAAGGACGTTGCGCAGTGGGGGCTGAACCCGACGGATTTTTCGGTTCTTGAGTTGCTGTTTCACAGGGGCAGGCAACCGATTCAATTGATTGGGAAAAAAGTCTTGATTACGAGCAGTAGCATCACCTATGTCATCGATAAGCTCGAAAAAAAGAATTATGTCTTCCGTAAAGCATGTCCAGAAGATCGGCGCGTGACATTTGCGGAACTGACCTCTGAAGGGCAACAACTGATGGAAACGATTTTTCCAAAGCACGAGCAAGCGATTAATCAAGTATTTCAAGGAATAGCCCCGTCAGACCTCGAAGCATTCATCGAGACAGCCAAAACAATCGGCTATCAAGCAAAAAAACAATAAAATTTTTTAGACTGATATCTCGAATTCGAGGTAATAACGATTAAAGGAGCGATTTTTCATGAATGAACTAAAAGGAATCCACCACGTGACGGCGATTACGAGCAGTGCCGAGAAAAACTATGACTTCTTTACGAACGTCCTAGGAATGCGATTGGTCAAGAAGACCGTGAATCAGGATGACATCCAGACGTATCACTTATTCTTCGCCGATGATAAAGGATCTGCCGGCACGGATATGACGTTCTTTGATTTCCCTGGTATTCAAAAAGGATCACACGGAACGAATGAAATCTTCAAGACGGCGTTCCGTGTTCCAACGGATGCGGCACTTGAATACTGGATTAAACGCTTTGACAAATACGACGTCAAGCACCGTGGTATCAAAGAACAATTCGGCAAGCAGACGCTCTCGTTCGTCGATTTCGATGAGCAACAATACATGTTGATCTCTGACGAGCATAATCAAGGTGTCGCTTCCGGCAGACCGTGGCAAAACGGTCCGGTGCCACTCGAGTTCGCAATCACGGGACTCGGTCCAATTCACATCCGGATCGCGGAATTCGACAATTTAAAAGCGGTACTCGAACAAGCGATGTTGATGCGCGAAGTCGATCAAGCTGGTTCACTGCATTTGTTTGAGATGGGTGAAGGCGGAAATGGTGCCCAAGTCATCGTCGAGCATAACGTCGTTCTACCAAGCGGACGTCAAGGATTCGGAACAGTGCACCACGTCGCCTTCCGCGTCGAAGATACGGCTGCCTTACAGGAATGGATCGAGCGGATGCAACAGCTACGCTTCAACACGTCCGGTTACGTCGATCGCTTCTTCTTCGAATCGCTCTACGCTCGTGTCGCGCGCGGTGTCTTGTTCGAATGGGCAACAGATGGTCCTGGTTTCATGGGTGATGAGCCATACGAAACGGTCGGGGAGAAATTGTCATTACCACCATTCCTCGAGCCACAACGAGCACAGATCGAACAAATGGTCCGTCCAATCGATACGGTCCGGAGTACGCGCAACATCGAAAAAGAATATCTTTAATAGGAAAGTGAACTGACAGCATCTAAATAAGAGGAGGAAATAAAAATGGAGAAATTAAACATTGGGATCATCTTAGGATCTACACGTGAAGGACGTCTCAGCCCACAAGTCGGGAACTGGGTCAAACAACTCGCGGATCAACGGGGGGATGCAAACTACACGATTCTTGATATCGCCGACTATAAATTACCGCTTCTAGGTGAAAAAGACGCGGATGCATCAGGTGCTGCTGCTTGGTCGAAGGATGTCGCAGCACAAGACGGATTCGTCTTCATCGTTCAGGAATACAACCACTCAATCGCAGCGTCACTCAAGAACGCGCTCGATTATCTACGGGTCGAATGGAACAATAAAGCAGCAGGGATCGTCTCTTACGGTTCTGTCGGTGGAGCTCGGGCGGCAGAACACTTGCGTGGCATCCTCGGTGAGTTATTGATTGCCGATGTCCGGGTGCATCCAGCGTTATCCTTGTTCACTGATTTCGAGAATGGATCGGTTTTAAAAGCGGCAGCCGTTCAAGAAACATCGGTCAACCAGATGCTCGATCAAGTCATCCCGTGGGCAAAGGCGCTGAAAACGATTCGCTAAATCTTTTCCTATACAAAATCCCTCATTTCGGACTGAAATGAGGGGATTTTGTATAGGAATTACGTACAGCACGTCGTGACGCGATGCAAATCCTTTTCTTGAATGTAGAGCGTCTGTTGCCGAAATTTATAAGAAATGTCAGCCGCTTGAAGCCTTTCGAGATAGTGACCAGCCGGAGCGATCGTCCATTTCACATACGACGTCGCAGCATTCGGTGAGACGAGACAGGTGAGCAATAAAAGTGGAAGGATCCATTTTCGAAGTTTCAGGCATATACCTCCTTTATTATTTCAAATACTGTATTAATGATTTTATTGTTTAAATCAAAAACTGAAAATCACGACTCACGTCAACAAAAAATAACTGACCATCAAGCCGACCAACAGACCACTAAAGACAAGTCGATAGACGGGGGAACGATGGGTTCCTTTATTTCGTTTAACTTGATAGACGGTGAAATAAGCCACACTGGTAACCATGATGAGGATGGCCAGTGTACTGAGTATCGTAGAAATCAGCATTCCTCCTTATCGTAAGACTTTAGCTAATGCTTTTCCTTTCGCCAGTTCGTCAACGAGTTTATCAAGAATCCGGATGTTACGAATTAACGGATCCGTTAGATGTTCCACACGAATCCCGCAGATGACGCCAGTGACAAGAAAGCGGCGTTCGTTCAGGTCGGGTGCGTGCTCGAAAAAGGTTGCGACGGTTTGGGTTTGTATGGCTTGTTCAAGAGTTGATGGCGTGTGTCCGGTCAACCAGAACAGCACGTCATCGAGCTCCTCTTGTGTCCGTTGCTTACGCTCGACTTTTTGGCGGTATACCTGATACAGCTGCAACATCGGCATTTGAAATACTTTTTCGTAACTCATCTGAATCGCCTCCTTTCATGGTAACATATGGGAAAAGGTCTTGTGTTAAGGATTTCAATTCATTTTGGAGGTGCAAAATGAAATGAGAAGTCGAATGATTGGAATGACGTTCATGACATGCGTATTGCTATTTTTAGGCGTCGAGGGTGTAAAACTGTCGTATCAAGCATTAGTCGATCCTCCGATCGATCAGTCGACGGGAAACTGGGTACATGTCCCGAGCACGATCTTACCGACTAAAAAAGTCATCTATACGAAAAAAGATTTGATCACAAAGGCACTGGACTCTTCAAAAAATGGGCACAAAGGATATCGGAAAGAGCCGGATAAGAAACCTGTTGTTGAAGTGGGAAAGGGATCATGGACGGATGCAATCAATCAAATCACTCGCGTGGCTCCTTGGATGGTCGCTCTAGTAATGATCATCTATCTCTATCGTCGACAACGGTTCAACCGCATGCAGTGGTCATTTCGATCTCGTTATCCAACAAAACGATCTCCTGCATCGCTTTCGCTAACGCCTGAAGTCCAGTTCTCCTTAGAAGACAGACTCCTTGAATCGGAAATTCGTGAAGCGTTGCGCGCGTTCAATCGGTCACTTGCTTCAGCGCAGCAACGACGGACACATGAGACGCTGACGGAGTGGTTAACACGCTTAGAAGTCACAGTCCCGCATGAGATCTATCAGCTCGTTCGCTATGCCGACGTGGAAGAGCAGACACTCGATCCCTCTCGACGGACTGCTTTCCTCGAACAGCTTAAGCAAAATCAGACACGGCTCGTGTAATCAGCCGTGTCTTTTTTGATGTCCGCGATACTTGTTAAGGGCAAGCATGTTCAACAGGAATAAGGCGGCTCCGTAGAGAAATAATCCGAGCCAGTACGGCCAGATGCTCGACCAACCGTTACCATAGACGAGTACCTCTTTGATCGCACTCGCTCCGTAGAAAATCGGAGTGATATATCCGATGTTACCAAGTCCATATGGGATCAGATCGAGCGGAATCAAACCGGAGAAGAAGATCTGCGGAACGATTGTAAAGGGAATCAACTGGACGACCTGTAGCTCAGATTGGGCAAATATCGAAATCGTTGCTCCGAACAAGACCGCGACAACGGCAAGTCCAAGCATCGTCAGGAAGACCCAGATGATCGAACCTTCAGACGGTAAGTCAAGAACGGTCGTCGCGTACAGGACGACAAGAATTGCCTGGATGGAGGCGAAGACACTATAACCGAGCGTATAGCCGAAGATGACGTCGGTCTGGCGAATCGGTGTCATCATCAAGCGCTCGAGCGTGCCGCCACTGCGTTCTTTGACGAGTGCCATTGCCGATAAGATAAAGACGAAAAAGAACGAGAATAAGGATAAAAAGACGAAACCGAGCGCGTCAAAGGTCGATTGATCAACATCCCCGTACAGATAGTTCGTCTCGAGTTGCATCGTCGGTTGCAGGGATGCCAGTCCAGTTTGAATTTCGCGTAACGCTTTGGAACTTTTCGTCGAAGGTTCGCGGAGGTTCAACGCTAGCTGATTGTCTTTCATGTCTAAGACGACGTCGACCGTTTCATGGTCCTTGAGATAGGCGTCAGCATCGCTGCCGTTATACGTTTTAAGCGACAGATCCTGTTTTTCGATCGATTGTGAGACGGGAGCCGGTACATCTTGACTGATGGCAACGACAGGCGTGTAGTCATCGTTTCCAAGTAGGAAATAGATCAAGGTGAAGATTAATAACGGAGCAAGCAAAATCAGTCCGACGCTTCGTTTATCGTTCAACGTTTGACGGATGACCCGTCGTGCGAGTTGCCACATCACGTCACGTCCTTTCCAGCGAGCAGGAACAGTTCCTCGACCTGACCGTTTTCAGTCTGTGCGAGCAAACGGTCGAGTGGATCGTAGGCGATAATCCGACCGTTATAGATCAATGCTGCCCGGTCACATTCATTGATTTCGTCCATGACGTGGGTCGAGACGACAATCGTCGTACCTTGCGCACGAATCGCTTGGAATTGATTCCAAATCTGGCGGCGTAACACGGGATCGATCCCGACGGTCGGTTCATCCAGGAATAGAATGCTTGGACGATGTAGGATTGAGATGGCGAGGGACAATCGTTTCTTCATCCCGCCGGAATAATGGCGAACGAGCTTTTTTTGATCATTCGTTAAATCGACGAGTGTCAACACTTCTTCGATTCGTTTTGCTAAGTCCTGACGAGACATGTTGTATAAGGAACCGAAAAACTGTAGGTTCGCAAGCCCCGATAAATCCTCGTATAAGGCATCGTTTTGTGGCATGAAACCGATCTGCGATAACATCTTGAAGCTTGGCATCGAAGTGTCACCAATCTGAATCGAACCTGCGTCTGCCTGGATCGCACCAATCATCAAACGAATCAGTGTCGTCTTACCAGAACCTGACGGACCGAGCAAGCCACAAATCTCACCGGACGGAATCAAAAGATCAATCTGTTGGAGGACGTTCTGTTGATGAAACGATTTTGATACACCGTGCAATTGTAAATCCATCGTATTCTCCCTCCTTTTATGAAATAATTATTGAACAACGTGTTGATTAATTTCATTATAAAAGGGAGATAAACTGGGAGCAATGACCACTTGACGTCCATCTGTCGCATAAGCGACACATCTCGACAAACTGTTGAAGAAAGAGGCGATTTCAATGAAAAAACAGGATTTACGCGTCATTCGGACCGACCGGAGGATTCGTGAGACGTTCCTTCAGCTGATCGACGAAGTTGGTTTTGATGCTGTGACGATTAAGTTGTTGACGGATCGGGCGGAAGTCAACCGCGGGACGTTCTACCATCATTACGCGGATAAATACGAACTACTCGAGCGGATGACGAATGAGATTTTTGAAAAGATTGAAGCGACGTTTGAACGCGAGATTCCCTTTGTCTTAATCAACCAAAAGGAGAACTCGCCATACCGGCGCATCATCCCGTTTTTGATCTTCCTCTATGAAAATCGGACGCTGATGCGAATCTTGCTCAGTCCGACGAGTGACGGGATGTTTCGGAATCGAGTCCGTAATTACATGCAACAGATTCTGTTCTTGGGACTACCGGAACAAGGAGAACGGCTCGTTCCAGAAAATTATCTCATTGCCTATCTCTCAGCCGCCCATCTCGGTGTCATCGAATCCTGGTTGCGCCATCCAAACGAGACATCACCGGAAGAAATTGCCCGGATCATCTTTACGATTTCGATGGAAGGGCCGTTTCGAGCAGCGGGGTTCCGACGATGAGTATTGAGCAAGTCTTAGAAAAAGTCGTCGCGTGTTTGCAGCAAGAACGGATTCACTTTGGCATCGGTGGTTCATTATTGTTATACCATCATGGACTGCCTGTCACTCCGCGCGACATCGATCTCGTCGTCGCGTTAGCGGACGCCGAACGGGCAGTCCTATTGTTATCTGAGATGGGAACTGTCGTTGAACAAGACGAGACGTCACTTTACGCGACGGAAGTGTTCCAAGAATTTATGATCGAAGGAATCGATCTCGATCTAATGAGCGGTCTGCAGATTCGCCATGACGAGGGGATCTTTATCTATCCGTTTGCTGAACAAACGATTATTAATGAGACCGGACTTCCATTTATGTCACTCGTCGATTGGTATGTCATCTATCAATTGATCCCAGGACGAGAACAAAAAGTCGTGATGATTGAGCACTGTCTTGCTGATCAGGAAGTGGACCGAGAACGACTCGAACAACTGAGACGACTTAATCTCCCGAAAGACGTAAGCAATCGGATAGATCAATGGCTGAACTAACTCATAAGTCGCGCATTAAAACGACTTCGTTCGTTGCCGGTAAGTAAGCATGATTCGAGTCAAGCAAACCACAGAGAACGTATTGACCTTTTGAAGCGGCAAACACATAACGCGGCGTGAGTAAAAGGTACGGACGTAATGCGTTGAAGATGATGTCTTGCTGATGATCTTCGAGTTCCGGTGGAGTAACGGATGCGAGCGCGGTATGGAGTTCCTGATCGTCGGTCAAGCTAATCCAGTCAAGCGTCTTTTCGTCAAGGAGAATCGTGACGCGTCTTTGCTGATCAACATATGACGTCGGATGCGCGCGTGACAATTTGACAGCAAGGTAAGGATGTTGCCGGTAGATATGACGAATCATCCATTGTCCGGATTCACTAGGGTAGACGTTTTGGACGATTTTTTGAATCGCGTTTCGACAGGCGTTCACTGTCTCTTGCGAAATCGGATGAAAATCAGGATGTTCGGTCTGCATGATTACATCCTCTGCTGTCACACTTGCTGCTGATTGGAAAGGATGGCGTTTGAGAATTGAAGTTGACGAATTTGCCCACGTTAAGATGTCATTTCGATCGAGTGATGACGTGAAATCCAGTTTACTAGGCACAAGGATTGATCCTTCTTGTGTCACGAACGTCTCGACGACAGTATGCGCGTATTGATGTCCTGGTTTTGTATAGGAGAACCACTTTATTTGTTGTTTAGCTAGCGAGTCGATGTCCTCGAGCGTTAAAGCGAAAGGTTCCTGATTCACATGATGATCACTCGGGTGAGGACCGTATAGGAACAACTCATCGAGTTGACCGTTTTCCGTTAATGTCAGATGAATGAAACAACCGGGAGACAGCCGAATCCCTTCGTGACAACTCACATAACTGAAAAAAGTGTCATTTTCTTCTTCGAGCATGAAATGCGTACCATGGATCATATCGGTCTCTGATTCGATCCATGCCGTCCGAGTGGTTGAATCACGTAAATCGTCAGGCACGGAATGAATCGAGTTCGGACCGTGTAAGGATAACGTCGTCGTTCGTTTCGTAACAGGGTCAATCGTAATCTGCACGGTTCCTTCTGGAAGCATCGTTCCATCCTCTTCCTCGATAACAGATGCACCTCGCGGAATCCAAAACGTTTCAAAAGAGTAGACGGTTTGGTCGTTTATTTTGTGTCGAGCGTAAGATGACTCATAGAAAATGTAATCATTTAACTGATACTTCTCGAGAATGAATTCGATTAATTGGGTAGTTATGATATGCACTACGTTCACTCCTTTAAATAACGATTAGCTGATTCATAATGATGATTGATCAAAAACAGGTGTACAATATCAGCTAATTATTCAAGGAAAAGAGAAGACCATCGATGAGTACTTTCTCTTTTTCATACGTTTAGTGTAACCGTGAAGTATTGGAAAAAGAATGTGAATTGAAATTTATTACATAATTGTAAGGCGTTGAACACGAATCAATGTATTATTCTAGAAGAGTAACTAGAAGAAGAATTGAGCTGTAGGAGGAAACAAAAGTGTCAGATTTTAGTCTAGCAATGAATCTTTAATTTGGGAGTGTCCATCTCATTCTTATGGCGATGGCGATCCCATCGATCATCTATGCACTCTATCTATTACGAAAAATCGCTAACAAATGATTGCAGGAACTTTTTGGTAAGAACAAGAAGACAGTTTAAGTACCCTCGCATCATCAAAAGGAGACGGTAGCATGTCATTTTGGACATGGTTTGCAATCTTATTTGTGTTAGCGGTCAGTGTTTACGCAGCTTCTCAATCGAAACGTTCCAAGAAATAACAAAAG